>CALKMV010000041.1 GCA_938091485.1 uncultured Luminiphilus sp.
CTTTCAGCGTCGTTGCGCCATTGAGCGCAGTGGCGGCAAGCGGATATAGCGTGCCGTTGATCAGCGTCGATTTACCAGATCCTGACACACCTGTGACGCAGGTCAGTAGGCCAATAGGTAGTTCCAGTTGCACATCCTGCAGGTTGTTACCACTGGCTCCGTGAATGCTGATAAGGCGCATGGGGTCAACTGGCCTGCGAGCCTTTGGAATAGCAATGCACCGCTCTCCCGAGAGATAGGCACCTGTCAGTGACGCGGGGTGGCCGACGATATCCTGCAGCGTGCCGGAGACCACCACCTCGCCACCGTGGACGCCGGCGCCCGGTCCGATGTCGATAATATGGTCGGCGTTGCGAATCGCGTCCTCGTCGTGCTCGACGACCAACACCGTATTGCCCAGATCTCTGAGATGAATCAGAGTACTGAGCAGGCGCGCGTTGTCCCTCTGGTGGAGACCGATCGACGGCTCGTCAAGAATGTACATCACGCCGACCAGACCGGCGCCAATCTGACTGGCCAGTCGGATACGCTGCGCCTCGCCCCCCGAGAGCGTCTCGGCGCTCCGGTTCAGCGTTAAATAATTGAGCCCCACATCAACCAGAAAGCGATAGCGCGCTCGTAATTCCTTGAGAATTTTGTCAGCGATTTTGCCCTGACGTCCCGTGAGTTCGAGTGCGTCAAAGTAAGCTTGTGCATCTCCCACCGGCAGCGCAGTAATGCTTGGCAAAGTGCGCCCGTCCACGAACACGCTGCGCGCATCTTCACAGAGGCGGGTGCCGTCGCAGGCCTTACAGGCTGCGGTCGAGACGTACTTGGCGAGTTCGTCGCGCACCGATGAAGACTCAGTCTCGCGATATCGGCGATCCATATTGGGGATCACTCCCTCAAACACGTGACGACGTTTGAAAACGGTGCCGCGATCATTCACATAGGAGAATTCGATTTCCTCTCCGTCGCTCCCGTAAAGAATGATGTCGCGGTGCTTTTGCGAGAGCTTGTCGAACGGTTTGTCCATGTCGAAGCCGTAGTGCTTAGAAAGCGACCTGAGTAGGTGAAAGTAGTACACATTGCGGCGATCCCAGCCGCGGATGGCGCCCTCGGCTAGGCTGGCTTCGGGGTGCAACACTACACGGCTCTCGTCGAAAAACTGCGTCACGCCCAATCCATCACAACTGTTGCAGGCGCCGGCTGGATTATTGAAAGAGAACAGGCGCGGCTCGAGCTCGTCAATGGAGTGGCCACAGCTGGGGCAGGCATAGCGGGCAGAGAATAGTGTCTCCGGGTCGTCGCCCTCCATGGGCGCGATAGCTGCCACGCCATCGGTCAGCTCCAATGCGGTCTCGAAGGACTCTGCGAGGCGCAGCTTAAGGTCGTCCCGCACCTTGAATCGATCGACCACCACGTCGATACGGTGTTTTTTCTTCTTGTCGAGTGTGGGGACGTCGTCGAGGTCCACCACAATGCCGTCGACCCGTACGCGGATAAAACCGGCAGCCCGCATCTGCTCAAACACGTGTAGGTGCTCGCCTTTGCGGTCGCGCACCACGGGGGCGAGCAGCATGAGCTTGCTGCCCTCGGGGAGCGCCAGCACGGCGTCGACCATCTGGGTCACGGTTTGCGCTTTGAGCGTGACGCCATGTGTCGGGCAGCGGGGATCACCTACGCGAGCGAACAACAGGCGGAGATAATCATAAATTTCAGTGATGGTGCCGACGGTGGAACGGGGGTTGTGCGAGGTCGATTTTTGCTCGATCGATATGGCAGGTGACAACCCCTCAATGTGGTCTACGTCGGGCTTTTCCATCATTGATAAAAACTGACGCGCGTAGGTCGACAGCGACTCAACATAGCGACGCTGCCCTTCGGCATAGAGGGTGTCGAATGCCAGCGACGACTTGCCCGATCCGGACAGACCGGTAATCACCACCAGTTTGTCTCGAGGGATATCAAGGTCGACATCTTTGAGGTTGTGGGTGCGCGCGCCGCGAACCTCGATGGTATCCATGTTTCTGACCCGCTGAAAAACTGCCAATCAGACAGTATACGAGGATCCGGCCACTGCGGACGCACCGCGTCCGCTTTTTGACCGCGTGATACACTGCGGAACCGCCCGAGCGACGGATACCGTGCTAGCCAAAGAACCCTTTTCTGCCCTGGAACGCCGTGCTGTGCTGGGTTTGGCCAGTCTGTACTGCCTGCGCATGCTGGGCCTCTTCATGGTGCTGCCCCTGTTTGCCGTCTACGCCCAGGAACTGGGGGGGTCTAATGTTGCGAGCATTGGCCTCGCACTGGGCGCCTACGGTTTGACGCAGGCTGCACTGCAAGTTCCGCTGGGTTGGCTATCGGATCAGGTCGGCCGCAAACCCGTGATCTTAGGGGGTTTGTGTTTGTTGGTGTTCGGCAGTGTGGTCGCGGCGGCGGCTGACACGCTGACAGGTCTGGCGATTGGCCGACTGCTGCAGGGCTCTGGCGCCATTGCGTCTGCCACTATGGCCTTGGCGGCGGACTATACCCGCGTCGAGCAACGCACCAAAGCCTCTGCCATTATCGGCGTCAGCATCGGCGTGTCGTTTGCGCTGGCGCTGGTTCTGGGCCCTATTCTTGCTGCTTGGGGTGGTTTGCCACGGGTGTTTGAGGTCACCGCTGTGATGGGAGGGTTGGGTCTCATGGTTGTGCTCTTCTGGTTGCCTGCCACCCCACAACTCAGCGAGGCAGGCAGAGCTCACATTGCCGATCGAGAGCGGCTTGGCGAGGCCCTGTGGGGCCGAGGGCTTGGCATCCTCTACGCCAGCATTTTCTGTTTGCACCTGTTGTTGATGGCAGCCTTTACTGCGATTCCCTCTGTAATGACTGAGCAGGTAGGCTTGGCGCCCGAGCATCACGCTTGGATGTATCTGGCCACCCTCTGTGCGGCCATTCCCGGCATCGCCATTCTCGTCAGGTGGCGCCGTGAACTAGAGGATCCCCGGTCGCTGTTGGCGCTGACGGTACTGCTGACCGTGGCCGGACTCATGGTGGCGGTGTGGGCGGTGTCGCTGACCACACTGGGCTTGGGGTTGGTGCTGTTCTTTGCGGGCTTTACCGCACTCGAGACTATCCTGCCGGCATTGGTATCGATTTTCGCTCCGATCTCGCTGCGTGGGACGGCGATGGGCATCTTCTCCAGCGCCCAGTTTTTGGGCGTTTTTACGGGGGGTGTGCTGGGGGGCGGTGCTTTGCACTTGGGGGGGGCTCCGGCGCTGGTGGCTGTCCTCGCCGGACTGACTGTATTCTGGTTAATCGGTCTATGGCGTTATGGACGCGCCCCGGCAGTGGCAGTTTAAGCGCGCAATTGTTGGAGAATGATGTACCCCCAGACGGGCAGCGTTGCTATAGTCCTTACGTCAATCACATAGACCCGTGAGCTGGATTTGCGAGCGCTCCGGGTGCAGGAAGGGAGAACCCTATGGCCTCGCGCGGCATTAACAAAGTCATATTGGTCGGCAATCTGGGCAACGATCCAGAGCACCGTGTACTGCCTTCCGGCGGTGGCGTGACCAACATCAGTCTCGCCACCTCAGAAAGCTGGCGCGATAAAAACACTGGCGAGCAGCAGGAGCGGACAGAGTGGCACCGCATCGTGTTTTTCAATCGCCTGTCCGAGATCGCAGCGGAATACCTGCGTAAAGGCTCTAAAGTGTACGTCGAGGGGTCCCTGAGAACGCGAAAATGGCAGGATCAGTCTGGCCAGGATCGCTATACGACCGAAATCGTCGCTCAGGAAATGCAAATGCTCGACAGCCGCGGTGCGGCGAGTGATGGCGGGGGCTATCAGAGTGCGCCGGCGGCGAGCAGCGCCCCAGCAGCGGCAGATCCCGCGCCGATAGACTTCCCAGAAGACGATATTCCCTTTTAAGCAGGTTTCGGATTGTACTTGGCGCCGAGGGCGTCCTGATTTTCTATGCGCATATTGGTCTTGGGCCTTGATTCGCCCCTTGGCTACGCCCTCAGGTCGTTTGCCTCTCCACTCATGCGCCACGAAATTGTGGGCGTCGATATGGATGCCACCCGTTGGCGTCGCGAAAGGCAGGTCAAAAAGCTCATTCGTCGCGAACCGATAGACCTGATATTGGATGCCCGGCTGGTAACCCAGATCGACGGTGTCGACCCGGTGGGTCAGCCAGATGTTGAGCGCACGAGATGGCTTGCCGAGCTCGCTGCGCGGGACCGAGTCAGCTATCTCTATTTGTCCAGCGCCCGTGTGTTTTCGGGGAATTTGACCCGACCGTATCGTGAGAGTGACCAGCCTGATGCCACTGACCCAGTGGGTAAGACCCTGATTGAGGTCGAAGAGCTGCTTGAGGCAGCGCTGGAGGATCTCTTTGTGTTGCGACTGGGTCTGATGTTTGGGGGGCGCCGGCCAAACCCGCTTGCAAGAGCGCTGGATGCGCTGGCTCGTGGCGACCGCATCAAGGTGAGCGAGCAAGTCAGGGGAAGCCCGGTGCACGTTGCGGAGGTCGCACGGGTTATGCATGGCATCATCGATCAGATAGGGGCCGGGGCGCCCCGGTCGGGGCTCTACCATTACAGCGGTATTGGAGAGGTCAATCTGTATTCATTTATGGAGACGGTGCTGGCTAATGCCTCTCAGTACCAACCTTTTACTCAGGCGCGAGAGCTGATGGAGCTGGTTCAACCGACTGGCGATAAGCCCACTAGCCTGAGCCTTGATTGCGCTGAGCTTCGGCATCAGTTCGGTATACAACAGCTGAGCTGGCGAGAATTTGTTCCTCGTGCAGTTCGACGCTACATTGAGCTATATGTGGATGCATAAGAGGTGGTCGCTGTGAGTACGACGCTTAACGTGGCGGTTCTGACCGTTAGCGATACTCGGACAAGGGAGTCAGACACATCCGGCGCGTATCTGGAAGAGGCGCTTGTGGCCGCGGGTCACGTTATCGCTGATCGACAGATTGTAATCGACGATGTGTATCAGCTTCGCGCCATCGTTTCACGCTGGATCGCCGACCCGAAAGTCGAAGTCATCTTGACGACAGGTGGCACCGGATTCTCTGGCAGGGATTCTACGCCCGAGGCGCTATCGCCTTTATTTGACAAGACTATTGATGGTTTTGGCGAGGTGTTTCGCGCTCTGAGCCTTGTGGAAATCGGCTCTTCGACCGTGCAGTCGAGGGCTTTGGCGGGTATGTCCAATGGCACGGTAATCTTTTGTATGCCTGGTTCAACCGGTGCCTGCCGTACAGCGTGGGAAGGCGTACTGAAAGATCAGCTCGATAGTGAGCACCGCCCATGCAACTTTGTAGGAGTCTTGCGAGGTCATTGACCCATGGCACTGACGCCGCTGCCAGAAGCGCTCGAGCGCATCCTTGCCACAGCAGTGGCGGTCCCGGAGCAGGAGCAGATAAGCCTCGGCACTGCCATGAATCGCTACTGTGCCGGGGTCGTGCATGCTGACATAGCCGTCCCCCCTGCCGATAACAGCGCTATGGATGGTTATGCCGTTGCTAGCGGCGATGTCCCGGGCACGCTTGTCGTCAGCCAGCGTGCACCCGCAGGGACCGCACCCACCCCCCTTGTGGCGGGCACGGCCGCCCGAATCTTTACGGGTGCCGAAATACCCGCAGGCGCCGACGCGGTGATCCTGCAAGAGGATGCGACTGTTGAATCAGATCGGGTTTCTCTGCCCGGAGCCCGGCCCGGTCAGCATATTCGACGACGAGGAGACGATATCCAGCCGGGGGATCAGCTGGTGGCTCAGGGGCAGCGGTTACGGCCTCAGGATATTGGCCTGCTTGCCTCAGTCGGTATCGATACAGTCTTGGTCTTTGCGCCCCTCAGCGTCGCCGTATTGACCACTGGTGACGAGCTGCGTGAGCCGGGTAGTGGGGAGCTGGGCCCCGGACAAATCTTCAACAGTAATCGGCTCAGTTTGGCTGCCCAGATTCGATCTTTGGGGATGACCGTCGTAGACATGGGCAATCTCCCTGATGACCCCAGACAGATTGGCGAGGCCCTCGAGCACGCAGCCGAAGCTGCCGACTGCGTTGTCACTGCGGGCGGCGTCTCGGTCGGCGAAGAGGACCATGTGAGGGGTCAAATTGAAGAAAGGGGCGCGCTTGATATCTGGAAGCTGGCTATCAAGCCAGGGAAGCCCCTCGCTTTTGGACAGGTGTGTGGCACACCAATCTTTGGCTTGCCCGGTAATCCCGTCTCCGCTTTTGTTACTTTCGCGCTGGTGGCCAAGCCATGGTTAATCAGGCGTCAGGGAGGGTGCGCGGTGCCGAGCCCTCGTTTCCCCGTCAGAGCAGGCTTCGCCCTGCCGCGTCCCGGTACCCGGCAGGAATTCCTCCGCGTGAGACTGTCGGGATCTGGAGAAGCGATGCGGGCGAATCTCACAGGGAGCCAGAGCTCCGCGGTACTGACCAGTCTGAGTGAGGCAGACGGGGTAGCCGTGATAGCGCCCGGTAAAACGGTGGCGGAGGGAGATTGGCTGGAGGTGATCCCACTATCGGCGCTCTGAGCTTGCGAGCTTAACGTTCAGCCTAGGCTGGCTTCAGGGTGTGTGGCGCCTGAAGATCAGTGTGGCATTAGTGCCGCCAAAGCCAAAGCTGTTGGACATCACCTGATTTAGCCCGGCACTGTCGATCCGCTCCATCGCGATGGGCATGCCCTCAGCACCTTCATCGAGCGTCTCTATATTGGCTGACGCCGCAATAAAGTCGTCTTCCAACATGAGTAATGAGTAGATGGCCTCTTGCACGCCCGCAGCGCCGAGTGAATGCCCTGAAAGCGATTTGGTGGAGCCGATGACCGGAGCCTCATTGCCAAACACCGTACGCAAAGCGTTGAGCTCTTGAATGTCACCAGCGGGGGTGCTGGTGCCGTGCGCGTTGATGTAGTCGATTTCGCCTGCCAGACCGCTCATGGCCTGTTGCATGCAGCGAACTGCGCCTTCACCAGAGGGTGCGACCATGTCGTAGCCATCAGATGTGGCGCCGTAGCCCACTAGTTCCGCCAGAATGTTGGCGCCTCTGGCCTCAGCGTGGCTGAGTGACTCCACTACCAGCATGCCGCCACCCCCGGCGATCACAAACCCGTCACGGTTGGCGTCATAGGCTCGGGAGGCGCGCTCGGGCGTCTCGTTGTACTGGCTGGACAATGCCCCCATGGCATCAAACAGCGCGCTCATGGTCCAGTGTAATTCTTCCCCGCCACCCGCAAAGACGACGTCCTGCTTGCCCAATTGGATCAGTTCCATGGCATGACCGATACAGTGCGCACTGGTTGAGCAAGCCGAGGACATGGAGTAGTTGACACCTTTAATCTCGAAAGGTGTGGCCAGACAAGCCGAAACAGTGCTGCCCATCGTTTGTGTCACACGGTAGGGCCCTACGCGGCGGATCCCTCGGTCTCTGAGAATGTCGGCTGCCTCTACTTGGTTGGCAGAGGAGGCGCCCCCGGAGCCCGCGACGATTCCCGTTCGAGGGTTGGAGACCTGCGCCGGGGTAAGGTCTGCGTGGGCAATGGCCTGCTGCAGGCTCAGATAGGCGTAGCCCGCGGCGTCTCCCATAAATCGCCATCGCTTGCGATCGATATGCTCTGCCAGATCAATTTGTGGCGTGCCTGCGATGTGGGATCGCATGCCGGCATCGATATGATCCTGTCGCACCGAGATACCCGACTGTCCATTGAACAGTGCATCCCTCACCTCACCGGCGTCATTGCCGAGGCAAGAGATAATGCCCAAACCCGTAATGACAACTCGCTCGGTCATTACATGGACCCCGTATTCTGGAACAGGCCCACGCGGAGGTCCGAGGCGGTATAAATCGTCTCGCCATCTACTGACACAGAGCCGTCGGCGATACCCATCACCAGTTTCCGCTCGATCACGCGTTTCATATGGATGTGGTATCGAACTTGTTTGTGACTGGGCAGGATCTGACCAGTGAACTTCACTTCGCCACAACCCAACGCCCGCCCGCGCCCAGGGTTGCCGCGCCAGCCGAGGAAAAATCCAACTAACTGCCACATGGCATCGAGGCCCAGACACCCCGGCATGACCGGATCACCCGGGAAATGGCAGGAAAAAAACCAGAGGTCTGGATGAATATCGAGTTCAGCGATCAGTTCCCCCTTGTCAGCAGCGCCACCCTCAGAGCTGATATGACTGATGCGATCTACCATCAGCATGTTGTCGACGGGCAATTGGGCGTTTCCAGGACCAAACAGCTCTCCCAGACCGCAGGCCACTAGCTCGGCCTTGTCGTACTGAGACTGCGGTGAAAAAGGGGCGCGCTCGGTCATGCGGGGAGGCTTCCAGTCAGGATGGCGTGATATCTCATGCGCGACACGCATATTGCCGCGGCGGATGCTGTTGCGAGGGCCAATTGTAGAGGAAGCCCTGCACACGATCCAGCGGACCCGCGCTCAACCCGGCGCCTGTGAGGCTGCGGTGTCTTAGTAGGCTGCTGTCTGCGGACTCTCGAGGGCTGATAGCCTTATTTGCACATATTCTCGCGGCTCGGGCTCTTGGCTGTCGCGCGGCCCTATTGTCTGCATGTTCCTGCGGGTGTTCGCGAGAGTGACTGATATTGCCTGGAAATCCTGCCGGGTGACGGATTTCGGCACATGCAGTAGCATCCCTCACCTCATCATCCCCTTGTGTCTATCTATGTTGATTCCCGTTTTACTGTCAGGTGGCGTTGGCAGCCGGCTCTGGCCAGTGTCTCGTGCCGCAAGGCCGAAGCAGTTCTTGCCTCTGGGTGGCGAGGGGTCAATGCTGCAGGAGACCCATCGGCGGTTGCACGGCCTTGAATGCAGCGCCGCTATCGTGGTGTGCAATGCAGACCACCGCTTCATGGTCGCTGAGCAACTGCGGGATGAAACCGACGAGGCGCCGACGATTATTCTTGAGCCGGCCGGGCGCAATACCGCACCGGCTATTGCGCTCGCCGCGCTTAAGGCGCAAGAGCAACATCCTCAGGCGCTGCTGCTGGTCTTGCCCGCGGACCACCATGTCCGGGACCCGGGTACATTCCGTGCAACGGTCGCGCGCGCGCTGGAGCCCGCTCGAGACGGCAAGCTGATGACGTTCGGTGTCGTGCCGACGCGACCCGAGACGGGTTACGGGTACGTGCGCTGTGGAGACAAAGTGTCAGAGGGCCTCTATCACTTGGCGGAATTCGTGGAGAAGCCCGACACCGCCACGGCGGAGCGTTATCTGGCTGAGGGCGCCTACTTTTGGAACAGCGGCCTGTTTCTCTTCCGGGCTGATCGTTATTTAGCTGAGCTGGGCAGTCATCAGCCTGCCATGCTTGCTGCCTGCGAGAGAGCGATGGTCGACGCCGAGAGCGATCTCGACTTTATTCGGCCCAATGCGGAGGCATTTCTGGCAAGCCCTGCCGACAGCGTCGACTATGCCGTGATGGAGCACACCGATGAGGGGGGGGTGGCCACACTAGACTGTGGTTGGAGTGATGTCGGTGCCTGGTCGGCGCTCTGGGAGCTTGGGGAGGCAGACTCTGACGGGAATGTCGCCGAGGGCGATGTGATGCTGCAGAGTGCCCGTAACAACTATATTCGTAGCGAGAGCCGACTGGTGACCGCTATTGGTGTCGAGGACCTCGTGCTGGTCGAAACAGCGGATGCAGTGATGGTCGGCGCCCGGGATCGCGTTCAGGACATCAAGCAGGTGGTTGAGGCGTTGATCGCCGCAGACCGACCCGAAGCGTCGGTGCATCAAAAAGTGTTCCGCCCCTGGGGCAGCTATGAGTCTCTGGTGGAGGGTGAACAGTTTCAGGTGAAGCGGCTGACGGTCACGCCGGGCCAAACCCTATCCCTGCAGTTACACCACCGACGAGCCGAACATTGGGTCGTGGTATCGGGGCAGGCTGAAGTCACACGAGGCGAGGAAGTGCTCACGCTCGGCCCGGATGAGTCCACGTATATCCCTATTGGCATGAAGCATCGGCTGGCAAACCGCGGAGTGGATCCGTTGGAAGTGATCGAAGTACAGTCAGGCTCGTATCTAGGGGAAGACGATATTGTCCGATTCGATGACGTTTACGGCAGGGAGGAGAGCCCGAAATGATTAGTAAATGCCTGTTTCCCGTGGCGGGCTACGGCACACGCTTTCTGCCCGCGACCAAGAGCATGCCTAAAGAAATGCTGCCGATCGTCAACAAGCCGCTGGTCCAATACGGAGTGGAGGAAGCGATCGAAGCCGGGATGACCAACTGTGCGCTGGTGACGGGCCGCGGCAAGCGCGCCATCGCAGACCACTTCGATATCAGCTATGAACTGGAACACCAGATCTCCGGGTCAACCAAGGAAGCCTATCTTCAGGGTATCCGCGACGTGATTGATCAGGGCGTTTTTACCATGGTGAGGCAGCGAGAAATGCTTGGCCTCGGCCACGCGATCCTAACCGGAGAGCCGTTAATCGGTAACCAGCCTTTTGGTGTGGTGCTGTCCGATGATTTGTGCCTCAACCAGGAAGGCCCCGGCGTACTTGCGCAAATGGCGTCGCTTTACAACGAGTACCAGTGCTCCATTGTCGCCGTGCAGGAAGTGCCCATGGCAGAAATTGACAAGTACGGCGTGGTAGCTGGCACGCCAGAGCGTGATGGACTCACCCGTGTCAGTGACATGGTGGAAAAGCCCTCGCAAGAAGAGGCACCGTCAAATCTAGCGGTGATTGGTCGTTACATTCTGACCCCGGATATCTTTGACATTATTCGCAGTACGCCCCCGGGCAAAAATGGCGAAGTCCAATTGACTGATGCGCTGCAGGCGCAGGCCCGAGAGGGCCGGGTTCTCGCTTATCAGTTTCAGGGCATCCGGTTTGATTGCGGAAGCGTTCCCGGCTTTGTTGAAGCAACCCAGCATGTCTATGAGCACTACTACGGTCAGGATTGATGTCAGACTCTTTTGAGTGTTTTAAGGCCTACGACGTTCGGGGGCGGATACCGGATCAACTCAACGAGGACATCGCCAGACGAATTGGCCGGGCCTATGCCGAAGTCATTCGGCCCGGCTCTGTTGTCGTAGGGCACGACATTCGTCTCACCAGTGAAGCGATCAAAGCGTCTCTGATTGAGGGATTGCGAGAGCAGGGCGTGTCGGTTCGGGACATCGGTCTCTGTGGCACAGAAGAAATCTATTTCGCTACCGCTCATCTCGGTGTGGGCGGTGGTATTGCAGTAACAGCCAGTCACAATCCGAAAGACTATAACGGCATGAAGTTTGTTCGTGAGGCTTCCAAACCCATTTCGGGGGACTCCGGGTTGGCCGATATCCGGGCGCTGGCCGAGGCGAATCGATTTGTCGCCGCCGCATCGCCCGGAGATCTGTCGTTGTTGAGTACTCAGACTGCGTATATCGAGCATCTCCTGTCCTACGTTGATGTGGCCGCGCTGAAGCCGCTGAAAATTGTCTGCACGGCGGGTAACGGCGGCGCGGGGCGGGTTGTGGATGCACTTGAGCCTCATCTTCCCTTCGAGTTGATCAAAGTCCACCACGAACCGGACGGCCACTTTCCTAATGGCGTACCTAATCCGTTGCTGGTTGAGAACCGGGCCGTCACTGCCGAGCGGGTGGTAGCAGAGCAGGCGGATCTGGGGATTGCATGGGATGGCGACTTTGACCGCTGCTTCTTTTTTGACAGCGCCGGCCACTTTATCGAGGGTTATTACATTGTGGGCCTGTTGGCGGAAGCGTTTCTGTCACGGCTCGGGCCTCAGCGGATCGTGTATGACCCTCGTCTGACCTGGAATACTCAGGATATCGCGCGCACGGCGGGCGGCGAGCCAGTGCTCAGTAAGACTGGCCATGCCTTCATCAAGGAGCGCATGCGTGAGGTGGATGCGGTGTATGGCGGCGAGATGTCTGCTCATCACTACTTCAGGGATTTTGCTTACTGCGACAGTGGCATGATCCCCTGGTTGCTGGTGACCGCGCTCATGTCGCGCACCGGGGCCTCGATGGGTGAGTTGGTTGCGGCGCGGGAGGCTGAGTTTCCCTGCTCAGGAGAAATAAACCGCGAAGTTGAGGATCCGGCCGCATTGCTCGCCGCGGTGGAGGCGCGTTACTCAGCGCGGGCTTTGACAGTGGAAAAACTCGACGGTCTGGGTATGGACTTCGACAACTGGCGTTTTAACCTGAGAATGTCCAACACCGAGCCGGTGGTGCGGCTTAATGTTGAGTCACGCGGCGACCCTGCCCTCATGACCGATAAGACAGAGGAATTGTTGGCGCTGATCGACGCCTGAGGTGAGGGTCAGTCGGCGTTTGCTTCCCGCCAGGCGCTGGCGGCGGCGATAGTGGCGGGATCGAGCTCAGCCTCGCTCTTGCCTGAGGCCAGTAACTCCCGTATCTGACCGGCTATTTCTTTGCCGAGCTCGACGCCCCACTGGTCGAATGGGTTGATTCCCAGCAGCACTGCCAAAAAGTAGGTTTTGTGCTCATAAGCAGCGATCAGCGCGCCCAGACACTCGGGACTGACTTCGCTCATCAAGATAAGAGAGTGGCTGCGGTTACCCGGCAGTTCAAATTGTCGACTGGTGGTTTCGTCAAACCCGCGCTGGGCTCCGAGTGCGCGCGCGTCCTCGGCTGATCGACCGACCATCAGAGCACGGCTTTGCGCTAACGCATGGGCGGCAAGCGCACGACGCGCCTTGATATCCCCCTTCCCAGAGCGCAACGGAATAATGATGTCGGCACTGAAGGATCGCGTGCCCTGATGCAGTAGCTGGTAGTAAGAGTGTTGGCCGATGGTGCCTGCAGAGCCCCATAGGACAGGTGCTGAGTCATGCTCGATCGGCTGTCCTTTGGGAGAGACGCGCTTGCCATTGCTCTCCATAGTGAGCTGTTGCAGGAAGTCTGGAAGGTGAGCGAGTTTTTGAGCGTACGGCAGTACGACATGGGTATTGGCGCCCAGATAATGGGTTTGCCATATTTCGAGGAGCGCCATAGCCATTGGCAGATTGGCATCGGGCAACGTTGTTGCGGTGTGCTCGTCCAGTCGGCGCGCGCCCTCAAGGAGACGTTGAAACGTGGACCAGCCCAGCCCCAGGGCGATACTGATGCCAACGGCTGACCATACCGAGTAGCGTCCGCCGACCCAGTCCCACAGTGGGAAGCAGCGCTCAGGGGGGATGTGCCACTCACCTGCCTGCTCGACCTGAGTGGTCACGGCTATCAAATGCCGTCCCAGTGCTTCACCCGGCTGCGCAGCAGACCGCAGCCATTCGCTGGCGCGTTTAGCGTTGGACAGGGTTTCCTCTGTGCTGAAGGATTTGGAGCAAATAACAACCAGTGTGGTCTCGGGATTCAGTGGCGCCAGCGTGCGATCCAGATCTTCTGGGTCGATGTTGGCCACAAAATGGGCCTGCACCGGTGCATCAAAACCCTTGAGGGCATCGTAGGCCAGCCGTGGACCCAGATCCGATCCACCGATACCGAGGTTGATGACATCAGTGAAGCGCTTCCCCGTGCAACCGGTCGACTGCCCACTGTGAATGGCCTGGACTAAGTCTTGCATGCGGGTCAGCGTGGCCTGGGCCTCTTGCGATTTCTCGGGGTGCTGGCTGCTGGCGGTGCCGCGGAGCAGGGTGTGAAGGGCCGGGCGCTGCTCCGAGCGGTTGATCAGCTCTCCACCAACCAGTGCGGAGAAAGCTTCAGGGAGTGATTCGATATCGGCCAGCTCGAGCAGGCGCTGCCAAGCGCTGTCATCCAGCAGATGCTTTGAGAAGTCGAGTGTCAGTCCTGCGGCGCTGCAGCGATATCGTGTGGCGCGTTCGGAGGTGCTGTCAAAAAGTTCCTCTACGCGTTGAGTGCGTAGAGATGAGGCGGCATGCAGCAGCGCTTCATGTAACGCCGGGGTAGAGGCCGCCATTAGCCCTGACGATCCACCGCGCGGTTCGCCATCATGCCCAGTGCCGCGGTCGCCTCGTTGCTTTCGAGGACGTCCAGTGCGGCGATGGCGATATGTTGGTGGTGAAGGGCGGCCTCGCGCGTTGCCTCGATACCGCCTGTTCGCTGCACAATCGCCATAATATCGGCGAAAGCGCCCCCCTCTTTATTCCGTAAGGTGTCCGCTACAAAGCGCCGGTCTTTCTCGGCGCCAACTTTCATAGCGTGTAGCAGAGGTAAAGTAATTTTGCCTTCGCTGAGATCGTCACCGATGTTTTTACCGGTCTCGTCAGGGTTGCCCGCGTAGTCGAGCAGGTCATCGGCCAGCTGGAAAGCGATACCGAGGTGCATCCCGAAGTCGTGTAAGGCATTGGCCTTGTCTGCACTGGCGTCGTGCAGAAGTGCTGCACCATGACACGCAGCCGCGAACAGCGCGGCGGTTTTTCTGCGGATGATCTCCTGGTATTGGTCGGCCTGAGTGTCGGGATCACCTGCATGCACGAGCTGCATTACTTCCCCCGCGGCGATAGTGTTGGTTGTTTCAGCCATGTGGGCCAGCAGGGGCATGTTGGCGAGTCCGACCATCAGTTGGAAGGCACGCGTGTAGATAAAGTCGCCTACCAAAACGCTGGGTGCGTTACCAAATTCAGCATTGGCCGTGGGCATCCCGCGCCTCAGAGTGGACAGGTCCACCACGTCGTCATGCAATAGTGTGGCCGTATGAATGAATTCGACCACCGCGGCAAAACGAATGTGAGCATCTTCAATGCCGCCCAGCGCCTTGGCAGACAAAAGCACCAATAACGGCCGCATCCGTTTGCCGCCCGCCTTGATGATGTAGTGGCCAATGTTTTCGACCATCTCAACGTCGGACTGCAAGAGTTCCACGATGACATCGTCGACCTTCGCAAACTCAGCGGCGACGCTGTCTTTGATTGCTACATTCACACAAAATCCCCTGTTGCCCGGCAAGTATAGGCCGGTGGCGCAATGCCCGCCATGTTCCGTCGCTGCCACGGGGAGTGGTTTCGTGAAGATCGTCGCTGCCGGTGGTTTGCCGCCCAAAGCGCCTAACTAGACCAATTCTCACACTTGCGCTGAACCCTGTGAACGCGTATTGTTCGCGCCCTTGGTCTGACCAGCTGGTCGGATTTCGGTGCCTGGACTCTGCCCCGCGCTGGCGCGGTTTCACTTGCGAGCAGGCTAACTGAGAGGACAAAACAATGTACGCAGTGATCAAAAGCGGTGGCAAGCAGCACCGCGTGGAAGAAGGCGAGCAGCTCAAGCTGGAGAAGATTGAGGCGGCCACGGGCGAGACCATCGAGTTCGACGAAGTGCTCATGGTGGGATCCGGTGGTGACGTCAAGATCGGAGAGCCTTTGGTCGAGGGCGGTAGGGTGACGGCAGAAGTCGTTGCACACGGTCGTCACGAGAAGATTCGCATCGTGAAGTTCAACAGACGTAAGCATCACCGTAAAGAGACTGGGCATCGGCAGTGGTACACCGAGGTCAAGATTACGGCGATTAGCGGCTGATAGGAGACTCTAGATATGGCGCATAAAAAAGCAGGCGGTAGTACACGCAACGGCCGAGATTCCGAAAGCAAACGACTCGGTGTTAAAGCGTATGGCGGTCAGGCTGTCTCAGCCGGTAGCATTATTGTTCGGCAGCGGGGCACCCGCTTCCACGCCGCTGAGAATGTCCGGGTGGGTAAGGATCACACGCTCTACGCGACGGCTGATGGCAAGGTAGAGTTTTTCAACGGCGGCCCGCAAAATCGCAAGCAGGTCCGTATCGTAACGGCGTAAACCGGACGCCTCTGGATCAGAAAACCTCGTCAGCCGGCGAGGTTTTTTTTTGTCACGACATCAGGCCAGACCATGAAATTTGTTGACGAAGCCACAATCGAAGTTACCGCTGGGAAGGGCGGCAATGGTTGCGTGAGTTTTCGCCGGGAAAAATATGTACCCAAAGGTGGCCCAGATGGTGGTGATGGGGGTGATGGCGGATCCGTTTTGCTTGAGGGCGATGTCGCACTGAATACGATGATTGATTACCGCTACACCCGACGCTTTCGCGCCGACAACGGCGAGGGCGGCCGGGGGCGCAATTGCTCTGGCAAGTCTGGAGAAGATCTGATTCTGCCTGTACCACTGGGCACCACCGTGCTCGACGAAGACACGGGTGAAGTGTTGGGCGATATTCGTGAGACGGGTGAACGGCTTTTGGTCGCGCAGGGGGGGTTTCATGGTCTGGGTAATACGCGTTACAAATCAAGTGTTAACCGAGCGCCCCGTCAGAGCTCGCCAGGCACGGAGGGAGAGTCTCGCAAGCTGAAGCTGGAGCTCAAGGTCCTCGCTGATGTCGGGTTATTGGGGTTGCCCAACGCCGGCAAGTCGACGTTTATTCGCGCGGTGTCGGCGGCCACACCGAAAGTGGCCGACTACCCTTTCACCACACTCATACCCAGCCTTGGTGTGGTCAAAGTCGATGCCTATCGATCCTTCGTCGCTGCAGACATTCCCGGGTTGATTGAGGGGGCGTCTGAAGGGGCGGGGCTGGGAATTCGCTTTCTCAAACACCTGACCCGCAACAGAGTATTACTCCATCTGGTAGACGTGGCACCGATTGATGGCAGCGATCCGGCTGAAGCCGCGTGCGCGGTGGTCAGGGAGTTAGAGCGATTTAGCCCGGCGCTGGCTGCGCGGCCTCGATGGCTGGTGCTTAACAAAATCGACTTGATCGATGCGGCGGCGGTAGCGGCCTGCCGTGATCGGGTGGTGAGTGCGTTGGATTGGCAAGGCCCGGTGTATGAGATCTCTGCGGTGGCGGGGCTGCACACAATGACTTTGTGCGGTGACCTGATGACACATCTTGAACATCAGACTGAAGCGCTGCGCAATGACCCTGAAGCGGAGAAGGCCGAAAGCGCTGCACAAGAGCAAATGCAGCAGGAGGCGCGAGACCGAATTACCGCGCTGCAGGTAGCGCGAGCCGGGGCTCGGGCGCGCAAGCGGGAAAGCATTGAGGATGACGACAGCGATGTTGACGTGGAGTACCGGCATTGACGACTCCGGCAAACAAGGGTGATCGACAGAGGCTCACTGAGGCCCGTCGGTGGGTGATCAAGGTGGGTAGTGCGTTACTGACCAACGATGGGCTTGGGCTGGATGCCTCGGTGGTGAGGCAGCTTGCCGAGCAACTGGTGGCGTTGCGGTCGCAGGGCCGCGAAGTGGTGTTGGTGTCGAGTGGAGCGATTGTGGCTGGTCTCGCTCGTCTGAATCTCGCCGAACGCCCCCACGAGGTACATATGTCACAGGCGGCTGCGGCGGTGGGACAGTCTGCCTTGGTTCGAGCCTATGAAGAACATCTCGGCCCGCATGGCGTCACGACCGCGCAAATTCTGCTCAGCCACGCCGATGTGCGCGCCCGGGATCGATATCTGAACGCGCGGAGCACCCTGAGCACGCTGCTGGGGATGGCGGTGCTACCCATCGTCAACGAGAACGATACCGTGGTGACTGACGAGATCAGACTCGGGGACAACGATACGCTGGCTGCGCTGGTAGCCAACTTAGTGGACGCCGACGCGTTGCTGATTCTGACCGATCAGGATGGGTTAATGGACAGTGACCCGCGGCAGACCACTACTGCCCAACTGATTCAAGCTGCCGACGTGCACGATCCTGCTCTCGACGACTACGCCGGAGCTGGAAGCGCTTTGGGGCGTGGGGGAATGGCAACCAAACTCAGCGCAGCCCGCCTTGCGGCGCGGTCGGGTACCGCCACTGTGATTGCCAATGGCCGGCAAGCGGATGTGATTGCTCAGGTGGTGAGTGGCGCAGCAATCGGCACCTTTTTGCAAACCCATCGTCAGCCCCTGAGTGCCCGAAAACAATGGTTGGCCAGTTTGCTTCATGCCAAAGGCGCACTGGTATTGGATGATGGTGCGGTGAAGAGCGTTTTGGAGCAGGGGCGATCGTTGCTGCCGATCGGTATTGTCGGGGTGTCGGGCGAATTTCAGCGCGGCGACCTGGTGTCGTGCGTCGACACTGCGGGACGGGAGCGAGCTCGCGGCCTTGTCAATTACGCGAGCTACGAGGTTGCCGCTCTGAAGGGTAAAGCCTCGGCTGATATTGAACGGGTTTTGGGGTACCGCGGCGAAGAGGAAATGATTCACCGTGACAATCTGGTGGGAGTCTAGATCTTTGACTGATGCATCTCTCCTAGTGCTGTACGGCGGCGCATTATTTATGGCGTCACTGCTGGGCAGTGGCCTGCCAAGGTTGGTCGTGATGACCCATACCAGGACGCAAATGGTATTGAGCCTGATCTCGGGTCTGATGCTGGGCGTTGCGCTTCTTCACCTGATTCCTCACAGCTTTGCTGCTGCAAAAACCATCGACACGGTCATGCTGTGGACGCTGGCGGGCCTGATCTTCATGTTGCTCCTGTTGCGCTGGTTTCATTTTCATCAGCACGATTTTGGCAGCGCGGCGGAGCACTGCGAGCTCTCATCAGCCGATGCGCATCATCATGCCCACGCCCATGATCACGCGCATTTGCCCGAGCAGGCCATGGGTGCCATAGGGTTGTTCGCGGGACTATGCGTTCACACGGTAGTGGATGGCATCGCTCTGGGTGCCGTGTTGGTTAGCGCGCAGGACAGTGCGGCATTGGCTGGAACGGGCGTATTCCTTGCTATTTTGCTCCACAAGCCGCTGGATGCGCTCTCGATTGAGACCGTGATGAGCGCCCGCGGATGGTCTTCCTCAACCCGATGGTCCGCAGGCACCGTTTTTGCGCTGCTGTGTCCGCTGACTGCGGCGTTGTTTTATTTCGGCGCGACGCCACTGTTACCGGAAGCGACACTGCTGCCGGCTGCGCTGGCCTTTGCAGCGGGGGCCTTTATCTGTATTGCACTGGGCGACCTGCTGCCCGAGGTACAGTTCCACAGTCACGACCGCTTGCGGCTAACAGCATTGTTCTTATTGGGTGTCGGCATTGCGTTTGCGCTGGGTTGGTTCGAGCCTGCCCACTGAGATCGTTTACCTTGTAGCTCCCAGCTGGCTAGCCAGTTGCTTGGTGGTCGTGGGGTCATGTGCGTCATTCAACCAACCAGTAAGCTCCTCGCTGATGATGTCGGTCAGTGCGGCGAGATGGGTGTCTTGTGCGTTTAGGCAGGGTATGTACTCATAGCGCGCGCCGCCGGCCTCGAGAAAGATATCCCGATTCTCCATACCGATTTCCTCGATGGTTTCTAGGCAATCTGCGGAAAAGCCCGGGCAGACTACCTGAACTGCGGTAACACCCTGTCCCGGTAGCGTCTCCAACGTCTCGTCGGTATAGGGCTGTAGCCATTCTTCTCTGCCAAATCTCGACTGAAAGGTGGTGATCATTTCCTGCTCTGAGAGCTCCAGTGCCTCTCCGATGAGCCGCGATGTTTTATGGCATTGGCAGTGATAGGGATCGCCCTCGGTCAAATACCGTTTTGGCATGCCGTGGTAGGACAGTATCAGCTTGTCCGCTTTTCCATGACTGGCCCAGTGCGCGCGCACGCTGTCCGCGACGGCGCTGATATAACGTGGGTCGTCATGGTAGGAGCTGATAAAGCGCAGGGAGGGTAGCCAGCGTCGTCGGGTCAGATCATTGCTGACCTCATCGAAAGTAGAGCCTGTCGTGGGACCACCATATTGCGGATAGAGTGGCAGAACCATCAATTTTTGCACGCCCGCATCAAACATCTCACCCAGCACCCGAGCGATCGCAGGTGTTCCATAGCGCATGGCGCCCCGCACGACGAAGTGGTCGCCATATTGTGATGTGAGCCGCTCTGATACTCCCGCCACCTGATCCTCGAGGTGTGCCAAGAGAGGCGAGCCGCGCTCACTCCACACAGCGGAGTAGGCTTCTGCTGAGCGCTTGGGGCGGGTGTTGAGAATGATGCCGTTCAGAATTAGCCACCAGATGGGTCTGGGTACCTCGACAACGCGCGGATCCCACAGGAACTGCTTCAGATAGGGCTTGAGTGCCTTGGCCGTCGGTGCCTCAGGGGTGCCCAGGTTTGTCAGCAATACGCCGATGCGCGGCACTGTATCGTGCTGGTAATCGGACTGACCGAGGTAATTCATAACGGGTTCCTGAGCGCTTGCTAACCGGTTATCGCGTGATGTCACGACCGGATACGGGACGCGATTGTACCTTATACGCGAATTGACTCGTCCTTGATCAGTGCGTAAAACATGGGCTCCCGAGGCGAAAGCCCGCACACAGTGCTAGCCATAAACAGGACCTGTCTATGAGTCTCGATTTTGACAGTGCGCGGTTGCCCAACCCGCATTTCACTGAAGAGCATCACGCGTGGCGCGAGGCGCTGCGCAGATTTATCGATACTCAAATCATGCCCTACGCGGATGACTGGGACGAAGCGGGTGCGATTCCCCATGAGCTGTGGCCAAAAGCGGCTGCGGTCGGGCTCCTTGGATTGGGCTATCCCGAGCAGTTCGGTGGCACGCCCGCAGACAGCTGGCACTCCTGGATTGTCAATGAGGAGCTTTCCCGGGTTGGTGCGGGCGGTATCAGCGCGTCACTCATGGTCCACGGCATAGGCCTGCCGCCAGTCCTTAATTGGGGGCCCGAGTGGATGAAGGCGGAGGTTGCGCCGCCGGTATTGAAAGGTGAGAAGTGGATTTCGCTCGGCATTACGGAGCCCGGCGGTGGCTCTGATGTCGCCAATCTTGCAACCACCGCGGTGCGTGATGGCGACCACTACGTGGTGAGTGGAAGCAAGACCTACATTACCGGGGGCATCCGCGCTAACTGGGTTTCGACCGCAGTCAGAACCGGCGGGTCCGGAGCGGGCGGCGTTTCCATGCTGTTGATACCAACCGATGCTGAAGGTTTTTCGCGCACACCGCTGGACCGCAAGATGGGTTGGTGGGCATCTGATACCGCCACTCTCTACTTTGACGAAGTCCGTGTGCCTGTCGACCACCTCATCGGTGCAGAAAATGAGGGATTCAAGGTCATCATGACCAACTTCAACAGTGAGCGCATGGGAATGGCGGCGGCAATGGAAGCCTACGCGAGAGTCTGCCTCGAGGAGGCCGTGGCCTGGGCCACGGAGCGCAAAACCTTCGGTAAACGCTTGGCAGACCATCAGGTCATCCGCCATAAAATCGCCCAGATGAAGCAACAGCTCAACGCCACTCAGGCCTACATTCGGTTTTGCTATGAATCGATAGAGGCCGGCACCCCCAATCCCGGTGATATTGCGTTACTGAAGGTTCAGGCTAGCGAAGTGATGGAGTTCTGTGCGCGAGAAGCGATGCAAATTCTTGGCGGGCTGGGTTATATGAGAGGCAATCGGGTCGAGAGAATTTATCGTGAGGTGCGGGTGAACGCGATTGGCGGAGGTTCCGAAGAAATCATGCGCGATCTCGCCACACGGCAGTACGGCCTCTAGCCACCATTGACTTACGACCACATATGATGAGCGGCCTGTCAGGGCTGGCAACAGGGCACTGCTACGGCGGTGACTGCTGACAATTTTGCATGCCGTGTGCCACACTGCGCCGGCCAATACAAACAACAAAATCTGGGATCTCAGGAGCAATATCATGAGTGATAACAAAGCGGCGCTAAACGCGTTTCGCGAGGAAGTGTCGGCGTGGATGTCGGAGAATGTGCCGGCAGACCCCGGCTTCCTCCTGCCGCTGACCTTCCTCGAAGTCGGCACAGAGCAACAGCTGGATTTTCTGCGCGAGTGGCAGCACAAACTGTGGAGTGCCGGCTATCTCGGTATGCATTGGCCCAGCGAGTATGGCGGCCAAGGGGCAGATCCCGCATACCAGTACATCGTCGACAAAGAGTTGGGTAAGCACAACGCGCCGATCATCTTCAATACCATCGGCCTGAACTGGGTCGGCCCGCTGCTGCTTGACATGGGCACCGACGAAGAGAAGGCGAAATACATCAAAAACATACTTTCTGGTGAGGAGATCTGGTGTCAGGGTTTTTCCGAGCCTGATCATGGTTCAGACCTGGGTGCGGTGCAGACTCGCGCGGTTCGGGATGGTGATGACTACGTTGTTAACGGTTCCAAAATCTGGACGACGCTGGGCAATTACGCAGACCACATGATTCTGCTGGCGCGGACTAATACCAACACTGAGCGTAAATACGATGGTTTGTCCTTCTTCCTCTCGCCCATGAAAATCGCCGGCGTTGAGGCCCATCCAATCCGCAAAGTGACGGGTGAGTATGGTTTCAACCAAACGTTTTTCACTGACGCCCGCATACCCGCGAGGTGCCTGATGGGTGAAGAGGGCGGTGGCTGGACAGTCGCGATGAAAACGCTGGAATACGAGCGCGGCGTGACGGCAGGGCAGGCAAGTGGCCACTGGGGCGTGACCATTCAGATCGATGACATGATCGAGGAACTATCCAAGCTAGAGCACGACGGTGAGCCACTCCTTTCAGATCCAGTGGTTCGAGACGATTTGGTCGGCTTTATTATGGAGGCCAAAGCACTGTCTTTGACGGGCAGACGTATGGGTATTCCCGCGCTGAACTCGGATTACCCCATGGGTCTGGCGCTGTCGGTGAAATACCGCGGTACGGAATACGAGCGTCGCATGAAGCAATACACGGCCAGCAAGCAGGGTGCCCATAGTGCGCTGTACGTCGGCGATGCAGACGCAGTTCGCGGCGGTTTCTGGCAGCGCGCTTACTTCAGTAACTTCGGCGCGACCATCGGCGGCGGCACCACGCAGGTGCAGGCCAATATTGTTGCCGAGCATGTGCTCGGTCTGCCGAAGTAAGGAGGTCGAGATGGCTGTAATGCAAAACGTATCGATCCGCCTCACTGAGGAGCAGGGCATGCTGCTCGATGTGGCTCGAGGCTTTGTCCGGGATCAGGCACCGATTGAGGTGGTTCGGTCGCAATTGGAGACCGAGACGGGCTTTGATCAGGTGACCTGGCAGGCGATGGTTGAAATGGGCTGGGCCGGCATTGCCTTGCCCGATAGCGTCGGCGGCGCGGGCATGGGCGTGGGCTCGGCGGTGCCGGTATTCGAGGCGATGGGTGGGGGCCTGCTGGGCACACCGCTGCTCAGTTCCACGCTGGCGGGTCAGTTGATATGGCGGGCTGCGGGTGAATCAGCAGCAGACTGGCTGGGCCGACTGTGTGCCGGGTCAGTTGGCACGGTTGCGTATCTTGATCACGGCGACTGGGGAGCAGCCAATCTGGGTGTGAGCCTGGGTGCGGACGGTAAGCTCTCGGGCAGCAAAAGCTTTGTCGCGGATGCCGGCGTTGCCGACTGTTTTGCAGTCGTGGCCAGCGAAGGTGGTGAACCCGTGCTGGCGTTGGTGGAGCGCAGCGCTATTAACGACAACGCCCTCTCAGAAAACGTGCTGATAGACCTGACCAAGCGAGCTGCCAACGTGGACTTTACGGGCGTAGCACCTGCTCAGGTGGTCCGGGGCGATACCGTGGTGCCTGCGCTGAGGGATACCTTACTGCTCGGGGCGTTGTTAACGGCGGCTGAGACAACCGGTGCCGCCGGTAAATGCTTGAATAGCATCACCGAGTATCTGAAGACGCGGAAACAGTTCGGTAAATTGATTGGTTCCTATCAGGCGCTGAAGCACCCCACCGTGGATATCTATGTGGGAATGGAGAATGCGCGCTCTTTCGTCTATCACGGGGCCACGGTAGTGGGAGATGGGACGCTCGACCATGATGGTGAGATCGCGTGCCGGATGGCCAAAGTGGCAGCAGACGATGTCATGGTATTTGCCGGTGATCGTTCGGTGCAGTTCCACGGCGGCTTTGGCTTCACCTGGGAATGTGACTCCACTCTGTTTATTCGCCGCGCGCAGTGGGCGCAGCAGATGTATGGAGGTGCGATTCACCATCGCAAGCGGCTGGCGTCCCTGCTCTTGGATAGTTAGGCGAATCGATGTCTACGCTAGTGGTGACCAAGACCTCAGAGCATTGGGCCCCCGGCTACCCTACAGGGTGCCGGCCTCTATAAGCGCTGTGGCAGCACTCAGTCTTAGCGCTGCGACAACAGCGAAGAGCAGTCAGTTGGATGGCAGGTGTTGCGCTAAAAAACGCGCCATATTGCCGCCCATTACCGCGCGCACCTCATTCTGAGTGAGTCCTGCGTCCAGCAGCGCCTGGGTCAAATGGGGCAGTTGAGAGGCATCAATTGGCGTTGTGACCGAGCCGTCCCAGTCTGACCCCAGCGCGATATGGTCGACACCGAATTGATCGATGCCATATCGAATCGCACTGGCGATGGCGTCGACCCCTTCCCCGCAGGTCACGTCAGACCAGAATCCGACGCCGATCAACCCGCCTGCCTCGGTGATCAGGGCCATGGTCTCGTCACTGATATTACGCGGGCTTGGGCAGTGCCCATTGAAACCCGTGTGGCTGACAATCAACGCGTCACTACCTGTGATCCGTAGCGTGTCCCTTACGGTGGCCTCGCTGCTGTGAGCAACATCAATCATGATCCCCTTGTCCTGCATGGCGCGGACAGCCTGCTCCCCAAAAGGCGTCAATCCGGCTTGCGACTCGCCGTGCAGAGAGCCCCCCAGACGGTTATCAAAAAAGTGATGCAGACCCATCATGCGAAAGCCCGCCCCAAACAGCCCGCCGATGTTCTCCAGCTTGCCATCGATGGCATGTGACCCTTCTGTACCGAGTAATGCCCCGACAATACTGTCACCGCGACCGCGTCGTGCCAGCAGTTCGGTTAGATCGGCCTGAGTGGTGATAAGCGTGAGTTGCGGACTATGCTCGGCCGCCTCTTGCACACGGCCTGCTTGCAGCATTGCCCTAGCAAAAAGGCTGTCATGGGCCTCTGCAGGCCAGCGCTGTGCCATCGCCAACAGAGTGATGTTGTCAGCGGTGTCGCTGGCATTTTGTTCGTAGTTTTGGCCTCTCGGTGATTTGGTCACTGCGGTGAACATCTGTAGCGCGGCGCCGCCCTCGACTAGGCGCGGCAGATCCACTTGCCCCCAATCGTTTCGCTTCAGCAGATCCTTGCCCCAGAGTGCTGAGTCTGCGTGTAAATCCCCCACGATCAGTTGCGCGTGCAACGCCCGTGCCTCAGGAGTGGGTGCCCGTCCGGGATCGCCCAGCACCTGATTGGCATTGCGGTCTACCCATTGAGGCCCTAACAGGAAAAACACCGCAACCAGCGCGCAGGAGAGCAGCGACACGACGGTGAGTGCGCTTTTCAGCCATGTCATGGGGTGAATTCCTCTGGGAGGCAATATGCCAGCTGTTCGCAGTCTGTCCGGTTTCAAACAGCCCGGCAACCGGTCTAGGCCATGTTCACGGCCGTATCTCAATTATGTCGGGAAATACTGCGATCTTAGTGCTGGGCGACCAGTTAAGCTGGTGCCATCCGGCGCTCCAACAGGCTGATCCTGAGGAGACGGTGGTGATCCTCGCTGAGGTTCGCGAGGAGGCCTCTTATGTTCGCCACAACCGCCACAAAATCGCGCTGCTCTTCAGTGCAATGCGGCACTTTGCACTGGCGCTGGCTGAACGAGGCTTTCAGGTCGAGTACTACCGTTTCGAGGACGGGCTCCCGTCTTTACTCGCGGCTTGCGAACGCGCACTCGCGCAATGGCAGTGTGAACGACTATTAATCTGCGAACCCGGAGAGTATCGGTTACTGGAGCAGATGACCGGTTGGGCTGAGGTGTCTGGCGTCCCAGTAGAGATTCTGACGGACAGCCGGTTTCTCTCTTCACGGCAGGACTTTTCAGATTGGGCGTCCGGGCGAAAACAGCTGCGGATGGAGTATTTTTACCGAGACATGCGCAAGCGCTATGGCTTGCTGATGGATGCCGGTCAGCCCGAGGGTGGCAAATGGAATTACGATGCAGACAACCGAACGGGCTGGCGAAGCCAGTGCGATGTCCCGGCGCGACCGCAGCCCGTGCTCGATGAAGTCACGCGAGAAGTCATCGAATGTGTTGCGGCACATTTCCCTGATCACCCCGGAGACTTGTCGACCTTTCGCTGGGCTGTGACCCATGAAGCGGCGCAAGGCGAGCTCGACTGGTTTTGTGAGCACGCGCTCCCTGCATTTGGGACCTACCAGGACGCTTTGGCAGAGGAGTCGCCATGGCTTTTCCATGGTTTGATTTCCATGTATCTCAACTGCGGCTTACTGGAGCCGCTGGCTGTTTGTGAGCAGGTAGAAGCAGCCTACCGACGTGGTCACTGTTCCCTGTCGGCGGCTGAAGGTTTTATCCGACAGGTGCTTGGCTGGCGAGAGTATGTCCGCGGCCTGTACTGGCACCACATGCCTGATTATCGAGAGCGCAATGCACTCTCGGCAGAGAGGCCTTTGCCTGAATGGTTCTGGACGGGCAATACAGAAATGCGCTGTTTGTCCCAGGCGTTGCGGCAGTCCCTAGATCTGGGCTATGCCCATCATATCCAGCGGCTCATGGTGATCGGCAACTTTGCGCTCCTTGCGGGACTCAGTGTGTCCGAGGTGTGTGACTGGTATCTTGGCGTCTACCTCGATGCCTACGAGTGGGTGGAACTACCCAATACGCTGGGTATGGCATTGTTTGCCGATGGCGGCATCATGGCGTCAAAACCTTACGCTGCCAGCGGCAAATACATTCAGAAGCAGGGCAACCACTGCAAATCCTGTCGCTACGATCCCAAACGCGTCACCGGCGAGGATGCCTGTCCCTACAATAGTCTCTACTGGCACTTCATCAATCGCCACAATGCCCTATTGAGCCAGAACCCCCGAATGGGGCTGATACTCGGCGGCTGGAGAAAGCGCGGAGATGACGATCGTGAGGCGGTGTTGAGATGGGCGGACCGCACTTTAGAGCGGATCGAGACGCTCTAAGGATTGCCTTGGGGGGGGGCAGACGCCCGTTTTCGCCCGCGTTGGCTGCTGCATCGTTTTGAGCAGTACACAATCTGGTCCCACTGATGCTTCCAGCGCGCGCGCCAGCTGAAGGGGCGCTCGCACACCGGGCATATCTTCGTAGGCAGGTCAGATTTCTTTCGGTGCGCCATCAGTGCTGTTCTGTGATGGGCCAGTCTGCACCGTCCACCACGTGTTCCGGCTGGGGTGGGCGAAACCCCTCCCACTTCTGAGTGAACGTCTCATCAGGGTCGTATTGTGCGGCCTGCTTTGCCAGGTTGAAATGTCGGCCGCCTCGTGGATCAGAGCCCACTCCCGCAATGTATTGCCAGTTGCCGTAGTTGCTGCCTACGTCGTAGTCGATGAGCTGTTGCTCAAAAAAGGCGGCACCGTATCGCCAGTCGAGCCCGAGCTCATTAATGAGGCAAGAGGCGGCGATTTGGCGGCCTCGGTTGCTCATCCAGCCGGTGGCGACCAGTTGCCTCATGAGGGCATTGACCAGCGGGTAGTTGGTATCTCCGGCGCACCATCGCGCGAATTGACGGGGCTCGAAGGTCGTCAGCAACCTTCGACCTGAG
The DNA here is from genome assembly GCA_938091485.1 of uncultured Luminiphilus sp. Classification (GTDB taxonomy): domain Bacteria; phylum Pseudomonadota; class Gammaproteobacteria; order Pseudomonadales; family Halieaceae; genus Luminiphilus. The sequence goes on from CALKMV010000041.1 coordinate 27,413, forward strand.
CGACCGCCTTGACGAAAAAGAGATTGGCCATCAATAACGGCTCGCCAGTGAAAAAACTCTCGCCACAGCAACTCAAAGTAAAGCCAGTATGTCGACTCGTTGGCGATTTCTTCATGCTCGTAACGAAAAATGGCGTGGGCAACCGAGCGAGCAGAGAGAGCACCATTGGCCAGCCAGGGGGAGAGCGTGCTGGAGCCGCCGAGGCCATCGAGATCATTGCGTGTTTGCTTGTAGTCAGCGATCGCATGGGTTTGAAACAGAAATTGATCGAGGCGTCTTAATCCCGCTACAGTCCCGCCAGGCAGTGGTAAACCGGGATGGGGTGAAACCGCTGCTTGGGGGATGGCGTCAAATTGCGCTGAGGGTGGCGGTGGCAGTGTGCCTGGCGCAGGCAACGGACTGCTGATATTCAGCTTCTCTACCTTGCGACGAAAGGGTGAGAAAGTATCCGGCAGATCCTCGATGACAAAGGGAAACTGCTCGGCGTCG
>CALKMV010000042.1 GCA_938091485.1 uncultured Luminiphilus sp.
ACCACCCGCAAGAGGGATCGCATGGTCATTACGGCCACGCAAATGATGGAATCCATGATTAGCAATTCCATGCCAACCCGGGCAGAAGTGTTTGATGTGGCCAACGCTGTGCTGGACGGCACAGACGCCGTCATGCTGTCTGCCGAAACCGCAGTAGGCGACTTTCCGGTGGAAGTGGTTACCGCGATGGCTGACGCCGCGCTGGGCGCTGAACAACACCCGGTGGCTCGCACCTCCAAGTATAGACTGGACCGTGAATTCTCAAGCGCGCAGGAAACCATAGCCCTTTCTGCGATGTATGGTGCCAACCACTTTAGCGGTATGCGGGGCATCGCATCACTGACTGAACGCGGCACGACGCCAACAATGATGTCGCGGTTGAGCTCCGGCCTCCCCATCTTCGCGCTAAGCCGTCGCGCCGACACACTGCAGCGGCTGGCGCTATGCCGAGGCGTTATTCCCCTGTTTTTTGATTTCACTGCCTTCGCACCTCAGGATCTCGAGGCGCGCACCATCGAGTTTCTGGTCGATGGCGGATTTCTGGCCCGCGGCGATTACATTCTTTTGACCATGGGTAGTACGCAGGGACAAGCTGGGAAAACCGACAGAATGAAAATTCTCCCCGTTGAATAGCCGCCTAGAGGCTTATGCAGAGCGGTTAAACACACAAAAAAATTCATCTGCGCTCGCTCGTCAGAGTGCTACACTGCAGTCGCTGGAGTTCCAGCCCGCTTTTTGCTGAGCCACTGTAGTCTTCGGTCTTCGGTATTTCTCCCATCAAGCGCAAGCGCCCATCAGGGCATATGAAAAATCGTTAATACAGGTAGTAGAAAACATGTCAACAGTTACGGGTACCGTGAAGTGGTTCAATGAAACCAAAGGCTACGGTTTTATCGCACAGGAAGATGGTCCGGATGTCTTTGTACACTTCAGCGCCATTCAAGGCGACGGGTTCAAAACCCTGAGTGATGGTCAGAAGGTTGAGTTTACGGTCACAGATGGCCAGAAAGGCCCTCAAGCCGAAAACGTCCTTCCTCAGTAAAGCACCTGATGGGAGCTGGCCTCCCAGCTTCGGTTAAGCTCGAAAGTTAAAAAGCGTAATCGGCTGTCGTCTCTGTAGCTCGGTTAGCGTTACACGCCGGCAGCGCAGTGCAGTATCGGACGCGTCCGTTCAGGAACGCCTGTGTCATGCGGGCGCCTGCCTGATATTGTCGCGGTCGATACCAACAGACTAAACAAAAAAAGGGCCCACATAGGCCCTTTTTTATTGACTGGCGTAGCTGACGCCTAGAAGAGGTCCTTTTCCAATTCTATCTGGCGCTCTTCTTCACTGGTCACATAGGCAATCCACTGACGCGCATACTTCTCGGATCGCTCGTCTTTGCCGGCATCCCGGAAGGCTTTGCGTGCTTTGTCATACTCACCCAAATTGAAGTAGGACATACCGAGCACCAACCGTGCCTGATCGGGTCGCTTCACACCACCCTTCTTGAGGCCCTTTTGCACCGAATCAGCGGCCTTCGAAAACTGATCGCCGTCTAGATAGACATTCCCCAACCTAACATACAACTCGCCTTCGTCTGACTTCGCCGCAGCCTTTTCCATCATCGGTATCGACTTTGATACCTCTCTGGCTTGTGCCCAGGCGCTACCGGCCAGTTCGTAGTTCTTTGACTTGTCGTCCACCAGATCGTCGGCAAACCCTTTCTGCATCACAGAACCAGCGAAGTACGGTGCCTCAGCACTCAGGTAAAGGTACGCCATGGTGACTAGCTCGCTGGAACGGTCGAGGAAGCCCTGTTCATAGGCTGCCTCCATTAATGCCAGCTGCCGTGGCTCATCCTTTTTCTCGCCATACAGATGCGAGGCCTGAACCCAGTACTGCTTTTTAGGGTAATAAATGATCAGCGTATTCAGCACGTCTAGCGCTGAGTCAAAGTCTTCTTTGTCGAAATACAGGAATCGCGCGAGGTTGTACCACTGCTCCTTCGGGAGCTTGCCTTCCGACTCATGCATCCCAATAGCTGTCTCGACATTCTCAAGCGCAAGGTCGTAGCGCTTAATCTGGTAGTAGCCCTGCGCAAGCAAGACATAGGCCGTGGCATTGGGCTTTTCGTTCATTTCGAACCACATGAGCAGCGCGTCAATACCCTGCTGCCATTGCTCCTGAACAAAGTACAACTGCGAAATGGTAAATCGCGTGTTGATCTCCATCGCCAGTGGAATATCCGGCTGCGCGATAACCTGCTCGTAGTAGCGCAAGGATCCAGCGTAATCTTCTCTGGCATAGCTGAGAAAGGCGTGAAGATTGTAGACGTTCGCCAATTCATAGCTATTCAACGCTTTCTTGCCATCCACTGAGATCATGTCATTCAGGATCTCCGCTGAACCGGCGTAGTCTTTCGCTTCAGCAAGCGTCTGCGCCTCAGCAAGCCGCTCATACACCTTGTTACGAAGCGCAGGGGTTCTGCGAGTCTCCCGAGTGTCTTTCTTTGGTTTGTCCTGAGCGACCGCTTCAGAAATCACCGCGCCGGGTACAGCCTGATTCAAGACAACGGCAGCACACAGAGCGAGCGCGGTAAAGGCTGAAGCACGAATAAACGAAACGATCATAGATTCAGCCCTCATATCAGTTTTCCAGCTCATAGGTGAACTTGTTCTGCACGCCCGCGACTTCAATCGCCTCTCCATCAACGACTCTGGGCTTGTACTTGAACTTCTCCGACGCCTTTAACGAGGCGCGCTCAAATATCCCCTTGGGCTGACAATCCACGGTAAAGGGGTCTCTGATGGAGCCCGTTTTGGTCACCGTGTATTCAACTATGCAATAGCCCGTGATGCCACGTGTCTGAGCGCGACGCGGGTAGATTGGCGCCACCTTCACAATCGGCAGGTACTCGCCATCGCCAGACGACATGCCCGAAGTGTTCAGGTTTAGATTAATGCCAGTGGTAGGCGCGGTGTTGGCAATGTTCATGTCCAGCTGGGTATCAAACTGAATCGGCTCGAGCTCCGGCGGCGGCTCCTCCGGATCATCTATCTTTTCCGGCTTGACCTCGTTGAGATTGGTCTCAATCGTTTTGTCCGGCACCACGATATCCGCAATCTTGCGCGCCTTGACATCTTCCTGTTTGAAATCGCGGCTGATCAAGCTTTGCATGACAAAAAACAATGCAATCGCCACGGGGACAGCAAGCGCGGCACTGACAGCAATACGAGCCGAACTACCCATAACCATCAAGCCTCTTCATCCGTCGATATGCAAGGCGGCGCGGTGAGAACCGGTCGCACGATGTCGATCAGATCCTCAACCACGTAGGCGGGCGTCTCTCGATCAACCTGCACCACAATATTCGCCTGCGGCGCCTCTTTCTTTGCGGCTTCTGCCGTACGCAGCGCTCTATCAAGCGGTAACTTATTCTTGTTGTAGAAAACATCGCCATTGGCGTCGACGGCAAAGATGATTGTGCCGCGCTCACATGCTTCCTGAGTGGAGGCCTGAGGCTTGAACAACTCAACGCCCGGCTCCTTCACGAAGGACGAAGTCACAATAAAAAAGATCAGCATGATGAACACGACATCAAGCATCGGTGTCAGGTCGATCTGACTTCCTTCTTCCGCCGCGGCCGATCTGGCTTGATCACGCATACCCATAGTCTCACCCTTTACCGATCTGACGCCCAATTCACAGCGGCCACACCGGACTCGCGGGCGGCATCAGCCACGTCTACCACAATGCCTGCCTCAGCACCTTTCTCCACCTTTACCGTCACTGGTGCTTCAGGGTCCTCGGCCAGCAGCCGTTGAATATTAGCGCGCACAGCGCGGATATCGACGCGGCGATTTTCCATCCAAATTTGGTTATCCGATGCAATCTCTACCAAAATACTCGTCGAATCTTGGGGATCATCCGGCTGGTTATCATCAGGCCGATTGACCTCAACGCCCGCCTCTTTAATAAAAGACGCCACGACGATGAAGAAGATCAACATGATAAACACCACGTCGAGCATCGGCGTCAGGTCTATTTCTGCCCCGCCTTGTTCCTGTTCTTTCGCTATTTTCCGCATGAATTCCTCAACCTGAAGACAGGATCAGTGATCCGAAGTCAATTGATCTGTCAGGAGCTGCTGCTCCCGGTTGGTTATTCTCTGGAGATACGTGTTAGCAAACAGCCCAGAGAGCGCTGCGACCATGCCGGCCATCGTTGGGATCGTCGATCGCTCCACACCGCCGGCCATTGACCTGGCATCGCCACCGCCGGTGACCGCCATCACGTTAAAGACCTCGATCATGCCGGTCACAGTACCCAGCAACCCTAGCAACGGACATAGCGCCACGCAGGTCGTAATGACGTTCATGTTGTCATTGATCAGTTCGCGGCTCTCCGATAATAAGCGCTCACGAATCCTCTTCGCATTCCAAGACTTACGCTCACCTCGACCTTCCCAGGCTTTCACCACCGCAGCCCTGTCCGCTTTCCAGACAGACGTGAAGTACCACACCCGCTCAAAGATCAGGGTCCACATGAAGAATACGAGTGCAGCAATTAGCCACAGTACGTTCCCGCCCTTTTCCATGAAGGCAAGAATGACCTCGAAAATTCCCATCGCCAGTTAGCCTCCTGGGCAATCAGTTGTGCGCGCGTTCGGAGTGCTCTGCCACGATACCTGTCGCTTGCTCGTTCAGGACGTGGATGATGCGCTGAGATCGACCATTCACCACTGTATGCAGCAGGACTGTCGGAATCGCTACCAGCAGACCAAGAACCGTCGTCACCAGTGCTGACGAAATACCGCCGGCCATGGCCTTGGGATCACCGGCACCAAAGATCGTAATCGCCTGGAAGGTAATAATCATTCCGGTCACCGTTCCCAACAGACCCATCAGCGGCGCAACGGCAGCAATAATTTTCAGTAGCGTCAGACCCAGCTCTAGCTTGGGCGTCTCGCTGAGCACCGCTTCGGCCATCTTCAGCTCCAGCGTCTCGGGGTCCATATTGGGATTGGTCTCGTGGACTTTCAGCACACGACCAAGCGGGTTGTCATCGCGCGCGGAGCTCGACTTCAGCTGAGACGAAACCTTGCCGCCAACAGCGGTCAGCACGATCAAACGGTAAATCGCCAAAATAAAGGCAAAGGCACCCACTGCTGTAATGGCGTACCCGACGTAGCCGCCTTGATGCCATCTCTCAGAGATCGTGGGGCTATCGATAATTGCAGCGAGGAATGAGCCACCAGTTGGGCCAGTTGGGTCAATACCAAACTGCGTCAGGCCGGACTGCGAACCTGCCAAATCTTCGGCCTGCGAGTTGAAGCCACCGCCGGGCTGACGAGGCAGCTCTGAGAGCTTGTCTACATTGAACGACAAATAGTTTCCGTCGGTATCTACAATGTTAAACGCTCCTACCCGGACGACCTCACGCTCACTGAGCTCACCCGATGGCGTCGCAACCTGAGCACTGAACCGGCTGACCTCGCCCTGCTCGCGAATTTCACGCAGCAACTCGAACCAGACACGCTCGATCTCATCGATGCTGGGCAATTGATCGGAACCCGACATTTTGGCGATCAGCCCCTTCAAAAAGCCCTCGCGGCCGGGATACTCCGAGCTCACCAGAGACACTTCTACGTTGGAGGCTAGGTCTCCAGATGCAGCCGTAAGGTGACCAAACAGCTCAGAGAGCGTACCCAGACGCTCGCGCAACTGCTCCTGCTTTGCAGCAATGAGCAGCTCGTTTTGTTCAAACTGCTTCTCGAGCCTAGCAGAGCGACGTTCCTCACGAGCCCGCTCGTCTTCAGCCCGCTTGAGGGCTGCAGCCTGATTCGCTTTGTCACTTGCAAACCGGTCTTCGCGGGCCTTGTTCTCGGCAGACGCACGAGCCTGACCCTGCTTGACCAGGTCAAGAAGCTGATCGAGGTTCTCAGCCGCGATTTCTTGCGGCGTCGGGGGCGGGGGCGCCTCTGGGTCAACTTCCGCGTCCTGAGCCCAGGAAACAGGCGCAGTCAACGCACACGTGAGCGCGAGGGCAGATACTTTCAGCAATGAGGAACGCATGTTAGTTCGCCTCCGGCGCAGATACAGGCATGTTTAACAGCTCGATCGTCGCCTGCTTCTTGGCGATTCGAACCCCTTTGCGGACCGCGGCAGCATAGTCGCCGGCAGACAGCTCTTCCCAAGTCTGTGCGTCTTTGTTCCACGCACCGGTCTCGGCACCGTCTGTGCTCTGGTAAACCAGTGCCACCCGACCAATGCGGAGAATATCCACCTCTCGGTCAATGCCGCCTAGCGCGATTGTGTCGGTGTAGGCTTCTATACCTCGACCGTACTGAAGCTCAATGGAGTACAACTCCAGAACCTGACGGAAAGCTTCTGCAGAGGTCACGTCGGAGCGATCCATATTCGTGCGCACCGCCTCGATATTCCCCAGACGCGTGTCAAGATCAAACGGCATATCCAGATTGATGAACTGTTCGAGCCCATCGAGCATGCGTGTAACAAGCGGCGGGATCTGGCGCTGAATCACCGACGCTTCCGCAATAGACGCGTCGATATCTCGAATACGCTTCTCTTGGTTGGCGATCTGGCGCTCAAGCCGCGCGTTATAGACCTTGAGTCCGTCGACCTGCTTCATCACCGTCTTATAGTCGTTCAGGAGGCTGGTGGTCTCATCTGCGAGGCGATCAATCTTGGCCTGAGAAGCCTTCGCTGCCGCGGTACGTTGCTTTCCTACCTCCACGATAGGGTCGATGGACTGTGCGCCTGCGATGGACGCACTGCCGCCGACGCAAATCGCCAACAGTAGGGTTTTTAGTCGAGTTGTGGTCATGGGGTTGATACTTCCTCTCAAGAGCAAATTGGGGTGTGGGCGCAGACCGCAGTCAGCCCCTCACTGAAACTAAGTGCCAGTGGCGTTGTTATTTTGTGGGTCGCCATCTAGCCGGGGGAGCGAATTTACCGTGTACGTTTCAGCAACGCAAATGGTTTCACAGCAGTGCTGGCGCTCAAACTTAACCATTTTGGGGTGGTTCCAATTCGACGATGGCAAAGGAGTGGCTGTTGCCCCCTTCGGCTCTATATTCGTCCCTTGAGACCTCAGTCCATCCAGACACGAGATCGAGATCGAAAATCACATCCCCGGACACCTCTCCCTGCACGCGGGTGAGCACGACTTTGTTGGCTCTCGGCAGGGCAAGTCGGTAGATTTCTGCGCCTCCGACGACCATAACGGCGTCAGCCCCATCAATCAATGTCTGCGCAAATGCGCGCTCCAAGGCCTCCTCGAGGGTATGGCAAGTCGAAACGCCCTCATGCGACCATCCCTGATCTCTGGTAATCACAATGTTTTTTCGACCGGGCAAGGGAAATCCCACGCTCTCAAAGGTTTTGCGACCCATTACAATTGGCCGCCCTAAGGTCGTTCGCTTGAAGTGCCGAAGATCATCCGGCAGTTCCCACGGCAGGGAATCGCCCTTGCCAATGACGCCATTTTCGGCAGCAGCGAGTACCAGCACTACCGGGACATCATTTTGACCGCGCTGCGGGGTCATATAGCTACAGGAGCCGGGATATTGGGCGATGGGTCATAACCTGTGAGCTTAAAATCCTCAAAGCGGTAGTCATAAATGGAGTCTGGCCTCCTGAGAATCTCCAGTGAGGGCAGCTCGCCAGGCGACCGCGCCAATTGTGTGCTGACTTGTTCGCCGTGATTACTATACAAGTGTGCGTCCCCCAGCGTTACCACGACTTCGCCAACCGCCAAGTCACACTGTTGCGCCAGCATGTGGACGAGCAGAGCAACCGAGGCAATATTGAAGGGCAGGCCCAGAAAGACATCACTGGATCGAATGTAGAGCTGCGCTGAGAGCGCACCCCTCCCCACATAAAATTGGTAGAGCAGGTGACAGGGTGGCAACGCCATGCGGCCAGCGCGCACGTTGTCCTGCGGGCTCACTGTCTCATTTGGCAGGTATTCAACGTTCCAGGCGTGAAAGAGGATGCGGCGGCTTTCTGGCCGATTTTTCAGGCAATCGACGACATAATCGATCTGGTTGATACTGCCGCCGTCCCGGGTGGGCCAAGCGTGCCACTGCGCGCCATAAACTGGCCCCAGGTCACCCTCCTCAGTCGCCCACTCATCCCAAATACTCACACCATTTTCGCGCAACCAGCGCGTATTAGTGTCACCACTGAGAAACCAGATTAACTCGTTTGCAACACTTTTGAAGTGCACTCGTTTAGTAGTGAGGATGGGGAAGCCCCGGGTCAGATTAAAGCGCAGCTGTCGCCCGAACACTGAGCGAGTTCCGGTGCCTGTGCGATCGCCACGATCGATGCCGTATTCGCGAATGTCGTTCAGTAAGTCGAGATACGCCTGCATGAAGCCCTCATCGAGTTTTTGGGCGGTAAGCCCAATACAGTAAACACAACCCTGCTGCCAGCATCGGCAGACACAGTAGCTGCCCGCGTGTCATCCAGCCCAGTGCATCGAAACCAATATGGGCATCGGGCTCCCGGAAAAATTCCGCAACAAAACGACACCCTCCATAACCGATCAGGAACACGCCTGACACTGCCCAAGTAGGTCGCTGTTTCCGGCTGAACCAGAGCAATACCAAGAACAGCAGACACCCCTCGAGTGCAAATTGATACAGCTGAGACGGGTGGCGCGCCAGACCCAATGGGTCATTTGGAAAGACCATAGCCCAGGGGACGTCAGCGGGCCGGCCCCAAAGCTCCTGCCCAATAAAATTACCCAGCCTGCCCAATGCGAGCCCTACCGGGGTCAATGGTGCGACAAAGTCCATCAGCCGACCCCACTGGATCTGACGCTGGCGCGCGAACAACGCCATGGCAGCCAGCACACCCAAAAGTCCACCGTGAAACGCCATTCCACCTTCCCACACCCGAAACAGCCACATGGGATCCGAGGCCAGCCGCTCAAACCCGTAAAAAGCAGCGTAACCAAGCCGACCTCCTATCACCACGCCCACAGCCGCATAAAAAATTAGGTCGTCCACCTGCACCCGCTCCAGCGGGGAGTGGGGTTGCTGACATCGTCGCCGCGCGAGCCACCAGGCGAACGCAAAGCCCGCAATATAAGTCAGTCCATACCAGTGAATCTTGATCGGTCCCAATGCAAGCGCTACTGGATCAATGTCGGGATAGGGCACCATTTATACGTCGCCTCCGCGGCGCAAGAACACGTCAAGGCCTCGATCGCTCAGCGCCAGATCCAGCGCCGCAACGATCTCCTGAGCCGACCTTAACGGCTGTATGGTGACCATCAACTGCCTCAACTCGGCGCGGCTGAAAGCACTTAAGACGCGTTTGATCACTGAGAGACTGCCCGCATTCATCGACAACTGATCAAACCCCATGGCCACCAACAGAGGCGCTGCCCGGGGATCTCCTGCCAACTCGCCGCAAATGCTGACCGAGCGGTTGTGCTTGTGAGCGGCAGTAATGATGTCTGCAAGGGCTGTCAGGACTGCAGGATGCAGCGCCTGATACAAATCAGCCACTCTCGCATTGCCACGATCCACGGCCAGTAAATACTGGGTCAAATCGTTGGAGCCCACCGACAGAAAATCAGCCTCTTCTGCCAACGGCCCCGCCAGATACACGGCGGCGGGTACTTCAATCATCACGCCAATCGGAGGAAGCCCGGCGCTGAAACCTTCGCTCATGACCTCGGCATGGCAACGCAAAATCAATTCCCGGGCGGATCGCAACTCATCTATTGCTGTCACCATAGGCAACAGAATGCGAAGGTTGTCGAGCCCCTCGTTGGCCTTGAGCATAGCCCGGACCTGCGTCAGAAAGATCTCCGGGTGGTCCAGCGTGACCCGTATGCCGCGCCAGCCCAGAAAAGGGTTTGACTCCTCTATAGGAAAATACGGCAGTGCTTTATCGCCGCCAATATCCAGCGTTCGCATGGTAACGGGAGACGGATGCAAGGCCTCCAGCTGCTCGCGGTATAGCTGGCGCTGCTCCTCCTCACTGGGAAACCGATCGCGCAAGAGAAAACTCACTTCAGTGCGATACAACCCGACACCCTCCGCACCAAACTCCCGAGCGCGCTGTACATCGGCCGCCACACCTGTATTGACCCACAGCGGAACAGCGTGGCCGTCAGATGTCGTCGCCGGTTGCTCAGCCAGCGGCGCCAACTCTTCGAAAAGAGCCTCATCCTCTGCCAATAGACTCTGAAACCTCGACAACAGATCGGGATGCGGATTCACGTAAATCCGGCCGTTATAGCCATCCACTACCAATTGTCGGTCAGGCAATTGCTTCAGTGGCAAGTCCTCCACACCGACGACGGCCGGAATGCCCATGGCCCTTGCCAATATCGCGGTATGGCTATTGGCACTGCCACGCATCGACACTATGCCCACCAGCTTTTCACGTGGGATTTCCCCGAGCGCAGAAGCGGTGAGCTCCTCGGCCACCAGCACAGTGGCTTCGGGGTAATGCGCTTCCTCCCGGTCTGCGTCCTGCAAATACCCCAGCACTCTGGTGCCAAGATCACGAACATCGACCGCGCGCTCGCGCAGGTAAGAGTGCTCCATACGCTCGAAGTGCCGGATATGACGAAGCATGACCTGGCTCAATGCGCCCTGAGCCCATTCACCTGCCTTAATCAGCGCCGCCACCTCTCCTCCCAGCGCAGAGTCATCCAGAATGCTTAGGTAGACACCAAACAACGCGCGATCCTCGGGGCCCAGTTCATCTTCGAGGTTTTCCGCAACCTGCTGAATATCTGCACGGACACTGGCGAGCGCTTCTCTGAAGGCTTTCAGTTCGGCGCGCCGATCCGTCGCTTCCCGCGAAGGCACGGTCTGCAAATCGGCATGTGGCGAAATCCACGCCGCGGTACCAATACCAATCCCGGAGCAAGCGGCAACACCCGACAGGCGCGCACCGCCCACAGCATCCTCTGCCACTGTCGGCGCTTGGCGTATCACACCTGCTAGCTCTGCATGGGCGATGAGGCCTGCGAGCTGCGCTGATACGGTGATGAGGAAGGCCTCCTCGTCTTCCGAGAATCGTCGATGATCTCCCTGTTGCACCACCAACACACCTAGCAAGTCGCGCTGATGCACGATGGGCGCGCCAAGAAAAGCGTTGAAAGGCTCTTCCCCCAATCCTTCCACCCACTGGAATTGTGGATGAGCGCTGGCATCGTCCAAATTCAGAGGTTCCTCGCGAGTGGCAACCCAACCCACCAGCCCCTCATCAAAACCCAAGCCAAACTGACCAACCTTCTCAGAATTCAAGCCTTCGGTCGCGCGAAAGACCAGTTTTTGGGTCGCTTTGTCGTGGAGATAAATCGTGCAGACATCAGTATGCATTGCAGCCCTGACCTGGGCGACGATCAGAGCGAGCGCATCTTCCAGTGAGTCAGCGGCATTGACGTCCTGAATCAGGCGGCGCAGTACCTCGAGCATTAACGCTGCCTCCGCCGTCTACGATTATGGTGTGATTTGGGCGTCAGCCGATCCGTCAACTGAGTCAGCGCCTGCCGATAAACGGCTTGTTTGAAATCAACCACCGCCGTCACCGGATACCAGTAGCTGACCCAACGCCAGTGATCAAACTCAGGATCATCATCGGCATTCAGGTCGATGTCACTCTCAGCGCCAGTCAGTCGAAGCAGGAACCAGATCTGTTTCTGACCAATGCAGACGGGGTTCTCGGTTTTGCGAATAAATCGCTTGGGCAAGCGGTAATGCAGCCACCCCTGAGTGCGACCAAGCATTTCCACTGACTCAGGACGAAGTCCCACTTCTTCTTCCAGCTCGCGGTACATAGCCGCTTCCGGGCTCTCGTCACGGTGCATTCCACCCTGAGGAAACTGCCATGAATCTCGGCCGTTTATCCGGCGCCCCCACAAAACCTGATCGTCAGCATTGCAGATCACGATACCCACATTGGGACGAAAGCCGTCGCGGTCGATCACGCGTTCGTTTTCTTCTGTTTGCTCCAAGTTCGATTTCCGGAAGTTAATCAGAGATTGGCCCGGGATTGAGACACGGGCCTGCAGTCCGTATTCTTCCACACATCCTCCTTCGACGGCACGTAAGGAGACATCTTTCTTCGATAACTAATCGGGCCAACTTATGGCACTGGCGATATTTGACCTCGACAACACGCTGCTGGCGGGCGATTCCGATCACAGATGGGGGGAGTTTCTATGCGATGCCGGACTGGTTCAGGCAGACACCTTCCGCGTGAAAAATGACGCGTTTTACGCTGATTATCAATCGGGTCAGCTCGATATGACGGCCTATCTCGACCTTGTGCTCGAGCCGCTGACCGGGATGGCGCGCTCAGCGGTCAGGTCACTACAGCGGCAGTTTGTTGCAGAGTGCATTGAACCGATGCTGCTCGACAAAGCATTCGATCTTCTCAACGAGCACCGCATCAAAGGCGACACGCTTCTGATGATGACCGCCACCCATGCAGTGGTGGCCGAGCCAGTAGCCGCGAGGCTAGGGTTTGAGCATTGGCTTAGCAGCGGAGTGGGTATTCGCGCTGAGTGCTATACCGGTAAGGCTGAAGGCAGTCCCTGCTTTCGGGAAGGCAAGGTAAGCCATCTCGCCGATTGGCGAAGCCAGCACCCCAGCATCGCGGATCCAGATGACAGCTGGTTTTACTCCGACTCCCACAACGATCTACCGCTGCTGAGTGCGGTGGGACATCCGGTGGCTGTGGACCCAGACGAAACCCTTCGCGCCCACGCCGACGCAAATCAATGGCCGATCATGTCACTGCGCTAATGTCAGAAAACAGAAGCGAGTGGCGCACTCGCCGCTGTTGCAGTGCTCATCCTCAACCACCGATTCCGCGAACATCCAGCGCTCTGCTTTAGCCATGCGAATAGGGTTCAGCTGAGCGCCTGCCCCATGAACCAGCGCTTTAGCCACGCCTGCTGGTCAACTAGGCCCAATCCGACATTACGCGCCATGACTGCCAGTGGCTGCTGGCTGCCAAAACCGCGCTTAAAACCCTCCATCGCCGCCATCATGGCAAGATTTTCAGTTTTCCTCTGGCGCTGATAGCGCCTGAGCAACACTGGGCTATCAACCGTCAAACCTTTGACCTTACCCGCCGTCAGCTCTTCGGCCAGCACTCTGACATCGCTCAGACCCAGATTGATACCCTGGCCAGCGAGCGGGTGGATGCTGTGCGCTGCGTCCGCCACCAGCACCAAACCCTGATCCACATAGTCAATGGCATGTGACTGTCTGAGCGGGAAGCTGGCTCTCGGGCCCACGGCCACCGCTTCCGGCGCGTCACACCCCAGCGCCCGATTGAGCGCCGACAAAAATGCCTCGTCAGATAACGCGGCGATCTGCTCGTGCTGCAACTCATCCAGCGACCAAACGATCGCCACTTTGTCTTCGTCAGCCAGCGGCAACAAAGCGAGCGGACCGGTATCAAGAAAAGCCTGCCAGCAGGCATCTTGATGATGAGATGTCAGCGCCACGGTGCCCACAATGGCGCTCTGATCGTAGCTCCATTGGCGCGTCGGCATCGCCGCCCACTCCCGCACTCGTGAACGCGCACCATCCGCGCCAACCGTGAGGGGCGCACAAAAGCTCAAGCCGTCCTGACAGCGAATGTCCCAACCGGAATTAGTGTGCGTCATGGTGTCCATGGCACATTCCCACAGCACGTCAACGCCGGGGCAAGTCTCTGCGCATTGGAGCAACGCCTGCAGCGTGAGCCGATTCTCAACGATGTGTCCGAGATAGGGGGCGTTGACGTCGCTGGCATCAAAGCGAATACGACCGCTACCGTGCCCATCCCATACCCTCATGCCGGTGTAACACCCGGTGCGGTTAGAGGGAATGGCTGACCAGGCACCCAGACTCTCCAGAAAAGCGATTGACGTCGGGGTCAGCGCGCTGACACGCAGGTCCCAGTCGGCAATGGCTCTATTAGCGGTGGGTGACTGCGGGCGACTGGCGCCATCGATTACCGTGACATGGAATCCCTCTCGCCCCAGCGCCGTCGCCAGCGACAGGCCAGCGACACCGGCACCGACGATCAAAATATCGGGGCTTGCCATCTCGCGTTCAGGCGTTTTAGCCGCGGGCATTGCGCTGGCCGGTGCCAAGGTTGGCGACCCGGGAACGAGCCGCAGGAATCAGGTCGAGCAGCGCCAACGACAGATTTCTCGGCGCATCAAGCAGCGGGCCGCGGCGATTGAATAGCGTCGCCAACAGATCTGTACTGCGGGTAACCAGGTGCTGCTCTTCGATGGCGTGCTCGAGGTAACGGTTCAGACTGCTCAACTGACCGATGGGTCGATCTTCGCGCACCGCTATCGCCAACTCGGCGGCCAATAGGCCCGCCTCCCGAAGCGACAGATTGAGGCCTTGCCCGGCGACAGGATGCAAAGTGTGCGCCGCGTTGCCCACGAGAAGAAATCCTGATCGATATTGCTCAGAAGCGATCAAGCGCACTAATGGCCACTGGCTGCGCTGCCCCACGTCGCCGACCCGTCCGAGTCGCCAACCAAAAGCGTTTTGAAACGCCGAAATAAAGGCCTCATTATTCAAGCTGGCAAGGGCCTGCACCTCTTTGTCGGGCACCGACCAGACCACATTGAAACGTTGCTCTGATCGCGTCAGGGAAGGCAATGGCAGCACCGCCAGAGGACCGTGGGGTGTAAAGCGTTCGAAGGCGCGCCCCTGCTGCGCCCCCGGAAAGCTCGCATTAAACACAACCGCGTGATGACCGGTTGGACGCTCCTCTATGCCGATACCCAGACCTTCAAACCATGCGTCAGCGACACCAGCTGCGAGCAACACCAGATCTGCAGTGAGTCGCTCACCGTCATCGGTCTGCACGCTCGGCTTCTCCCTGTCGGCTTCCAGTGAAACGCAGCGGACCGGTGCGCGGACGGCCACACCCACTTGTTCTGCGCGCGCTAGCAGGGCACGTCCGAGCTCATGATTTTCAACGACATAACCCAGTGCAGGCGCGTCGAGCTCTTTGGCCGTCATCAGAGTGCTACCAAAATGCCCTCGATGAGAGACATGGATATCAGCGATCGCACCGGTGTGTGGCTGCAGAGCCGACCAGAGACCCCAACCGGTCAAAAGCTCTACCGAGTGAAGGTTCAACGCGGAACCCCGGGTATCCAAGGGATTGGGTGTTCCCGAGCGAAAGGGATGCGCCTCCAACAACGTGATATCCAAGGTCGGATTTTCTGTTGCCAGGGCGATCGCAAAGGAGAGGCCCGACAGGCCTCCCCCAAGAATCAGGACCTGCTGCACGTCGCTCATGACGCCTCAGACATCAGCGCCTCAATGTCGTCGGCGCGCTTTGGCACATCGGCAGTGAGCACATCGCAGCCAGTTTCTGTCACCGCCACATCATCCTCAATGCGAATACCAATGCCTCGCCAGCGCTTGGCGACCTTGGTGTTGTCGGTAGCAATGTATATACCGGGCTCGATGGTCAGCACCATTCCGGGCTCGAGCTGTCGCCAGCGTCCATCGATCCGGTAGTCGCCCACGTCGTGAACATCAAGACCTAACCAGTGACCTGCGCGGTGCATATAAAAGTCCCGGTAAGCTTCTGATTTGATCAACTCCCGCTCTTTTCCCTTCAGCAGGCCCAGCTTGATGAGACCCCGCGTAATCACGCGCACAGTGGCATCGTGGGGCTGATTCCAAGTGTTACCTGGGCGCACCTTGGCAATCGCAGCACGCTGCGCCTCGAGCACTAGATCGTAGATCGCCCTCTGCTCGGGCGTAAATCGGCCGCTGACCGGAAAGGTTCGAGTAATGTCGGCGGCATAGCCCTGATACTCGCAGCCTGCGTCAATCAGCACCAAGTCTCCGGACTTCATTCGCGATGCGTTCTCTGTGTAATGAAGCACACAGGCGTTGGCGCCCGACCCGACTATGGAGTTATACGCCGGAAAGCGCGCACCGTGCTCAGCGAAGGTATGCTGGATCGCCGCCTCAAGATGGTACTCGTATCGCCCAGGCTGGCACTCCTGCATGGCCCGCACATGTGCCGCCGCACTAATTTCCCCCGCCTTTCTCATCACGCGGATTTCTGCTGCGGATTTTATCAGGCGCTGCTCGTGCAGCAGAAACGCGAGGTCGGTGAAGTCAGCCGGCGGGGCCGCACCCGAGCGCACCAGCCTGCGAATTTGATTTACCCAACCCATCACTCGCTGATCAAAAACATCGTCGTGCCCCATGGAGTAGTAAATGCGCTGCGTGCCTTCAATCAGGCCGGGGAGAATCTCGTCGAGGTCATCAATCGGAAAGGCATCATCAACCCCAAGATAGGCAACCGCTCCCTCTGGACCCAGACGGTAGCCATTCCAAAGTTCCATCTCTGGATCGCGCTCTCTACAGAACAGCACCACCTGCCCCTGGCGGCGCCCAGGCACCAGAACCAGCACTGAGTCCGGCTCCTCAAAGCCCGTGAGATAGAACAAATCGCTGTTCTGGCGAAAGGGATACTCGGTATCACGGCTACGGGTCGCTTCACGTGCACCGGGAATGATCGCAATGCTCTGACGATCCATCATGCCCATCAATTTTTTGCGCCGACGCGCAAATTCAGCTTTCGAAATTTTCACTGTTGTCTTCCTGCAGGGATTGGGCCTCATTAACGATGTTAATCGCGGCGAAGCGAATGTATTCGATGATGTCCTCAAGCTGACGCTCGGCCTCCTCTGTGTCGGCTTCGTCGGTTTCAACCTGGGCGATTGCTGCCATATCTTTTAGCGCCTCTGCCGTCATTTCCGGGACCGGCTCACCTGCGGCTTTGCGAAGGCTGATGCCCTGAGTGAATCCGGAGAGAAAACCGCGGGTCCACTCGGATGTGGATAGCAGGCGCTCCTCCAGCAAGCTGTCATCCGAGGGGAGGAGCGGATAAAAAGTATAGTCTGCGTCTTGAATGGCCGAGAGAGTCGCAAGGCTCAGACGGGAAGAAAAATCCACAAGGTCTCCGGTGAGGTCAATGGCAAGCGCTTTTTCCAGCGCCGCGACCGTCGCCGTAAAATGATGCTCCGTGTGGGGGCTGAATCCTGCACCCAACAAACCGGCCATCGCGCCATGCAACGCGGAAGGGTTGAGTGTGAGACCGGCATTGAAGAGGCTATCCGCCGCGTCGTCCCACGAGGGCATGTCTTCGAATGCTCCGAGCGTGTCAAGTAACACTATGAGTAATTCCTCAATCGGGATGAACGTTGGGTCATCACGGCCAGAGCCCTGCCAGTCAGGCTGCCCACACCTGATCAGTAGAAAGCTGCCCGCCACACGTGGTGGCACGTTGACCCAATGAAACAACGGGCATTATAGTGCGGACTGCTCACAACACAGTGTACCTCCCGTGGCTGATAACCTCATCCAGGCGCTCGAAAAAAAAGTGAACGACCTTATCGAGCTCAGCCGCGAGCTAAACAGGGAGAACCGAGCTTTGAAACTGCGCGCTGCGGAATTGCAGCGAGAGCGAAGAGAGTTGCTGGAGCGACAGCGGCAAGCCAGTGAACACGTTGAAACCTCACTTGCCAGACTGCGCTCACTGGACGGTAGTCCGTGAGCCGACCCAACACGGTCAGTGTTGATATCCTGGACAAGGAGTATCAGGTCGCCTGCCCGGCGGATGAGGAAATCGCGCTCACTCAGGCAGCAAGGTACCTCGACCAACACATGCGTGACATTCGCTCGACGGGCAAAGTGATGGGCCTAGAGCGCGTTGCTATCATGGCGGCACTCAATATCAGTCACGAACTACTGGCTCTCAAGACCGGGGACAACCCTATCGAGACCAGCGAGGAGCAGGAGCGTCTGTCTGCGCTAAACAGTCAGCTCGATGAAGTGTTGTACCAACTCCGGCAACTTGAGATTAACTAAACCTCCCTTTCCGCTATACTGTGCTCGGCCTGAAGTATTCGCCAGACGATTTGTCCTCGAGCCGATAACGCAGTACCCGGAGGTCACTTCCGCGACTGTTGAGCAAGCCTGGCCAGAACCGGGAAGCCTGAAGTCGCGTGGTGGTCACCACCTTGAGCCGCAGGGTTCAAGGGCCTATTCGTCAGCGGTACCGCGGGTCATTTCCGCTAGCCGAGCCATTGGCGTCTCCACGCCTCAAGAGCGCTTTTGGCCGGCACGGCCAAACCCAGCCACCTTTTGCAATGTCTATTGACTCACCATCCATAAAAACCGCTTTGCGTGCTGAACTTCGGGCAACCAGGGACGCTCTGCCGCTCTGGCAGCGTCATGACTGCGTCCGCCGCGCAAACTTACATCTCGCAAGCTGCGCACCTTGGGCTGAGGCAACCACCATCGCTGGCTACCTATCCCACCAGTCAGAGTTTGACCCTTTGATCATGATGCAAGACGCGCGCGAGCGCGGACAGAGAATCGTGTGTCCCCGAGTAGTTGGGAAAACGCTGCGCTTCCATGATTGGCAGCCGGGCGATCCGACTGAAACCACCATTGGCGGCGTCAGGCAACCTACCGAAAAGGGCTTAACCATACCTGTGGAGGAAATCGACGTCTTTATTACGCCGCTTCTGGGGGTTGGCAATAACGGCATCAGGCTGGGGTATGGGGGCGGATTCTATGACCGTCTCTTTGCAGAAGCAGGGGGCTTCAGACTCGGCGTCGGCTATGGCATCCAACAGGTCAATCGGTGGGAGACCGAGGCTCACGACCAAAAACTGGACGCGTTTCTCAGCGAAGAAGGCTTAACTGTATTCACCTAATGCTGCGAGATGTATAGCGCGCGCCGATTACAGTCTGGGCCGACCCAGATATTCCAGGTACGCCGGATTATCCGTCTCCTCCCAAAAGCGATAACCCAACTCACCCAATGCTTTTCTGAGCGCAGTGCGCTTCCCTTGCGGTACCTGCATGCCCACCAGAATGCGGCCATAGGCGGCGCCGTGATTGCGATAATGGAAGAGAGAAATGCTGTAGTCCTTGCCCAATGCATTCAGGAAATGAAGCAAGCTGCCGGGACGCTCCGGAAACTCGACTCGGAAAACCATCTCATCCTCAATATCCTCTGACAGCCTCCCACCCACCATATGACGCAGGTGTAATTTGGCGGTCTCATTGTCGGTGAGATCCAGCACACCGTAGCCCTGATCCCGCAAAGCGGCCTGCAAGGTATCCAGGCTACCGTCTCCTGGCATAACGGTTAACCCGACAAACACTTTTGCCTCGGCGGCCGTCTCATACCGGTAGTTAAATTCAGTGACATTACGCCTGCCAATGGCATTACAAAATGCCTTGAAAGCGCCCGGGCGCTCTGGGATGGTGACGCTTAGCACCACCTCACGACGCTCGCCGATTTCGGTGCGCTCAGAGATATACCGCAACCGATCAAAATTGGTGTTCGCACCGCTGACGGTGGCTGCCATGGTGGCGCCTGAGACCTTGTGCTCTGCGGCGTATTTCTTCATTCCAGCCACCGCCAGAGCACCTGCCGGCTCGGCGATAGCCCGGCTGTCCTCAAAAATGTCCTTTACGGCGGCACAGATTTCATCAGTACTCACTGTGATGACGTCGTCTACCGATTGCCTGATCAGCTTGAGCGTTTCCTTACCCGTCTGGGCAACGGCGCAACCGTCGGCAAACAGGCCTACCTCTTTTAAGGTCACCCGCTTGCCTTGCTCCAATGCCGCTTTGACACAGGCCGCATCCTCGGGCTCAACGCCAATGATGCGGGTATTGGGCCAGACATAGCGCAGGTATGTCGCCATGCCGGCAAGCAAACCCCCGCCACCGCAGCACACAAACACATAGTCCAGCGGCTGGTGAGCCTGGCGGACGAGCTCTACCGCGACCGTCGCCTGACCAGCGATGACATCAGGGTCATCGAAAGGATGGATAAATGTCAGACCCTCTTCCTCAACCAAGGTCCGTGCACGAAGCGCGGCCTCGTCAAAGGAATCGCCATACAGGACCACTCGGGCTCCCAATGCGCGCACCGCATCGACCTTGATCGCGGGCGTCGTCACGGGCATCACAATTTTGGCCTTGATACCGAGCTTTGATGCCGCCAAAGCCACCCCTTGAGCATGATTACCCGCAGAGGCCGCTACGACACCGTCGCTCCGGGCTGCCTCGTCAAGGTGAACCATCTTGTTGTAGGCACCGCGACACTTAAAAGAAAAAATAGGCTGGAGGTCCTCACGCTTTAGAAAAGCCTGATTGTCGATACGCGCTGACAACAGCGGCGCGCGCTCCAAGGGCGTCTCGCGCGCAACATCGTAGACCTGTGCATTCAGGATTCGCTTGATGTAAGGCTGTGTCATCTGCTCAAAGTGATGTCGAAAAGCTCGGCATCATACGGCTTTGGGCGCGCTAACACACGGATCGCGCATGGCAAAATGCCCGCTCATCGAGCGGGTTAGAACACGACTACGCCGCGTATCTGGCCTGCATGTCAGCGAGTGACAGTGGTTTTATCTTTGAGGCATTCCCCGCTGTGCCAAAGGCTTCGTAACGATCAATACAGATCGCTTTCATGGCCTCAAGGCTTGCCGCGAAATACTTGCGCGGGTCAAATTCGGCGGGATGCTCCGCCAGAAACCGCCGAATCGAGCCGGTCGAGGCGAGGCGGAGGTCTGTGTCGATATTGACCTTGCGCACCCCATGCTTGATGCCCTCCACGACTTGCTCCACCGGCACGCCATAGGTCTCTGGAATCTCACCACCAAACTCGTTGATCACCGCCAACCAGTCCTGCGGCACCGCCGATGAGCCGTGCATGACCAAGTGGGTGTTGGGTATGCGAGAGTGAATAGCCTTAATGCGATCCATCGCCAGGATGTCACCGGTGGGTGGACGCGTAAATTTGTAGGCGCCATGGCTGGTGCCGCAAGCAATGGCCAGCGCATCAACCCCGGTATCTGCTACAAACTGCGCTGCCTCCTCCGGATCTGTCAGCAGCTGGTCATGGCTGAGTTTTCCGGCCGCGCCAATGCCGTCTTCCTCGCCCGCCTCGCCGGTTTCTAGCGACCCAAGACAGCCAATTTCTCCCTCAACGGACACACCGCAGGCATGCGCCATATCAACCACTTGCCTGGTCACGCCCGCGTTGTAATCGTAGTCCATCGGAGTCTTGCCATCGTCACCCAACGAACCGTCCATCATGACCGAGCTGAAGCCCAGCTGAATAGAGCGCTGGCACACCCCTGGTGAGGTGCCATGATCCTGATGCACCACCACCGGCACATGAGGGAACTCTGTCATGGCCGCCTCCATCAACGCCCTGAGGAAGGGCGCGCCCGCATACTTTCTGGCTCCGGCGCTGGCCTGCATAATCACCGGTGAATCCGTCTGGTCGGCAGCTTCCATAATGGCCCGTGTCTGCTCCAGATTGTTCACGTTGAACGCCGGAACGCCATAACCGTGCTCCGCAGCGTGATCCAGTA
>CALKMV010000043.1 GCA_938091485.1 uncultured Luminiphilus sp.
CCAAGTGGGCACAAATTGCCAGCCGTCGCTATTGTTGAAGCCGCTTCTGTTCACGCTTTCGCGGCGCATCAGGCCGAGGTGCAAATAATCAAACGCTGGCGCGTTGAGATTGACGGAGGGGCCTAAAGTGAAGGTTTCGACCGTGCCGGAGCCAAACTCGAGGCTTGCGGAGACAAGCACATCGGTCACGACTCGGTTTGACCTATCTTCATCAGAACCTATGAGCGACCATCGCGCCGCGGTCTCTCCAAACAGTGAGTAAGCGCGTTCATCGCCGCGAAAGAAGGTGGTATCGAGGTAGGTAAAGGTGTCCCCCCAGCCATAGCCTGAGGCATATTCCAAGCTCACCGTTTGTTGCTGATCGGGGTCAAGCGTGAAACCACTTCCAGCGACAAAAGCGCCGCTGAAGTCGTTCCATAGCGGCTCCCCGAGACTCTTGGGACTGAGGTATAACGCGAGTGCCAGCGTCACGAGCGTGCTAACTGTCGATTCCACTTTCATATGGTCGCGTTCACGTGTTTCTGTAAATGCAGTTAACACCAGAAAGATAAAAGCCATGCCAAGCGACTCTTGTCTGACTGACTCAGGATACTGGTTCCAAGTTATCAAAGTTAGCTTTCAGAAGCATGCCGTGCCGATATTGCTGGGAGCGATAATCTGCCTTTAAGCGCACCTTGGTGTGGCGATGAGGGCGTCAGCTTAATGCTGTCAGTGTTGCAGTGAGCGTTCGAATTCGTGTCATGAGGACACAAAATTGGCTTGAACCAAGTATGGAAGTCCAATCAGGTTTGGGGGTAGTTTATTCATAAAGGTTGAGTGAGGAGGAGCTAAGACGTGAGGACTTGGAAGGACAGTAGCGGTATGGACCTCATAGGTGTTGTTTTTTCGCTGGTATTGGTTGCTTCAGCCCAGTCAGTCACCGCCGACCTTGCCATAGAGCCTTTTGAGCGTCGCCCTGTGATCCAGAACCAATTGCTGGAAGAACGGTTGACCGAGCTCCTGCCAACGCTGATGCGTGAGTCTCAGATCGATATGTGGATCGTGATCGCAAGAGAGTACAACGACGACCCCGTATTTCTGTCTCTAGCCCCTAAACCGCGTTTTACGGCTCGTCGCACGACCATGCTCGTTTTTTTCGACGATGGAGAAGATGATTTGGAGCGTTTAACCGTGAGCCGATACCCTCTCGGCTCTCTGTACGAACCGGCATGGGAAGGCGGTGATCTCGACGCGCAATGGCAAAGACTTGCGGCCATTATCAAAGGGCGTAACCCTGAGAAAATCGCGCTCAATGTGAGTGATATGTGGCCGGTTGCTGATGGCTTGAGCCACAGCCTCTTTGAGAAGCTCAGGTCTGAACTTGAGCCGGAGTTAAGAGATCGCATTGTCCCCGCTGAAAAGCTGGTTGTTCGCTGGATGGAAACCCGAACGCCTGGAGAGGTTGAAGTGTGGCAGCGGGGAGTGGCGATAGCGCGAGAAACCATAGCGACCGCTTTCAGCAGTGATGTGATTACACCCGGAGTCACCACACTAGGAGATGTTGCCTGGTTCATCAGAGCGCGATTTGAGGAAGAGGGCTTGGAACCATGGTTTCACCCTGACGTGAACCGGCAGTGGCAGGGAGCAGATTATGGTGACACGCCCTTCTTGGGAGACGGTAATCCTGATGCTGTGATCCGCAGAGGCGACGTTTTACATACAGACGTGGGGCTGTGCTACCTCGGGCTATGCACCGATACTCAGGAAATGGGGTACGTCTTGAAGTTGGGAGAGTCGGAGCCGCCCCCGGGATTAGTCGAGGCCATGCGCATCGGCAATCAATGGCAAGATTTGCTCGCGAGCCAATTTGTTACCGGCCGAACCGGCAATGAGATTCTGGCTAAGGCGCAAGCGGTACTCTCGAAAGAGGGGATCACTCACGCAATCTATACCCACCCCTTGGGCATTTATGGGCATGCACCCGGACCCACCATTGGCATGTGGGACAACCAAGGGCCGACTCCGGGCCGCGGCGACTGGCCTTTGCACGCTATGACGGGCTATGCAATTGAGGGCAATGTGACTGTGGATGTGCCCAGCTGGCTAGGGCAACCGGTCCAAATGAAATTAGAGCAAAGCGCGATATTTGATGGAGAGCAAGTGCAGTACCTGGCAGGCCGTCAAGAGTCGCTGCACATTATCGGGTTTTAGCGACAAGCATCCGGCCAATGCTGCGTCATCTCATTCAGCAGTGGCCACAAAAGCGTTGCTTTCTATTCTGGTGATCGCAACAGGTAGACCGCGACGATGTCGGTAGAGCACTGATTCATGAAGTTAATGATGGTCTGCGAGTCTTGCCAACGCCCAGCTCACTCCCTCGCTGCCCAAGACTCGCCGTAGAGTTTTGCCGTGAGAAGTGCTGAAGCAGTGCCCGCCCCGATCGCATTTACGAAAGGGCCCATGCCGGCTAATCGAGTGATTAGCCGTCTAAGAATTTGGCTCCGCCTGCTGGGCTCGAACCAGCGACCCACTGATTAACAGTCAGTTGCTCTACCAACTGAGCTAAGGCGGAAGGGTCTCCGAAGAGGGTGCGAAGTGTACACATCCGGTTTTCGGCCAGTCAACCGCGGATCAGGTAAATCTCGCCCATCCTCAAGATCCGTTATCCTTCTACTTTTACACGATCCTCTCGCCTGTGAGCCGACCCTTCGAATTACACTCTGACTATGCGCCGGCCGGTGACCAACCCGCTGCGATCGAGCAACTGATTGCGGGTGTGCAGTCCGGACTGGCCTCTCAGATTCTGCTCGGCGTGACGGGCTCTGGTAAGACCTTCACCATGGCCAATGTGGTTCAAGCACTGCAGCGGCCGACCATCGTCATGGCCCACAATAAGACCCTAGCCGCGCAGCTCTACGGCGAGTTCAAGGAGTTCTTCCCGAACAACGCGGTGGAGTATTTCGTTTCTTACTACGATTATTACCAGCCCGAGGCGTATGTGCCGTCATCCGATACCTACATCGAGAAAGACGCACAGGTGAACGACCACATTGAGCAGATGCGGCTCTCTGCGACCAAGGCGCTGCTTGAGCGGCAGGACTGTCTGGTGGTCTCAACTGTCTCATCAATATATGGCTTGGGCGACCCCGAGTCCTACTTCAAGATGGTCATGCATCTGTCGAGAGGCGAAATCATCGATCAGCGCGGCGTTCTGCGGCAGCTGGCGGAGCTTCAGTACACTCGTAATGACATTGATTTCAAGCGGGGTACCTATCGGGTTCGCGGTGACGTGATTGACATTTTCCCTGCCGAGTCGGGGGAGCTGGCGATACGCGTCGAGCTCTTCGATGAGGAAATTGAAAACATTTGCACCTTTGACCCGCTCACTGGCGCGATCGAAGAGCGGCTGCCCCGAGTCACTATTTTTCCCAAGACGCACTATGTTGCGTCGAGAGACACCATGCTGGGCGCGGTGGACTTGATCGAGGCGGAGCTCGAGGAGCGGGTAAAACAACTCAAGGAGCTTGAGAAGTTGCTGGAAGCCCAGCGACTGCAGCAGCGCACCCGGTACGACGTCGAGATGATTCGTGAGCTCGGTTATTGCCAGGGCATCGAGAACTACTCTCGCTACCTCTCAGGCCGCGCGCCCGGTGAAGCGCCTCCGACCTTGTTTGAATACATTCCAGATAACGCGTTGGTGCTGGTCGATGAATCTCATGCGACCATCCCTCAGATCGGCGGGATGTATCGCGGCGACCGAAGTCGCAAAGAGACGCTCGTTGAATATGGCTTCCGCTTGCCTTCCGCCTTGGATAACCGGCCCCTCAAGTTTGAGGAGTGGGAGCTTCTTTGCCCGCAGGCTGTTTATGTATCCGCTACACCTGGACCTTATGAAAACGAGCACGCGGGCCAGACAGTGGAGCAAGTGGTGCGCCCGACTGGATTAGTGGACCCGATAATAGAGGTTCGCCCCGCCAGTTCGCAGGTAGATGACCTGCTGGGCGAGATTCATACAACGGTAGAGGCGGGTGACCGCGTTCTGGTGACCACGCTGACCAAGCGCATGGCGGAAGACCTCACCGAGTTTCTGGCTGATCACAAAGTGCGCGTGCGCTATCTGCACTCCGATATTGATACTGTTGAGCGAGTCGAGATTATTCGCGATCTCCGCCTAGGACATTTTGATGTTCTTGTGGGTATCAACTTGCTACGAGAGGGCCTTGATATGCCCGAGGTGTCACTGGTGGCGATCCTCGATGCCGACAAAGAGGGTTTTCTCAGGAGTGATCGCTCCCTGATTCAGACCATTGGTCGCGCCGCACGGCACATCAACGGGCGCGCCATTCTCTATGCCGACAAGGAAACCGGTTCAATGACCCGCGCGATGGCTGAGACGGAGCGCCGCAGAAACAAGCAGCTGGCCTTCAACGAGGAGAACAATATTACGCCCAAGGGCATCCATAAATCGGTGCAGGACATTCTTGAGGGTGCCCGACGCATGCCCACCAAGGCCAAAGGGGGCAAGTCGCGTCCTGCCAAGGTTGACCGAGCATCGCTCTCTGCTGAAGTCAGCCAACTCACCCCTGCGGCCCTCGGCCGTAAGATCGCCGACATGGAGCAAAAGATGCTTGAGCACGCCAAGAATCTTGAGTTTGAGGAGGCTGCGTCGCTCAGAGATGAGGTCACCGAGCTCAAGCAGGTTGCATTCGCTGGTTGAGCAGCACTCATTGCCGTTATGAGCGCGTCAGCCCGCCTTCAGCAACCTGTGTTTGGCTTGGTTTCGCGCGGGACCCATTTGGGGGTTACCATAAACGTGTTGGGCTAAAGCGCGCAGCGAGGCTGACATGCAAGGTGTTATTAATCCGGAGTTATCGGAGCGGGCTCAAAGCTTGTTTGAGCAGTTCAACAGTGCCGAGCCTTTCAGACACGTACTCATCCGCGATTTTTTGTCGGGTTCTTTTCTAGCGTCCGTTTCAGAGCATTTTCCAAAGCCTATCGAAGAGGAGATGCTCAGTGAATTCGGGGATCGCTCTCTCAAACATACTGTTGAGGATCTTGCAGCACTGGGTGAGCCGTTTCCGCAATGGGATGCCCTGCTCAAGTCCAAAGAATTCATCACTTGGCTGGAAACCGTCACCGGTATACCCGGTCTGATATTTGATCCGGCTTACGTCGGCGCTGGCACACACAATAATTTCAGTGGCCAGTCACTGGACATGCATATCGACTTTAATCGCCATCCGGTAAACGGTTTACATCGGCGACTCAACCTGATTGTTTATCTGTGCCCGGAATGGGATATAGGCTGGGGGGGCTGCTTAAAGCTGCAAAAAGATGCCTGGGACCGAACGGGACATCAGCAAGAGCGGGTCTACCCACCTTTCATGAATCACGCTGTTCTGTTTGAGACCAATGAGCGATCTTGGCATGGCTTTGATGAAATTAAATTGCCCGAGGAAAAGCAGCACCTCTCGCGGCGATCTTTGACCGTGTATTACTACTCAAAGCACCGTGAAACCAATGAC
>CALKMV010000044.1 GCA_938091485.1 uncultured Luminiphilus sp.
GGCCTCGAACTCGACTACTACGGGGGTTACTCGCACACCTTCGCTGGCGGTCTTGGCATCGATGTGGGCTACATCTACTACGACTACCCCCAGGACGAGGGCGTGCTTGGCGATTATGAAGAGGTTTACGGCAACGTCAGCTTTGGCGGCTTCTCCGCTGGGTTTGCCTTCTCAGATGAATACTGGTTCGAGACGGGCGAGATCTTGTATCTCAACGCTGGCTACAGCCTGACACTTCCAGGCGACTGGGGGTTGGGCTTCCTCGTCGGACAAGTGGATTACGACGAAGTGAGCTACACGCTTACCGATAAGCACGTCCATTGGGCCGTGTCTTTGAGCAAATCTTGGCAGGGTATCGACTGGAGCCTGACTTACGAGGATACCGATCTGAGTGAAGAGGACTGCTACGGCTACGACTGGTGTGATGCCACAGTCATCTTTGGAATGGCCAAGAGCCTGTAACGCAAATGCCGCCCGCGAGGGCGGCCTGTATCGGAGGTTGCCATGAAATTGGTTACTGCAGTGATTAAGCCATTTAAGTTGGACGACGTGCGTGAAGCGCTGTCCACAATAGGCGTTCAGGGAATTACGGTGAGCGAGGTCAAGGGCTTCGGTCGCCAGAAGGGGCACACCGAGCTGTATCGCGGCGCGGAGTACGTTGTCGACTTTCTACCCAAGGTCAAAATCGATATTGCCATCGCGGATGGCATGGTTGATCAGACCATCGAGGCCATTTCTAAGGCCGCACAAACCGGCAAGATCGGGGACGGCAAAATTTTTGTCTCTTCCCTCGAGCATGTCACCCGCATCCGAACCGGCGAGACCGGCGAAGAAGCGCTGTAATTCTGAGCCTTGGAGAACATTCTCATGGAATACGATATTTTTCAGTTGCAGTACGCACTGGACACTTTCTACTTCCTCGTCTGTGGTGCGCTGGTCATGTGGATGGCCGCCGGATTCGCCATGCTCGAGGCAGGATTAGTCCGGTCAAAGAACACGGTCGAGATTCTGACCAAAAACGTCACGCTGTTTGCGGTGGCTTGCATCATGTATATGGTGGTGGGTTACAGCATCATGTATGGCGGCGACATTTTCCTCAGCTCGATCACGGGATCGGGTGCCGTTGAAGGCGGCGAAGAGAATGCGACCTATGCGCCGTCCGCTGACTTCTTCTTCCAGGTGGTCTTTGTTGCCACGGCGATGTCCATCGTGTCGGGAGCGGTTGCTGAGCGGATGAAGTTGTTTGCCTTCTTAGCCTTCGCCGTCGTCATGACCGGTTTCATTTACCCGATGGAGGGTAGCTGGACCTGGGGCGGTAATCCGGTATTTGGTATGTACACGCTGGGCGATCTGGGCTTTCTTGACTTCGCTGGTAGCGGCATCGTGCACATGGCCGGTGCGGCCGCGGCGTTGGCGGGTGTCATTCTGGTCGGTGCTCGTAAGGGCAAGTACGGTCCGAATGGCGAAGTAAACGCCATTCCTGGTGCGAATCTGCCTTTGGCAACGCTCGGTACCTTTATCCTCTGGTTGGGATGGTTCGGCTTCAACGGTGGCTCTGTATTGGCGACTGCGTCCGTCGACTCAGCCAACGCGGTGGCGGTGGTCTTCATGAACACCAACCTCGCAGCAGCCGGTGGATGCATTGGTGCGCTGATCGTGGCAAAAATCCTGTTTGGCAAGGCCGACTTGACCATGGCGCTGAACGGTTGTCTGGCTGGCCTAGTGGCGATCACCGCGGGCCCGGATACGCCGTCTGCGCTGCAAGCGACCATCTTCGGTGCGCTGGGCGGCCTGCTGGTGGTCTTCTCTATCACCACCCTCGACAAAATGAAAATTGACGATCCGGTTGGTGCGATCTCCGTACACGGCGTAGTCGGTTTGTTGGGTCTGCTGCTGGTGCCTGTGACCAATGATGGTGCGAGTTTCTCTGGTCAGATTATTGGAGCGCTCACGATCTTTGGCTGGGTCTTTGTGACCTCGGCGATCGCCTTCTTCGTGATCAAGATGGTCATGGGTCTCCGCGTTTCTGAGGAAGAAGAGTACGAAGGCGCAGATCTCAGCGAATGCGGTATGGAGGCATACCCCGAGTTTGCCTCCGCAAAGTAATTACCCTGTCCTCTCATGGCAGTTTGGGCCCCTCGGGGCCCTTTTTTTTGCCAGGTCCTGCAAGAAGCGGTCCTGATGCCTCGGAGAGATCATGACACCTCGGCCGAACCTGACTTTGATTGCGAGTCTGTCGAGTGAGAGTGCCATGCTGGCAAGGGGATTTCGGGTGGGTTCGACCGACTGTATGTCCGAGATCGCGATGGAGCGCCAAAAAGGCCCGCATCGAATAAACAGGATATCGGGCCTTAGCTCGTAGTAGGTGTGAAAGAACACCCCGATACTGATTGCCCAGGCGATCAGTAGAACCAAGCCATCACCCCATTCATCTTCACCCTCTGAGATCCAATCACCGGTTGCAACCGACAACCCGCCGAATACTAGCGCTGGGATCCACCAGTCAACTTTTGATTCGTAGCGCACAGCATGTCCCCAGTATTCACTTCCGCCCAAGCATTGCGAAAAAGCACAGGGAGATCATAATATGGATTCATCTAAGTGGAACTCAGATATGAAACTGGTCACAGCGATTATTAAGCCCTTCAAGATGGATGATGTCCGCGCGGCGCTTTCGGACATCGGCGTTCAGGGCGTTACGGTGACAGAGGTAAAGGGTTTTGGCCGGCAGCGGGGTCACACCGAGCTGTATCGCGGTGCAGAGTACGTGGTGGATTTTCTGCCCAAGCTGAAGTTGGAAATTGCCGCACCAGAGGAGCAGGTTGAGGCGATTGTGGAAGCAATCATAGCCTCGGCCAGCACCGGCAAGATTGGGGACGGTAAAATTTTCGTTGCGCCGCTTGAGCAGGTGGTGCGTATCCGCACAGGTGAAACCGGCGTCGAGGCAATCTGACGCCGCTGGTCCAACTCCACCTAGCCCGCGAGCCGTTTGATGGCATTGGGCAAATCGCACAGTCTTTGTACGACCCCAGAAGCGATTTCACTCGCGCTGCCCTCGGGATCAAACCAAATGGCTTTTGCACCGGCCAAGATCGCGCCTGACACGTCGTTGTTGTGGCAGTCGCCGACATGAATGACCTGATCGGCTGACACCCCCGCCTGCTCAAAGGCTTTGTGGAATAGCGCCGGATCAGGTTTGCTGAGACCAAATTCCTCGGCGCGCCACGCGTAATCAAAATAGGATCCAATCTGGGTTTGTCGCACATCGGCATTGCCGTTGGTCAGTGCGCCGAGTTGAAACTGCCCGCCCAGAGTCGCGAGCACTGAATGAGCATTCGGGTAGAGGGTGACGTCGTGGCGCCGAGAGATAAATGCCGCAAAGGCCTCACTCGCAGCCGATACGGCTTCTTCATCTGGCACGCCATGGTGTCGCAGCAGCTGCTCAATAAAGGCCTGCCGAAACAAGCTGATGCGGTGAATCAGCTCCGGTCTCTCTGCCAGCAGGACCTGGCGCAGCTTTGATATCTCTTTGCGGGGGGTTGCCGCCAGTGCAAGCGAGGGATATCGAGCATTGAGATATGACCACTGCGCATCCTCTGCGGCCTCTAGTGCCGGTCGCACGTCCCACAGTGTGTCATCGAGGTCAAAGGTAATGAGGCGGATAGTCGTGCTCATATGATTTCACTGAACGATGTCGACGTTCCTCGCATAAATTAAGCGCGGGTGCGCAGCAGTTAATGGCTGGCAGGCAGTTGCCCGATGACTTCGGCCAGATAATCGAGGAACAGGGTCCCATCCTCCGCCCGGTAGCGCTGAGTATCATGCGATCCGACCCCAAGTACGCCGATGTCATCCCCGCCCGAGCGGATTGCCACCAGTGCTGCCGATCCTTCGGTTGCATCAGTGCCAAACACAGTCTGCATTTCCTCGGGGCGGAGCACGCCTGAGAAGCTGTCACCGTGGCGAATCAACTTGCCTGCCAGAGGAGCCTCCCCAGCGCTGCCAGACGACTCATCAAGCCATAACAGCGCGCCCATCTCGGCCTGAAACGTATCAGTGACCTGATGCAGCCAGAGTCTGCTCAGATCTGCACGGTTCTCGGCAGCTAGCAGCGCCAGAATGGTATTGCGGGTGGCGTCCAGGAGCCGGTCGTTTTCTCTGCTGATATCTGACAGCTCAGCCAGTTTCTGTCGCGAGGCAATATTGCGCTCCCGCAATACGCTGACTTGTCTCTCCACCAAGGAGACCGCACCCTCACCACCATGAGGCAGGTTCAGCGCTGCGAGTAAGCCTGGTCGATCCTGCAAAAAGTTGGGGTGTGTTCGCAGGAAGGCTTCAACGGCTTTGGGATCAAGGTTGTCTGACATTATTTGGGTCGCTCAGTTTCTGAATGCGATGGTACCTTCAAACACGAATGCGGTGGGGCCGCCCAGCCAAACTCGGTCATCGCCCCCCGCCCAGCTGACCGTGAGCTTACCGCCCGGCAGATGCACAGAGACTTCGTTGGCTAATACGCCCAGTTGAATACCGTGGACGACTGCGGCACAGGCGCCTGATCCACAGGCCTCGGTCTCCCCGACACCGCGCTCGTAGACACGGAGTTTGATCTCGGAGGGGGAGATGATTTGCATGAAGCCCACATTGACCCGGTCCGGAAAGCGCTCATGAGACTCGATCAGAGGACCGAGCGTTGTCACGGGCGCGGCATCGCAGTTATCGATCATCAGAACCGCATGTGGATTCCCCATCGACAGCGCCCCAATCGATAGGTTTTGTCCCCGCACCTCAAGTGGATACTGCGATGCGGTCTCATCTGCCGTAAACGGAATTGCGGCAGGTTTAAATCGAGGTGTGGCCAAGCCGGCAAAGACTCGCCCGTCTTCCGCGATGTTGAGCGCCAGCGAATCGGTATCGGTGAGTAACGTGAGGTCCCGTTTACGACTTAATCCCTTTTCACGCAGAAAGCGGCCCACACAGCGAGCACCATTACCGCACTGGCCGGCCCGAGAACCGTCAGCGTTATAAATGGTGTAACGAAAGTCCGCGTCGGGATCATCGGGAGGGCTAAGGAGCAGGATCTGGTCGCAGCCAATACCACGTCGACGATCTGCGATGCGCTTCAACTGAGAGGTGCTGAGATTGACCGCTTGGGTGACGCCGTCAACCACAACGAAGTCGTTACCCGCACCCTGCATCTTGGTGAAAGCGAGCTTCATCGCGCGAGATTCTCAGGGATTATCTCCCGTTGCCAGAGGTCATTGAGCGACTCCCGCTTACCTATCAGCTGCGCGGAGTCTCCAGAGACCAGCACTTCGGCAGCGCGGGGGCGAGTATTGTAGTTAGACGCCATGGCAAAGCCGTAGGCGCCTGAGCCCATGACGGCCAGCAGGTCTCCCTCAGACAAAGCCAGTGTTCGATCCTTCCCGAGGAAGTCACCCGTCTCGCAGATAGGTCCGACAATATCCCAGTCTAGTGACTTGCCTTCGCGCGGGGTCACGGCCTGAATATCCTGCCAAGCGTTGTAGAGTGAGGGTCGAAGCAAATCGTTCATCGCCGCGTCCACGATCGCGAAATTTTTTGCCTCAGAGGGTTTTAAATATTGCACAGTGGTGATGAGGGCTCCGGCGAGTGCGACGATGGAGCGGCCCGGTTCCAGAATCAACTCTAGACCGCGCGACCCCAGCCGCTCCGACAAGACAGCCATATAGTCACTGATTGCCGGCGCTGAAGCCTCATAGCTGACCCCGAGACCACCACCGATATCGAGGTGTTGCAGATTGATGCCGTCTGCCGCGAGGCCGTCGATCAGCGACAGGAGGCAGTCAAGGGACTCCAAAAAGGGCGCGATGTCGAGGATTTGACTGCCAATATGGCAGTCAATACCGACGGCATTCAATGCGGGCTGTTCACGGGCGACCTGGTAGAGGCGCCGTGCAGTGCCAGCATCAACACCAAATTTGTTTTCTCGCAAGCCTGTCGAGATATAAGGGTGCGTCCCCGCATCGACATCGGGATTAACCCGCACGGATATGGGTGCAATGTGCCCTGATTGCTCCGCGACTTCTGCTAGTGCCAGTAGTTCGGATTCTGATTCGACGTTAAAGCAACGGATCCCGTGTTCCAGCGCAGACTGCATTTCCTGCCTTGTTTTTCCAACACCCGAGAACACGACCTTGTCTGCCGCGCCCCCCGCGGCGATGACACGCTCCAGTTCGCCTGCCGATACCACGTCGAAACCCGCGCCTAGTCCCGCCAACACATTCAGAACAGCCAGATTAGAATTCGCTTTGACGGCATAACATATCAGATGCGGGCGATCCGCTAACGCAGTTTGATAGGCGAGGAATGCAGACTCAATCGCCTCCCGCGAATACACATAGGTCGGTGTACCATGGGTCTTGGCAATGGCTTCAAGCGGGACGTCCTCGCAGTGGAGCGATCCTTTCTGGTGCTGAAACGCAGACATCAGTGAGCTGTCGCCGATGAGTCTTCTGGCTCAGCCGGGCGCAACGGCCCCTGCTGACCACAGCTGGCCAGCCAAGCGCAGAGCAGGACGATGAAAATAGTCCTCACAGTTTGACCTCGGCAAAAGGCGCAGTATAACAGCGCAGTGTGGCGCGCCCACGATGAGGCGTCGCATGACATTGTGTTTGAGCAGCACCACAACATCAGGGGGGAACGGCCAGATATGGCGAGCAGTGA
>CALKMV010000045.1 GCA_938091485.1 uncultured Luminiphilus sp.
ACCAGCGAGAGCATCACGGGCACTTCGACCAGCACCCCCACCACAGTGGCCAACGCCGCACCGGAATGCAGGCCAAAGAGGCTAATCGCTACCGCCACAGCCAATTCAAAGAAATTCGAGGTGCCAATCAGGGCACAAGGCGCCGCCACCGCGTGCTCTACCCGCCACCAGCGCGCGGCCAGATAGGCCACGGCAAAGATGCCGTAGGTTTGAATAAGAAGTGGGATCGAGATCAACACAATATCCAGTGGCTGCGCCACGATGGTTTCGGCCTGAAGGCCGAATAACAACACCACCGTGCCCAGCAGGCCGGCTATGGAATAAGGCTTGAGCGTCGCCAGAAGTGACTCGAGCCGCTCGGGGGTGCCTGGGCGATACAAGGCCTTTCGCGTCACCACACCAGCCACTAACGGGATCACTACATAGAGGACGACGGAGAGCAGCAATGTCTCCCATGGAACGACAACGTCTGTCACACCGAGTAAGAAGCCCGCCAGTGGAGCAAAAGCGAAAATCATGATCAGGTCATTCACTGACACCTGCACCAGCGTGTAATTAGCGTCACCTCTGGTCAGATGGCTCCAGACAAAGACCATTGCCGTGCAGGGTGCGACCCCCAGCAGAATCATGCCAGCGATATATTCTGTCGCCGTCTCCGGCTCGACGAGATCCACGAAGAGCACCCTGAAGAACAACCACCCCAGGGCAGCCATGGTGAAGGGCTTGATCAGCCAGTTCACTACCAAGGTGATGATCAGGCCCTTTGGTCTCTCTCCTATGTCTCTGATCGAGCCGAAATCAACCTGAACCATCATGGGGTAAATCATGATCCAGATGAGGCCTGCCACGACCAAATTGACCCGAGCAACTTCAAGCGAAGCAAGCGCCGCAAAGACGTCCGGCACGGCGTTACCCAGCACCACTCCGAGAAGGATGCACAGGCCAACCCAAACGCTTAGATATCTTTCAAAAATGCCCATTGCGAACTCCGCTTAGATCCACGTCCGAAATCACTCAGGTTGAATCTCACGCAACCATTCATCGACTTTATTTTCGATGCGATCAATCACCGCCACAAACGCGCTGCGAACGGCCTCTTCGTCGCTCTCTACTCTGGATGGATCGGGGAGGCTCCAGTGAATCTTCTCGACCTCCCCCATCCACAGCGGGCAGGCCTCCCCAGCTGCGCTGTCGCAAACCGTAACCACCCGATCAGGGTCAAAGGCCTCGAGTTCATGCCAGGACTGGCTGCGCAAACCGGCAGTCTGATAACCGCGCTCTTCGAGATATCGCAGGGTCAGGGGATGCACTGCCTCAACCGGCGCACTACCTGCGCTGGCCGCCTCTAGCAGGCCAGCACCGCGCTGCGAGGTGATGGCCTCGCAGAGAATGCTGCGGCAGCGGTTGTGCGTGCAAATGAACAGCAACTTCATGATGGGCTCTCTTCCTGAACCCACCACATGCAGGTCATGCAGAGTCGCTAATGTAGAGGGATCGCCTAGGCTCTTTGAACACGCGCTCCATCATAGGCTCAAAAAATGACAGTTCGTAGCACTCGCCATCTGGGTCGAAAGCCGGGGCATCGTACTTCTCAATAAACTCCAGCGTGCGCTCATAGTGCAGGTGGTCTTTGTACTGATCCCTGAGATCCCGATCGAGGCCCATAAAATGGAAAAAGTAGTACCCCTGGAAAATGCCATGGTGCTTGACCATCCAGTGGTTAGCCTCACTCACGTAGGGCTCTAGGAGCACGGCTGCCACATCGGCGTGATTAGCGGGGCCCAGCGTGTCGCCAATGTCGTGCAATAACGCACACACCACATATTCTTCATCTTTCCCGTCATTGTGCGCGAGGGTCGCCGTCTGCAAGCTGTGAGTGAGCCGGTCTACCGCAAAACCACCACAATCCCCCTCCAACAGCATCAGGTGGGTCTTCAGCCGATTGCAGACGTCACCCCTGAATTCAAAAAACTCGGCGCCGATAATCTCCCAGTCTTCTTGGGTGCCATCCTTCATATGATGAAACTCCGCGCGCTTGGGCAGGGCCTGATTCATGGTCTGTCTCCTGTTCGCGGCGCTTGCCGCCTGACTCATACTGCTCGAATGCCGACGAGAATACTGCTGCATTTAAGGGGCTTCAAGATCCATGTTTGCGGTCCGCGTGGGCAGCAAACATCGTCATGATCTATTTTCACGCATTAGCGAATCACGACAAATGCGCTATAAAGGGTGCCCTGTACGCCGACTTTTTGGCACATTACGGAACTCTGGTGTCCGCGAGGGCCCCGTTATCACGGATCGATGAAAAGGATAGAAACCATGAACAAATTGATTAGCGCTGCCAGCGCCACCTTATTGATACTCAGCGTCGGTTGCGCCTCAACCTCTGAGCCGCCTCCCAGCACAACCCCTGACGGGCTGGAGCTGGTACGCAGCGAAAAACACAGTGCGGTCTACATGAAGCCCGACGCGCAGCTCGACGTTTACGAGAAGTTTGGCGTTGTGCCCTGCCAGGTCGCTTTCCAAAAAAACTGGCAGCGGGACTACAACTCCGCGCATCGCAGCTCGACTCAGCAGGTGAAGCAGCGTGACATGGATCGCATCAAAACCGAGCTTGGCGAAGAGTGCACTACCTTCTTTACCAATGCCCTGAGCGAGGAGCCCGCCTATGACCTGGTGAGTGAGTGGCAGCAGGGAGAGGAAGTGCTGCTGGTATTCCCCAACATTGTGAACCTGGATATCACCAGCCCAGACCTCAACAGCCCCAGCATGACTCGCTCCTACTCGGCTTCTGCAGGGTCAATGACGATGTACCTCGAGTTGATCGATGCAGAGACGTCTGAGGTCCTAGTGCGCGCCTATGACAGCAAAGCAGACCCTGAAACCTTCGTGAACTACGCCAACCGCATTACCAATCGACAGGCCGCTGATCGCATGCTGAAAGACTGGGCAACACGGTTGCGTGCGGCGATGGACCAGACCCTGCGAGCTTCTTCTGACGACATGTAAGCAAGGTCACAGCCTGTGAACCGCATCATAAAAGTCGCGATCATCCTCATTGCGGTGGGGCTGATCGCGCTGGTGCTGCTACCTCGATGGGCACCGGTGCAGGCCGTTAGCTGGACCCCACCTCCCAATGCCGGCCTGACCGGCGCCTTTGCGCCCAATCAAGCGCTCTCCGCGCTCATCGAGATCCCGACGGGCTTCGCGCCCGAGCATGTCGCCTGCGATGCCGACGGTACGCTCTACACCAGTCTCGATGGCGGCGCCGTGCTCAAGAGCAATAAAGCCGGCGGATGGGACACTATCGGGAATACAGGCGGGCGTCCGCTGGGTTTAAGAGCAGACCGGCAAGGCGGACTGTGGATTGCAGACTCTATGGCTGGACTGGTGCATATGGGTAGCACCGGGCAGATCTCGGTGCTCGCCACGGAGCATGCTGGACAACCACTGCGGTTTGTCGATGATCTCGATGTCGATGAGCAAGGAGGCATCTGGTTCTCAGACGCCAGCCAGCGATTTGACTACACGCAGGTGGCGTTGGACTTCTTCGAAGGCAGCCGCACCGGCAGGCTGTTGCGTTACGACCCTGAAACAGAGCAAACCGAGGTCATGATGGATGGCCTGTTTTTTGCCAATGGCGTCACGCT
>CALKMV010000046.1 GCA_938091485.1 uncultured Luminiphilus sp.
GGCCAGACAGCCCAGTGGTGCCGAGAGCAGCCTCATGCCGGGCGAGCTGTTGCGACAGGGTGTCGCGTTGGCTGTGCAGAATGGCAATACGGATATCGAGCTCGCGAAGAGAACGATCCCGCGCCGCCTCGATATCCTGTACCGAGCTGTAACGCCGCAATAAAAAGGTGTCCCGCTCCAGCTGCGCCGCCTTGGCGGCCACCTCCGCTTCCTGTGCCCGCTTGGCCGCGGCATCTCGCTCTAATTCGGTCTCCGTCTTGACCGGCGGCACCACCCGAACCACCTGCCCTGACTCGTTCAGGACTTCGTAACCATCGCTCACGTAAACCGCAGGAATTGCCCAGTCGACGACCGTCACCCCGGACTCATTTTGATAGCGATAGAGCTCAGCAGGTACAGCACCGGAAACCCACAACAGGGTCACAAGCCATAGCACTGGCTTGAAGGATCTATGCCACACCATAACGCTGCCGATACTGCTCCAGAGCATCTCGATGTTGCGCCATTGCCGGATTGCTCTCTACCCAAGCAATAATGTCGTGCAGCGAGGCCACGCTTACCACTCTCAACCCCCAATCCTGTTCAACTTGCTGCACGGCCGACAGCTCACCGGCACCCCGCTCGCATCGATCCAGCCCGATCACCACTCCCGCACCATGAGCACCAGACTCATTCAGAATGGCCATGGATTCGCGGATGGCGGTGCCCGCTGTCATCACATCGTCAATGATCACCACATCGCCCGCGAGCGGCGCGCCCACAATGTTGCCACCTTCGCCGTGGGTCTTGGCTTCCTTGCGATTGAAAGCAAACGGCAGGTCGACGTGGTGTTGATCTGACAGCGCCATAGCTGTGGTGGATACTAAGGGAATCCCTTTATAAGCGGGGCCAAACAGCATGTCAGCGTGAAGACCCGACGCGTGCAAGGCGGCGGCATAGCAGCGCCCCAATCGCGCGAGAGCGCCGCCTGTCGAAAACTTCCCTGCATTGAAAAAGTACGGGCTGACGCGGCCAGATTTGAGCTCGAACTCCCCGAACTGGAGTACCTCGCACTGC
This sequence comes from uncultured Luminiphilus sp., assembly GCA_938091485.1. Lineage (GTDB taxonomy): Bacteria > Pseudomonadota > Gammaproteobacteria > Pseudomonadales > Halieaceae > Luminiphilus. Next base: position 1,057 of record CALKMV010000046.1, read on the forward strand.
AGCGCTAATTCGATAAAGTCCTGACGGAACCTCTGCGCGGTCGTGTTCACACCTCACTCCATGGCGTTTAATTTATCAGACTGCGATCAACAGCCCTGAATCTACGCCAAGGCGCAGTCTGGACGCTTTATTTCACCGTATCATATGAGATCAAAGCGGGCAGGACTAGAGATGAAGGTCATCAGCCTCGTCATCGAGGGGCTAGAGCAGGCGGCCGATACGGGCTGCCTTGCGTGGTTGTTTGCGCAAGACGCGGACATCATCTGCCTGCAGGACACCCGTTGCGCCGAACATACTTTATCGGGCCAGGCATTCTTCCCTGACAACTACCACCCGTACTTTCTGGACCACTATGAAAACCCTCGATTAAACGGGGTGGCTATCTACAGCAAGCATCTTCCCAAGGCCATTATCTGGGGGTTGGGTTTCGAGGCTTATGACACTCAGGGGCTTTACATCCAGGCGGATTTCGATGAGATCAGCGTGGGCTCAGTACTGGTGCCCAGTGGCACGGGCGGCCCTGAAGCCATGACGAGCAAGCTCGACTTTCTCTCACAGCTGAGCAACCACCTCGAAAAAGTGCGCCACAAGCGTCGCGGATACATCCTCTGTGGTGGGTGGGAGTTAATGGCGCATCATGCTGACGCGGAGGACGCCGGAAACAATCAGGCACTACCTGGGCTGTCTCCCTCGGAACGCGGTTGGTTGCTGGACCTCTACGACAGTGGCTATGCCGACGCTTACTCCCTAAGCGATAAGGACCCCGGAGCCTATACCTGGTGGCCCGATGGCGACGATGCGGGGGGTCTGCGCACCGATACACAAATTATCTCTGAGCTGTTAGTGAGCCGGGTTGAGCGGGGCCGTATTTTTGACGAGCAGGCGTTTTCACATCACGCGCCCGTGATCATGGAATACGATCTGCGGCTCTAACCTTCCTTAAGGGCAGCTCGCTGCGCAGCAGTGATCGCTTCACCCGCTGAAGAAGCGAGGGCGAGAAGCCTCGTGAGTTCTTCCTGGCTGAACGCGGCGCCCTCTGCGGTGCCTTGCACCTCGATCAAGCCGCCATGCTCCGTCATGACGACGTTCATATCACTGTCGGCAGTCGAATCCTCAGCGTAATCAAGGTCGGCCACAGGCACGCCTCTCCACACGCCGACAGATACCGCTGAGATCAAATGCTTGAGTGGATCTGAATCGAGTTCACCGGCGCGTTGGAGATGGTTCAGCGCGTCCACTATCGCCACGCAAGCGCCTGAGATCGCCGCCGTGCGAGTACCACCATCGGCCTGTATCACGTCACAATCCACCGTCAGAGTACGCTCACCCAGCAGCTTGAGATCGAGCGCGGCGCGGAGAGAGCGGCCAATCAGTCGCTGTATTTCGACCGTTCGCCCACCCTGCTTGCCTCTTGCGGCCTCCCGGTCCATTCGCGTGCCTGTGGAGCGCGGCAACATCCCATACTCAGCGGTCAACCAGCCCTCACCTTTGCCGCGCAAAAAACCCGGCACTCCAGCACTGATGCTGGCAGTGCAAATGACTTTAGTCCGCCCAAAAGACACCAGCACAGACCCTTCTGCGTGGCAGGTGTAGCCCCGCTCAAACCCGATTGAGCGCATCGCATCGGGGGCTCGCCCACTGGGTCGGTCAGGTGATGTCTGCATGGCGGTCTCCTGTTGTCTGTGACGGTGAGCCCTAAACACTGCTGTTACACTAAGCGGAGCGCTTGGTCGAGGAATAGCAGTGACTCAGAGCATGACGGGCTTTGCCCGCGGGAGTGTAACAACGGGTGACCTGACGGTCACCGTAGAGTGCCGCTCCGTCAACAATCGCTACTTGGACCTGCAGTGTCGCATGCCCGACAACCTGAGGGTGTTGGAAGGGGCGTTGCGCGAGCAGGCGGGACAGTATTTTTCACGCGGTAAACTTGAATTGCTGATTCGTGTGACGAACAGCGGTTTGGAGGGTCCTGCGGCCTTGAATGCTGAGCGCCTCGCGGCACTCCGAACCACTCTGACACAGGTTGCTTCCGCATTCCCTGACGCTGCCGTGCCGGATCAGCTCGCGCTATTGCTCTCCCCTGGCGTGCTGACTGAACCTGAAACCGACCAGGAAGCGCTCCAAGGCGCGACAACGGATGCCGCCAAGCAGTGCCTCAATGGGCTTCGCGAGCAACGACAACAGGAGGGCGCGAAACTGGCCGCCCTAATTCAGCAACGATGCGATGCGATGCGGGCGCACCTAGCCGCGCTTCGGGGACAGCTCCCCGACCTGCAGGGAGCACATCGGCAGCGACTCATCGATCGACTGCAATCGCTCGATATCGAAGCAGAGCCCATGCGACTGGAAGAAGAAATTGTCTATGTATTACAGCGGGCAGATGTGGAAGAAGAAATGGATCGTCTGGAAGCGCATCTCGATGCAATTGAGTCTGCCCTAACAAGCTCCGCGCCGGTTGGCAGGCGATTGGATTTCCTGATGCAGGAGCTCAATCGCGAGGCCAACACGCTGGGCTCAAAATCCACTGCACTGAGCACCACCAACGTCTCAGTGGAGTTCAAAGTATTGATCGAGCAAATGCGCGAGCAAATCCAGAACATTGAGTAGAATTTGAGTGTGAATGCGACAAGAGGACAGTTATTAATCGTCTCTGCACCCAGTGGAGCGGGAAAGACTTCGTTGATCAAAGCATTGATGGAGCAGGACGACCGAGTTGAAGTTTCCGTGTCGCATACGACCCGACCACAGCGACCCGGTGAGGCAGAGGGGGTCAATTACTTCTTTGTTTCGACTGATATTTTCCATGAGATGCGAGAAGCCGGGGCATTCTTCGAATCTGCCGAGGTCTTTGGTCATTTCTATGGAACCAGCCTGACGCAACTGGAGGCCAGACTGTCCGACGGCGCAGACGTGATCCTAGAAATCGACTGGCAAGGTGCTCAACAGGTGAGGAAGCTGTTACCGGACAGCGCCTGGCTCTTCATCCTGCCGCCCTCACTTGATGCGCTCAAGGCACGACTTCAGACGCGGGGGCAGGACGCAGAGGACACCATCGACATCAGAATGCGTGCCGCGCGTAATGAAATGTCGCATTGGGATGAGGCCGACTACCTCATTATCAACGACCAATTCGATACAGCACTGCAACAACTGCAAGCGCTGGTGCGCTCACTGAGACTCAGAACTGGCCAGCAACAGTCTGGCCTCCAGAATCTGATTGAGGATTTGCTGGGCTAATTGGTCCGTCATTGCATGAGCAACCGGCAAATTTACGTTGTTGTCGGGGCGGTGCGAACCTAATTCCTACGTTATACTGCGCGGCCGCGTTGACACGCGGTTAGCAATAAGGAGACCACGCTGTCATGGCGAGAATTACTGTTGAAGACTGTCTGGACAATGTCGATAACCGATTTGAGCTGGTGATGCTTGCTTCCAAGCGCGCCCGGCAAATGGCAACCGGCGGTCGCGACCCGCTTGTAGAGGACGAGTCAGACAAGGCCACGGTCATCGCGCTGCGAGAGATCGCCGAGGGTTTAATTACCCCGGAAGTACTCGCCCGCGAGAGCGAAATCGAAGCAGAGGAAGAATTGGCGGCCAGCTTCGAGACCCCCATCCTCTGATAGCCGGGTCCGCTGGCGGTGGTGGCAACAACACTCCAAGCTATCAGCGGATCTCTCCCCGGTATCCGCAGCCGGCCGGGGCAAAAGCCGACCGCACACTCTATTCCCCGAGAAGGGCACTTCGCTAACAGCTCCCTGGCTGCCTTTGAGCAGCTGATTGCCGACTACCTGCCGCTTGATCAGGCACAGCTGGTCAGGCGAGCTTATTATTACTCTGAACAAGCTCACTACGGCCAGACCCGGCGCAGCGGAGAGCCTTACGTTACCCATCCGCTGGCCGTAGCCAGCATTCTCGCTCGTATGCACATGGACGCTCAGAGCCTAATGGCCGCCCTACTGCACGATGTGATTGAGGACACCGGCGTCAACAAGGAGGACATTGGTGCCCAATTCGGCGAGGAGGTAGCGGAGCTCGTCGATGGCGTCAGCAAGCTGACTCATGTCGAATTTGATTCAGTTGAACTCAGACAGGCCGAGAACTTCCAAAAAATGACATTGGCGATGGCGAAGGATATCCGAGTCATTCTGGTGAAACTTGCAGACCGGCTCCATAACATGCGCACTCTGGGCGTACTGAATCGAGAGAAAATCAAACGCATCGCCAGTGAAACGCTGGATATCTATGCACCCATTGCCATGCGTCTGGGCATGAATGAAGTGCGAATGGAGTTTGAGGACCTAGGTCTTAAAGCTCTGTACCCCATGCGCGCCAGGCGGCTCGAAGCCGCGCGCAGATCGGCGAGCGGCAACCGGAAGCAGCTCGTCGATCAAATCCGCGACCAACTGGGTCAGACACTGAACCGCGAGGGGCTGAATGCCACTGTCGTGGGGCGAGAAAAGCACCTCTTCAGCATTTACAACAAGATGAAAGCCAAGCGGAAGTCCTTTTCTCAGGTCATGGATATCTTTGCCTTCCGTCTAATCGTGGACTCTGTTGATGACTGCTACCGCGCTCTGGGTATGGTGCACAGTCTCTATAAACCGGTGCCCGGGGAATTCAAGGACTACATCGCCATCCCCAAAGCAAACGGATATCAATCTTTGCACACCGTGCTGAAGGGCATGCACGGTGTGCCCGTTGAAATCCAGATCCGAACCCATGAAATGGAAGATATGGCCAACAACGGCATCGCTGCCCATTGGCTCTATAAAAGCGAGGAAACGGGCGCCAGCATGTCCCACACCCGGGCTCGGGAGTGGGTTCAGGGCCTGCTGGAAATGCAGCAACGCGCTGGCGATTCGCTGGAGTTCATTGAGAACGTCAAGATCGACCTTTTTCCAGATGAGGTGTACGTCTTTACTCCCCGTGGTGACATTCTTGAGCTGCCCAAGGGTTCCTGTGCGCTCGATTTTGCCTATGCCGTGCACAGCGATATTGGCAATCACTGTGTCGCCGCACGCGTCAGCAATCAGCTGGTGCCGCTCTCAGAGCCTCTGGAGAGCGGTGCGACGATCGAGATCGTGACCTCTCCAACGGGCAGGCCGAGTCCGTCCTGGCTGAACTGGGTGGTGACCGCGCGAGCCAGAACCCACATACGCCACTTTTTGAAAGATCAGCGTCGTGAAGACTCATTAGCGCTGGGTCGCAATCTGCTCGACCGAGCGCTAATGACACACGGTACACGGCTAAATGCTATCGAAGAGGAAACCATGCAGTCCGCTCTGACCGCGTTGGGCAAAGCCGACATCGAGACCCTGCTGGTTGATGTCGCGCTAGGCAACACCCTGCCCCATATCGCCGTGGCCCATCTGACCAGCGCCACTGGCAACTCCGCTGTAAGTGGCGAGGCGGCCACACTGGGTATCCGAGGTACCGAGGGCGTGGGCGTCACTTACGCCAAGTGCTGCTGCCCACTGCCTGGCGACGGCATCCAGGGCTACCTCGGGCAGGAGAAGGGCTTGATGGTGCACCGGGATAGCTGTCGCAATCTTCTGGAAATGCGGGAACAGCGAGACCGATTGATTTCCCTTCACTGGGACGAAGCGGTGGAGCGGAATTATCCGGTCGGTCTCAGAATTCAGGTGGAAAACCGCCGCGGAATGATCGCGGTCCTGGCGACGCGTCTCAGCGCCATTGGCCTCAATATCGAGCGCATTGCCACACAAAACAAGGATGTCGAATTCACCTTTGTCGACCTGGAGTTACAGGTCAACAGCCGCACCCATCTGGCTCATGTCATGAAGCGACTGCGTAGCGTGGAAGGTGTCCTGAAAGTGGTGCGTAGCGCCCGACGGTAACAGGCGCCACTTGGACTTAAAGACTCGCCGCCGCGGCTTTTTACTTGGCCTTGCAGCCCTCATCAGTCCGGTATTCAATAAGACACTACGTGCGCATCCAGAGGAGAACGCTGTGTCCAATAGAGCCGTTATTGCTACTCAGGCAGCGCCTCAGGCGATTGGGCCCTATTCACAGGGCATCAAGGTGGGAAATACCGTGTGGATATCAGGGCAGATACCGCTCGACCCCGTTGCCATGACGATGGTTGAAGGCGATATCAGCGCGGAAGCCGAGCAAGTCTTCAGTAACCTGAGCGCAGTAGCCGAAGCAGCAGGTGGCACGCTGGATGATGCGGTGAAGATCAATATCTCGCTGACCGATCTCGGAGACTTTGACGCTGTTAACGCGGTCATGTCGCGCCACTTCGAAGAACCTTATCCCGCGCGAGCCTGCGTCCAAGTCGCGGCACTACCCAAAGGGGCCCGTATTGAGGTTGAGGCCATATTGTCGGTGTAACCGCCTGGGCTTGCCCGCTTCAGTAGCTTAGGCTTGATTCAGCGTCGCTTCGTATCCCTCTCGCCATGTGGGGTAAGACAACCGAAAGTCTATTTTCTTAAGTAATGCATTTCGACAACGCCGGTTGCCGCGAGCAATAGACCGGCCAGCCTGTCGGGATAACGTCACATTAAGCCGGGCAGCCAACCAATCCTCGACCTCATGGGTCGGCGCCTGATCATCGTCGGCGCCGACCAACGTCGGCGGCACCGAGCCACCGGCGGCATCACGCTCCAAACAGTGAACGATGAGCTGCGATAAATCCTCGCGATGAATGCGATTGCCATAAATAGCCCCCGTCTCACCCCCTTCGCCAGCACGCACCCGTCGCATCAGCATACCCTCTGGATCTCCATACACCCCCGCGGGCCGAATAATGGTGGCGGTCACTGCGCGGCGGATAGTCGCCTCAGCAGCTACCATCGCCATGGCTTGTGGCTCAGCGGTATTGAGCGGTGAGTGTTCATCCACCCAGCCACCCTGTGACTCGGCATAGACACGGGTGGAAGAAATCCAAATAGCCCGGCGGCACTTCGAAAACCACCTTTGACCTGCAAGTATCTTGGCTACTCCTGCAAAACCGGCTCTATACCCCAGGGGGTCATAGGACTGTGGCATAGGAGTCACGACCACATAGTCAGGCTCAACCAATAGCAGATCAGAAAGCGCTTTCTCATCCGTCAGGTCCGCCCCGCGGCGCTCAAAACCCTCTGGGAGCAGGTCAGGGTTGCGGCGCACAGCGGTGACATCCCAGTCCTTTTCAAGCAGGGATAAGCCTACACGCGTACCAATGTCACCACAGCCGAGGATCAGCACCTGCATGGCTTCACGGCCTTATCAAACAATCGCTAAGATACGAGCCTACCACGAGACCTTTTCGTATCGGGGCACGCTTGAGTCAAACCATTCTTCAGCAACCTGTTACCTCCCTCCGGGGAGTGGGCAAAAAAATGTCGTCCCGGCTGGCCGACCTCGGTGTTCGCTCATTGGAAGACCTGCTCTTTCATTTCCCTCTGCGATATCAGGATCGAACCCAGACCACCACCATTGGAGGGTTGCGGGATCAAGTAGATGCGGTGGTCGAGGCGGAGGTCCGCGCTGCTGCCGTGACCATGGGTCGAAGAAGAACCCTGTTAGTCAAAGTAGAAGATGGCACAGGCCTGCTCACGCTGCGGTTTTTCCACTTTCGACAGTCTCAGGTTTCGCAATTCAAGCGGGGAGCTACCGTGCAGCTTTTTGGCACCCCGCGCTGGCTAGGTGGACAAGTGGAGATGATTCATCCCGAATATCGCATAGGAGCGGGTGCTGATCTCGTCGAGGCTGCATTGACGCCGGTCTACCCAACGGCCAGCGGACTGGGACAAAGCACTTGGCGCAAGCTTTGTAGCCAAGCGCTTAACCTGCTCAGCAAAAACCCGCCCGAGGATCTACTAAAACAGATTACGGACGACGACATTACCTTGGCCGATGCCATCACTTTTTTGCATAACCCGCCACCCAACGCTGAACTAGGTCAGATTCAGCAAGGCACCCACCCCGCACAAATTCGACTGGCTCGGGAAGAGCTCATCGCTCATCAACTCACCGTGCAAGGCGTGCGAGACTCCGAGCGGCAACATCCGGCACCCGCGATCGCAGCGTCGTCAACTGCGTCAGCAGCATTTCTGGCAGGCCTGCCATTCGAGCCCACCGCTGCCCAGCAGCGTGTCGTAAGAGAGTTGGCGGCCGATATGTCGCAAACGCAGCCCATGTTGAGGCTGGTTCAGGGTGATGTTGGTTCAGGTAAAACGCTGGTAGCCGCGCAGGCGGCGCTGGATACCATCGCGGCCGGATATCAGGTCGCCTTCATGGCGCCTACTGAGCTACTGGCGGAACAGCACTACGCCAACCTTGAAGCATGGTTTACGCCACTCAAGCAATCTGTCGCCTGGTTGAGTGGAAGAACCAAGGGCAAAGTGAGGCAAACCGTCTTGAATCAATTGGCTAGCGGCGAGGCCTCTTTGGTGGTGGGCACCCATGCATTGTTTCAGGAAGATGTGCAGTTCCATCGGCTTGGCTTGATCATTGTCGACGAGCAGCACAGATTCGGTGTACACCAAAGACTATCGTTGGCCGACAAGGGCACAGGCGACGAGCACCCGCATCAGCTAGCACTGACCGCCACACCGATCCCACGCTCTCTGGCTATGGTTGCCTATGGTGATCTTGATTGCTCTGTCATTGACGAGCTGCCACCCGGTCGTCAGCCAGTCACCACAACGCTCATGGATCACACGCGGCGCGACGCCGTAATCAAGCGCGTAGGGGCCGCTTGTCGAGAGGGGAGGCAGGCCTACTGGGTGTGCACCGCCATTGAGGAGAGCGACGCATTGGAAATTGAGGCAGCGGAAGCCACGCGCGATCAACTACAACAGACGCTTTCAGGCCTTCGTATCGGTCTGGTACACGGCAAGCTTAAGCCGCCAGAAAAAGCGGACGTGATGGCGGCATTCAAGGCAGGTGAGATCCAGCTGCTGGTCGCCACCACGGTAATCGAGGTTGGGGTAGACGTGCCCAATGCGAGCCTGATGATTATTGATAATGCTGAGCGCCTCGGCCTCGCCCAACTGCACCAGCTGAGGGGTCGGGTGGGGCGCGGGTCAATAGACAGCCATTGCTTGCTGCTTTACCGCCAACCGCTTTCAAAAACCGCTCAACAGCGACTGAAAGTCATGCAGGACTCCCACGATGGCTTTGTGATTGCTGAAGCAGACCTCGACATCCGCGGCCCGGGCGAGCTGCTCGGAACACGGCAGACGGGTCTCGCGGCATTCAGAGTTGCCCTACTTCCCGAGCATGAGCAACTGCTGATCGAAGCACAGGAGATAGCAGGGCGACTGTACGAGAGCGACCCGCGCCGCGCGGAAGCCCTGATGCAACGATGGGCAGGGGCCCGCGCGGACTTTGCCAGAGTCTGACCAGTCGATGTCGCATCCCCACCCGCAGGCCGCTAGACTGTGCGACCGCCAGTAACGAATCCATTCCTTTGAGTGAGCCACCCCCTTCGTTGAGCACCACTGATCTTGGCGCCTCGTCCAAATGGCGAGCTGCACTGGAGATCATGCGCTTCGATAAACCGATCGGTACCTTCCTATTGGCCGCCCCAACGCTGTGGGGCATCGCGCTGGCCAACGAAGGTTTTCCAAGCCTGCGGCTGCTCGCCATCTTTTTGGTCGGTATCGTTGTGATGCGGGCGGCTGGATGCATTGCCAACGACCTTGCTGACAGAAATCTCGATGGGCACGTGGAACGCACGCGGCTCCGTCCTCTGGTCACCGGCGCACTGACGGTCAAAGAAGCTTTGTCTCTGCTCGTGTTACTTCTAGCTACCGCCCTGGGCCTGGTGGCATTAACCAATCCGCTGACTATTCAGCTGTCCTTAGCGGGAGCCGGTCTGGCGTTGATCTATCCTTTAATGAAGCGGATTACCCACTTGCCGCAGATCGTGCTTGGCATTGCCTTCTCGTGGAGCATTCCCATGGCCTTCGCGGCAAGCATCAATGCATTACCCAATGCTTTGTGGTGGCTGTTTTTTGCCAACTTGCTGTGGACGGTGGTGTATGACACGCAATATGCCATGGTGGATCGGGAAGACGATCTATCGGTCGGAATCAAATCTACCGCCATTCTCTTTGGCGATCTCGATGTGCGCCTCATTGGCCTGCTGCAGTGCCTCTGCCTCATCGCCTTTTGGCGCTGTGGCGTTGCCTTTGCATTGGGCCCGATCTATTACACTGCAGTCGCCACCGTTGGCGTCTTGTTTGCCCGGCATTTGTGGCTGATTAGGGGGCGAGACGTCAAGCAATGCTTTGCGGCGTTTAACCAGAGTAAGTGGGTCGGCCTGATCATCCTCCTGGGTCTTTGCGGCCACTTCTGGATTGGCCCCGTCGCCACCTGATCTCCATGGACACCTTTGACGCCAAGCTGCATCGGTCCATCGCCGATCTCGACACCGCCCTGTGGCAATCCTGCTTTGGTGACAGAGATCCTTTTCTACGCTGGGACTTCCTTCACGGGCTGGAAGCGTCGGGTTGTACCACTGCCGAGAGCGGCTGGCAGCCGGCGCATATCACTTTAGAGCAAGGCGGCGCGCCGGTCGGTGTACTCCCCGCGTATCTGAAAACCCACAGCTACGGCGAATACGTCTTTGATTGGTCCTGGGCTGATGCTTGGCAGCGCATGGGGTTGCGTTACTACCCCAAGCTGGTGACCGCGATTCCTTTCACGCCGGCAACCGGGCAACGTTTTGGTGGTCTGGCTGAGGATACTGACGCGCCCTCCACCATAGCGACGTGTGTTAAAGCCCTGAGCGAAGAGCTCGAGATCTCGAGCTGGCATGTTTTGTTTGTGGATGAAGCCACCTCAAGTCAGCTGCGCAGCTGTGAGATGCCGCAGAGGCTGACAACACAATTTCACTGGTTTAATCGCGACTATCGTGACTTTCAGGATTTTCTAGATCGCTTCAGTAGTCGCAAACGTAAGAATCTCCGGCGGGAACGTGAGCAAATCTCACGCCAAGGGCTCTCGCTGAAAACGCTGAAGGGCGAGGAGATCGGCCCCGAGCAGTGGCGATTTTTTCATCGCTGCTACCAAACAACCTACGCCAAACGTTCGGGACACGGTGGCTACCTGACAGAGGCGTTTTTCACTCAAGCATGCCCCGACCTGGGGAACACGCCAGTGATGGTAATTGCCGAGCGAGCACAACAGCCGGTTGCCGCGTCTCTCTTTTTTGAAGGTGACGACACACTTTATGGGCGGTATTGGGGCTGCCTGGCAGAATTTGAGTTTTTGCACTTCGAGGCGTGCTACTACCGCGGTATTGAATACTGCATTGAGTCGGGGCTGTCGCGCTTTGACCCCGGGGCACAGGGAGAGCACAAAATCCAGCGAGGATTCGAGCCCATTCTGACTTACTCCAATCACTGGATTGTCGACGAGCGCTTGCGGGAGGCCGTGGCGCAGTTCGCGGAACAGGAGTCAGAGCAGGTTCGTGCCTACCAGCGTGAGGCCGCGACTTTATTGCCCTTCAAACAGGAGCGCGGCTAGCCCTGAGGTGGCGCGTCACGCAAGAATACCCAGTTGTTTCCCTCTGAGTGTTCTGAACTGTAGTAGTAGCCGTCGCCCTTAAAACGCTTAAGCCCCTCGGGTTTGTTGAGGCCCTTCTGGATAATGTAACGAGCCATGACCCCGCGGGCCTTCTTCGCGAAAAAGGAAATCATTTTGTATTGGCCGTTTTTAAAGTCACGAAACTGCGGTGTGATGACCTCAACGCTCAGAGACTTCGGCTTTACCGCCTTAAAGTATTCGTTGGAAGCAAGATTGACCAGAACCGGACTGCCACTGGCCTTGATGTGTTGGCCCAACGCCTCAGTAATACGGTCGCCCCAGAATTCATAGAGATTTTTCCCGCCCGAATTGGCAAAAGGCAAACCCATTTCCAAACGATAAGGCTGCATCAGATCAAGTGGCCTCAGCAGGCCATAGAGCCCCGATAGAATGCGCAGATGCTTCTGCGCGAACGCCAACTCGTCCGCCCCCAAGGTCTCTGCCTGTAGTCCCGTGTAGACATCTCCCTTGAAGGCCAGAACAGATTGCTTGGCATTTTTCAGCGAAAATTCGGGCTCCCAATTCATAAAACGCTCATGATTCAGGGTTGCGATTTTCTCCGACACGCCCATTAAAGACTGAATATCTTCGGGGCCCATCTTACGGGCACTGTTAATCAGCGAAGACGCCTGATCGATAAATAAAGGCTGTGTTGATTTTTTGGTAGTCGGCAACGTCTCGTAATCGAGGGTTTTGGCCGGCGACAGAATAGAAAGCACGGGTTCGCCTCTTCTGCAATCTCATGAGCCAGAATGATAACCTTGCACGTCGACGATAAAAACCGCGAGATTCCCATGCCACCCGACGCCCCACCGGCGAACAAACTGGATCAAGGCATAATCTGGCTGGGGCATGCCGTCTCCTGGTGCGTGCCCATTATGGCGCTACTTGTGCTGTTTATCGTTGTGTTGCGCTACGGCTTTAACACCGGCGCGATAGCCGCTCAGGAGTCCGTGCAATATCTCCATGCCGCCATTTTTATGCTGGGCGCGGCGGTGGCGCTACAGGCGGACCAGCACGTGCGGGTCGATATCTTTTATCGAGGCTTCTCGGAACGGCAGCGGGCGTGGGTCAACGGGCTTGGTCATGTTGTCTTTACCCTACCGCTGTGCGCACTGATCGGCTGGGGGTCTTGGGACTACGTGATGGACAGCTGGTCCGCCAGAGAAGCGTCCCCGGAACCCGGCGGGCTGCCCTTCGTGTACCTGCTGAAGACGCTGATTCCAGCGATGGCCATGCTGCTCGCTCTTCAGGCCTTAATGCATATTTCTCACGCTCTGACCGTCCTCCGACAGCGAGACAACACCTGATGGAGGGGCAACTGGCGCTCGCCATGTTTATTGTTGTCTGTGGGGTATTGCTACTGGGTTTCCCCGTGGCGCTGACACTCGGTGGCACCGCGCTGGGATTTGCTGCGCTGGGTATTCTGTTAGGGCACTTTGACCCAGACTATCTCACGGCACTGACCGGCCGCATCTTCGGCACGATGAGCAATGAAACACTGGTAGCAGTGCCCCTGTTTATTCTGATGGGGGTAGTGCTGGAACGAGCAAAAATCGCTGAGGATCTGCTGGCCAATATGGCTGGTTTATTTGGAGAGCGGCCCGGCGGCTTGGGTGTGGCGGTCATTGTGGTCGGAGCGCTCCTTGCGGCCAGCACAGGCATTGTTGGCGCAACGGTCGTCACCATGGGGGTGCTGGCGCTCCCCACCATGCTGAGGGCGGGATATCAGCCGCAACTGGCAACCGGCACCATCTGCGCTACGGGAACACTAGGTCAGATTATTCCACCATCGATTGCACTGGTCTTATTAGGCGACATCATGTCGAGTGCTTATCAACAAGCTCAGCTGAGAATGAACATCATCAACACCGATACCGTCTCGGTGGGTGACCTCTTTGTCGGCGCTATGATCCCAGGCGTCGTGCTGGTGATGCTGTATCTCGCATATGTACTCGCTCGCGCCACTCTGCAGCCTTCCAGCGCACCGCCCGCTGTCGTAGACAAGGCCAATACCCGCGCAACCGTGATAGCAGTGCTGCCGCCCCTAGGGCTCATCGTGCTGGTACTGGGCTCCATTCTGGCCGGCGCGGCGACCCCGACAGAGGCCGCAGGCGTAGGGGCCACTGGCGCTTTGCTCTTGGCCTTGGTGCGCGGTGCACTCACGCTGGATGTTCTGCGGGATATCTCGCGCTCAACCCTCTATACCACCAGCATGGTTTTTCTGATTCTCGTGGGCGCGGCCGTGTTTTCTCTCGTCTTTCGCGGGTTCGGTGGCGACAGCCTGATTGAGGCCTTCTTCGAAGAGCTTGGAGGGGGCCCCCATATGGCGTTGCTGGTGGTCATGCTGGTGATGTTTTTGCTTGGCTTCATTCTCGACTTCATCGAGATCACTTTTGTAGTAGTGCCCGTGGTCGGGCCTGTTCTCCTATCCATGGGGTTTGACCCCATCTGGCTGGGAGTCATGATAGCGGTCAACCTTCAGACGTCTTTCCTCACTCCACCTTTTGGTTTCGCGCTGTTTTATTTGCGCGGCGTTGCACCAGACAGCATCAGCACCCGCGCCATTTACTCCGGTGTGCTGCCTTTCGTTTTAATACAGTTATTGCTGCTAGTAATAATGTGGTGGTGGCCGAACCTAGTGCTATGGCTGCCGGGGTTATTAGGGCGATAATGGCGGTATCGGCGGCTGATGGTGATTCCACCTCTCGGCTCAGTACGCAGCAACGGACCGCAAGCAAGGGGGCAACATGTCAGTAGAAGAGCTCGATACGCATCCATTGCCCTTTGGGGAGTTGGCGCTTCAGACCATTGCCATGCCCAAGGACACCAACGCCAACGGCGATATTTTTGGTGGGTGGCTTCTGTCGCAAATGGACCTTGCAGGCAGCATCACCGCCTCAGAGCTCGCCGAGGGGCGAGTGGCAACCGTAGCCATTGAGGGCATGTCGTTTCTGACGCCGGTGCATGTTGGCGCTGTTGTGAGCTGCTACTGCGATGTACTCGACACTGGGCGGAGCTCTGTCCGGATCCTAGTGGAGGTGTGGATCAACGCTAAACAGGATGGCGAGCCCCTCAAAGTCACCGAGGGAGAGTTTATCTACGTAGCCATCGACGAGAACAAGCTCACTCGGCCGATGCCGCAGTAAGTGAGACCGGCGGTAACAGCCGGGCCCGACCGTTGAGATACGCTCGCTCGGAAATCTCATGGTAAGTCCGCACTTTCTCCGCAAAGGCGAAGTAAGAAGCAGCGATCTTTTTCGCCCGAGGATCCTCATCGATTAAGGCCTGAATCGCCACCTGGCTACTCTCGTACAGCGCATCCATCACATCATCCGGTAACGGCAACACCTCAGTATCAAATTCGGTGAGCAGGATCTGCAGGGACTCGCTGTTATTAGCAGTGAAATCATCTAGCATATCGGTATTCGTCGCACGCGCCGCGACCCGCACAATCGCCTGAAGATCTTCAGGTAAGGCGGCCAGCGCCTCAGCATTTACGATTATCTCAAGCATCGCACCGGGCTCGTGCCATCCTGGGTAGTAGTAATAATCTCCGACCTCCATCAAGCCAAGGGTGCGGTCGTTATAGGGCCCGACCCATTCAACCGCATCGATCACCCCGGTTTGCATGGAGGTGTAAACCTCTCCCCCGGCTATCCGCACCGCAGAGCCGCCAGCGGCGTCAAATACCTCACCGGCAAGTCCGGGAATCCGCATCTTTAGCCCCTCGAGGTCAACGCGACTGTTCAGGGGAATATTGAACCAGCCCGCCATCTGCACACCGGTGCTCCCCCCCGCAAAAGGCACGACGCCAAATGGCGCGTAGAGCTCTCGCCACAACTCGAGCCCGCCGCCATAGTGGAGCCATCCGTTGGCCTCCTGAGCCGTCATGCCAAAGGGCACTGCCGTGTAAAAGACAGAAGCGGGTATCTTGCCCTTCCAATAATAGGACGCGCCATGGCCAGCCTCAGCTACGCCTCGGGAAACAGCGTCAAACACCTCAAAAGCGGGCACAATCTCGCCGGCGCCGAACACCTTGATGCGCAATCGCCCACCGGAGGCTTCGTTGACCCGTCGTGCAAAATTTTCAGGCGCTGCGCCGAGGCCGGGTAACCCCTTGGGCCAGGTAGTAACGAGTTTCCATTCAATAACCTCTCCGGCGCCACTCTGACTCGCCGTTGCCGTATCAGGACCTACGACCCGATCAAGAGTCCACAGCGCAACGACCGCGACCAAGGCGGCGGTCAGCCCCACGACCACGACCGGAAGTACCTGTTTTTCGCGCATACCCAGTCCTCAGAGTAACGTTAGGTTGGCGTATTGAAGCACAAGCCACTTGCTGCCTTCGCTGAAGCTGACCTCTACGCGTGCGTTACTACCCTGCCCCTCGAACTGGGTGACAACCCCCTCACCGAAGACCTGATGCAGCACGCGTCTGCCCAGATCAATCCCGGCGGGGGGCGGCTCGGACAATGAGGCATGAGCCAGTGAGCCGACTGGCCGCGAGACGGCACCGTTGAGGCGCACCTCTTCGATCAATTCCGCCGGGATCTCGCGGATGAATCGCGAGGGTGTGTTGTACATGTCGCCACCGTAAAGCCGGCGATTTTCAGCGTAGGTGACAACCAGTTTCTTCATGGCCCGGGTAATACCGACGTAAGCCAGACGCCGCTCCTCCTCAAGACGACCGGGCTCCTCCAGAGACATCTGGTGAGGAAACAGGTTCTCTTCCATGCCGGCTATAAAAACCAAAGGAAACTCGAGCCCCTTTGCGGAATGCAGCGTCATCATTTGAATACTGTCTTCGTAGGGATCGGCCTGGCCCTCTCCCGCGTCAAGCGCCGCACTATCGAGAAACGCCTGTAATGGTGAGACCTCCTCATCCTCGGGCTCAAACAACCGTGTGGCAGTGACCAATTCCTGCAGGTTTTCAACGCGGGCCTGCCCCCGCTCTCCCTTCTCTGATCGGTGATAGTCGAGGAGGCCGCTCACTTCGATCACATGCTCGGTCAGCTCATCAAGAGGGAGCGTTTCTGAGGAGCGATCCAGATCATCGATGAGCGCCTGAAAATTGCCGAGCGCTGTCAGCGCTCTTGCGGGCAGTAGGCTCTGTTCGCGGGTGCGGTATATCGCCTGCCACAGAGGGATTTGCTCGGCTCGTGCGACTTCACGAAGCTTTTCGACCGTTTTACTGCCTATGCCCCGCGGCGGCGTGTTCAGAACTCGCTCTAGTGCGGGGTCATCGTCGCGGGTTTGCGCCAGCCGCAGATAGGCGAGTGCATTCCGGATCTCGAGGCGCTCATAAAAGCGCTGGCCACCATAAATCCGATAGGGAATACCCTCTCGCAATAGCCCCTCCTCCAGCACCCGTGACTGGGCATTGGACCGATAGAGGATGGCGATCGAGCGGCGAGGGTGCCCATCACCAAACCAGGTTTCGGCCTGCTCGACGATATAACGCGCCTCATCTTGCTCGTTGAAGCCCGCGTAAAGTGCAATGGGGTCGCCCCGCTCACCCTCTGTCCAAAGATTTTTACCAAGCCGCCCTGCGTTGCGCGCAATCAGCCCATTGGCAGCCTCAAGAATCGTCGCCGTGGAGCGGTAGTTTTGTTCCAGACGAACGGTTTCGGTCCCTGCAAAATCCTCGGCAAAGCGCTGAATGTTCTCTACTCTCGCACCTCTCCAACCGTAGATAGATTGGTCATCGTCACCGACCGCGACCACCGGGATCGTTTGGCCCGCCAACACCCTTAACCAGGCGTATTGAATCGTGTTGGTGTCCTGAAACTCGTCGACCAGAATAGTTTTAAAACGCTGCTGATAGTGCTGCAGTGTTTCAGGTGATTTCAGCCACAGCTCATGGGCACGCAATAACAACTCCGCGAAATCCACCAACCCACCGCGCTCGCAGGTCTCTTCATAGGCCGCGTAAATCCGCACCATGGTCTTGGCATATAAATCACCCTCCGGTGCCTCAACATGCCTTGCACGAAGACCCTCGTCCTTCTGTCCGTTAATAAACCATTGAGCCTGCTTGGGCGGCCAGCGCGCCTCGTCGAGGTCAAGCTCCCTGCAGATTCGCTTCACTACCCGCAGCTGGTCATCGCTATCGAGAATTTGGAATTGCTGCGGCAACCCTGCCTCGCGCCAATGGGCCTTGAGCAGTCGATGTGCTAAGCCATGGAAAGTGCCCACCCATAGGCCATGGGTCGGCATTTGCAGCATATCCTCAATGCGGCCCCGCATTTCTCTCGCCGCTTTATTAGTGAAGGTGACGGCCAAAACCGAGTGGGCCGATAACCCCTCAGCGCGAATCAGCCACGCGATACGATGCACGAGAACACGCGTTTTGCCAGAGCCCGCTCCCGCTAGCACCAAAAGATTTTTTGATGAGGCAGTCACAGCCTCTCGCTGAGCCGTATTCAAAGGGCTCAAAATATCGGATACATCCATGCAGGCAGTGTAACGGAAGGCGGGGATTCGACTGAAGCCTCCGTCGCCTCACAGCCCGGATAATGGTTTATTCAAGCCGCTTTCATTGGTATAACAACAGACAACTGAATGGCCCAAATCGTCGTAATAACCGTCATATTAGGCTCAAAATTACTAAAAATAGGTG
Source organism: uncultured Luminiphilus sp. (assembly GCA_938091485.1). Taxonomy (GTDB): domain Bacteria; phylum Pseudomonadota; class Gammaproteobacteria; order Pseudomonadales; family Halieaceae; genus Luminiphilus. Next base: position 19,220 of record CALKMV010000046.1, read on the forward strand.
TCCACTCTGACGCCTGACATCACAAGGAACTCCATGATGAGAACTCATATACCCCCCTTCTTGCTAGCGATGACACTGCTTTCATATGCCACCGCCCATGCTTGCGATGTGCCCGTCGCTCCGCCTACGCCCAACGGGGAAAGCGCAACACTTGAAGAAATGGTCTCGGCACAGGGCGAAGTCAAAGCATTCCAGACTGCCAACACCGAGTACCTCGAGTGCGTCGACAATCAAATGACGAGCGAAAAAGCCGCTGTCGATGAGGGTGATAAGAGCGCAGAAGAACGGTACGCACTTGCTGCAGCAGACTATAACGCCGCAGTTTCGAGGGAGGAGCAGGTGGCTGCAGATTTCAACGCCGCAATTAGAGCCTATAAGGCTGCCAACCCAGACTAATCACTCTCTACCGCTATTCACTCCAAATCTGTACGGGCGATAGCGGAGTGAGGGGGCGC
>CALKMV010000047.1 GCA_938091485.1 uncultured Luminiphilus sp.
AGGGTCAGTCATGAAGGCGACATCGTTGAGGGTGAGGGGCTTCTAAATGGCGCGGCGTTCACGATTCACAGCCACATTCATCAAGCCAGACCGGAAGTCACCGCCGCGGCCCACGCCCACTCCATTTACGGTAAGACCTGGTCTTCTCTGGGGCGGTTGCTAGACCCCATCACACAGGACGCCTGTGCGTTTTATGACGATCTCGCTTTGTTAGACGACTACACCGGTGTGGTGGTGTCGATGAATGAAGGGGAGCGTCTTGCCGAGGCACTCGGCGATAAAAAAGCGATTGTGCTGAAGAATCATGGTCACCTGACCGTGGGGGAGTCAGTTGATGAAGCGCTGTGGTGGTACGTGACCTTTGAGCGCAGCTGTCAGGCTCAGCTGATGGCCGAGGCGGCGGGCACAACCCAGCCCATTCCGCATGATATGGCGCTCCATACGGCGGGGCAGGTGGGCAGTTCGCTGGCGGGTTGGTTCAGCGCCCAGCCACTGTTCGATGTCATTCTGAATGAGCAGCCCGATTTGTTGGATTAGTCGGCGGCGAGACTCGGTTCATCGCGGATCAGCGGGGCGCTGTTGGCTAGCTGATCCCGATTAAAGGCCTGCCACAGGGCGACCACCACCAATACCTCGGCAACCGCCAGTACCCAGTGCAGGGAGATCACCTGCTCGACCCGTCCATCGATCGCCGCAAATCGCTCGAGGCCTGCATACACCGCCCAAGCACCTCCCATTCCGAGTAAATAGCCGGCCTGTTTCGCCACATCGAGTTTGCGCAGCTGCTCCACCGAGACCATCAGCAGGGTCTCGCAGCGCACCAGGTAATTGCCGAGCGAGAAGGTCACCTGATAGCCGAGGTAAACGAATAGCGCGAGGGGGAGCTCCAGAGGGAGAAGGAGCACTGCCGCCACGCCACTGAGCGTGACCAGCTCGACCCCGAGCGACAGCCGAAAAAACCAGCTCGGTGCCAGAATCCTTCGGTACTGGGTGGCGACTATCAGGGTGCCCAACGCGAGTCCGATGCCGCCTGCAGAGAACACCGCCGGTGACAGTGGTGTGTACAGCACAAACACTGCGCCGACAGACAGCCCGAGAAAGAGCGAGTTGAGAAATTTGTAGCGGATGAAGGCGGCGGGGCGGATCGTCGGGTGGGCGCCCATTTTTAGTAGTCCACACCCTGTCGGGCGCGAATGCCGGCGCGATAGGCGTGCTTGACTTCTTTGACTTCAGACACGGTATCCATGGCCTCGCGCAGGGCCTGACCGCCCCCCCGACCAGTGACCACCACGCTTTGTGACTCGGGCCGCCCGGTGAGCGCACTGATTACCTCGTCTTCCGGGAGGTAGTCGAACGCCAACATGTATGTGAGCTCATCGAGCACCACCAGCTCGTAGCTGGCATCGGCCAGCATCGTCCGGGCCTGCTCCCAGGTTCGCTCCGCAGCGGCGATGTCGCCCTCCCGGTCCTGAGTGTCCCAGGTAAATCCTGTACCCATCTGATAGAGCTCTACTTCGGGCAAGTGATCTCTGACAAAGTTTTCCTCGCCGGAGGCTTGTACACCTTTGATGAACTGCACGACACCCACCTTCTGTCCGTAGCCCAGTGCCCGCATCACCATGCCAAACGCGGAACTGGTCTTGCCTTTGCCATCACCGGTGAGTAAGACCGACACGCCTCGCTCGACATCCGCCTTGGCGATGCCCTCGTCCACAGCGGCCTTCTGCTTGGCCATGGCTTTGTTGTGTTTGGTGTTGCGGTCCATGGAGTGATCCTAGAGTTTCACGCGCACGCCGGCGTAAGCCGTCATGCCCGGAACATAATAGCCGGGTAGCTGCTGGTCATCGTGGTCTGTGACGTTGAGGACCCTTGCTTCTAATGCCCAACGGTCCGACAGATCCCAGTGAGCGCTCAGGTCAATAGTAAAGGTGTCATCAATCGAAGTCATGAAGGGGTCGGTTGCTTCTCCGGTATAGCGGCCGGTGACTCTGGCGCGCAAATCATTGCGCGTCCACACGATGCTCACCTGGCCCGTTTGGTCTGGTCGATAGGCGCGATCGTCACCGTTTTGCTGCGTGGCATCGAGCGAGGTAAAGTTGCCCTCAATCTGCCATCGCTCGGACAGTGGCAAGCTGGCGATGATTTCCAGGCCTTCGGACTGACTGGTCCCAGTGGTTTGCAGGTAGCCGCTGTAGCCCGCAAGGTCAAAGATGATCTCATTGTCGATTTCCTGATCGAACCAGATCAGCTCTAGATCAAGATTGCCCACAGCACCCAATACGGCGACTTCCCAGCCCTCAGACTCTTCCTCCAACAAGGGCGCGCTACTGGCGGGTGGATAGGCAAAGGGGCCGTTGTTGTAGGCGATTTCGTAGAGGCTCGGTGCGCGGAACCCGGTGCCGATGGCGGCACGCAGTGCCCAGCCCTCGCCAATGCCCTCGAGATCGTAGCGTCCGCTGACGCGCCAACTGTCGAACTCACCGAAGTCGTCGTTGTCATCGTGCCGCCAGCCAAAGGTCATCACGCCGCGACCAAATCGCTGCTGGGCTTCCAGATAGATGCCCGTATTGTCTCTGGACCAATCGGTGCTGGCATCAGAGAGCGCCTGCTCCTCATGATCCACACCGTAAGTGAGGCGCGTGTTGTCTGTGAGCCGCCATGCGCCGGTCAAGGACG
>CALKMV010000048.1 GCA_938091485.1 uncultured Luminiphilus sp.
TACAGGATATCGAGGCGGCGCGGGATCGTTCTCTTCGCGAGCTCGATATCCGTATTGCCATTCTGCACAGCCAACGCGACACCCTGTCGCAACAGCTCGCCCGGCATGAGGCTGCTCTCGGCACCACTGGGCTGTCTGGCCAAGTGACGAGCCAGTACGAGGAAGAGACTGTCGCGGCGCTCAGTGCAGAAATCCGGATTCTTGATGAAGCCACAGAGGGCCGACGAGAGCAGGCGGCTGCAATGGCCGAAGCCTTCAGTCGCGATATAGCGCGCTTTGCTGAGCTGGAAGAGATCGTCGCCTTGCGGCGCCAGATGAGTGTGTCGCCTGCTTCACCCTAGAGTGCTCGTGGGAGACCTTATTGGCTCGCAACCCCGACAGGATTCATCAGGCCCTCCGTGATTTGCGCCCACTGATCTGCCCAGCCCTCTGTCGGGCGGCGTCTGAAGTCGCTCCGACAAAATTGAGACACCCTACCTTCTGCTGCAGACATCAGTAAATTGGCCGCAGTGGCGACCGGCAGGCAGGTTCGGAGGCCCTCGCGGAGTTCTGCCTCACGCAGATACTGCTTGAGCTGCGTCTCCAGCCGCTCGTAAACCTGATCAACCTGATGGTGAAGCCGCCGTGACTCGCCCGTCAGTGCCCGGCCGGTCAGTAATCGCGTAATGCCGGGATTTTTTTCACAGAATTCAAGATATAACCGCAGCAGAGCCTGGCACTGTGTCAACGCTCCGACCTGATCACTGGGGATGCGCCCAACGAGCCCAAACAGCGTGTCTTCGGCAAAGGCTAACAGCCCTGCGTACATGGTGCTTTTGGAGGGAAAGTGGCGATATAGCGCCGCTTCTGACACCCCGACGCGGGAGGCCAAACCGGCGGTCGTGATTCGGCTATCGGGAGCAGCCTCAAGCATTTCGGCAAGCGCCATGAGAATCTCTTGCTTGCGGTCGATGCGAGGTGTGGCGGTGCTGTCGGACATGGGCTTTCGGTCGTCCACGGTAGCGTCGATGCTAATCAGAGCGAAGGGATCGTGCAAATCACTCAGCGACGGGTACTGATCTGGGTTCCAATGCCCTCGTCCGAGAAGATCTCCAGCAGTGCGGCGTGGGACACTCTCCCGTCGATAATATGCGCGCTACTCACACCGCTCTGCACGGCATCCAAGGCACATTGGATCTTGGGCAACATGCCGCCATGAATCACGCCTTGCTGAATCAACTTCTCGACCTGATCGGTATCGAGCCCCGTCAAAATGCTGCCGTCTGCGTCAAGAAGACCCGCCACGTTAGTCAGTAACATGAGCTTCTCGGCCTGCAATACCTCGGCCAGCTTGCCAGCGACCAGGTCGGCGTTAATGTTGTAAGTTTGGCCATCGCTGCTGCCAGCAACCGGCGCAATCACCGGGATATAGTCGCTACCGATAAGCATGGTCAGGATATCGGTATCGATACTGGCGACTTCTCCAACCTGGCCAATATCTTTTGCTCCTTCAGCTTCCCAGTCGCCCGCGAGCTTTCTCGCCTGAATCAGTTGCCCGTCTTTTCCTGTGATGCCGATAGCGCGCCCCCCGTTCCGGTGGATGCTGTCGACAATTTCTTTATTTACCGAAGCGCCTAGCACCATTTCGACCACATCCATTGTGTGTTCGTCAGTGACTCGCATACCGCCGACAAATTCGGTTTCGATATTCAGCCGCTCAAGCAGCTGGCCGATTTGCGGTCCTCCGCCATGCACCACAATGGGGTTCATTCCCACAAGCTTCATCAGCACAACATCGCGGGCAAAGCTCTCCTGCAGCTCGGGGTCCGTCATGGCGTTCCCGCCAAACTTAATGACGAAGGTTTTACCCGTGAAGCGTTGAATATAGGGCAGTGATTCGGTCAGGATCCGGGCAAAATTCCCAGCCTCACCCTGATTGAGCGACATGATGTGTTATCCGGCGCAAATAAAGCGCAGAGAATGAGCCGGTGCGCGCCCAAAGGCAATGTGAAGATGCCGCAGTGCGCGTGCCGACCAAACGAAGAAACTTACTCCTTAAGGGCGCCTCAGCAAACGTTCAAGTGAGTCTGCAACGGCGAGCACAATCTGTTCGGCGATGACCCGTTTACTGGCCAGAGGCAGGCTCCGCTCCTCTGTTTCAGTGATCAGATGGACGGCATTCTGCTCGGCGCCAAAGGTGGTATCAGGGTCGCTGACGTCATTGGCAATGATCATATCAAGACCTTTTCGCAGCCTTTTTTCCCGAGCGTGGTCCATCACCGAGTTGGTCTCGGCAGCGAAGCCAGCGATCAGGACTGGCCGGTTGGCCAATTGAGAAACGCTGGCGATGATGTCGGGGTTCTCAACCAGAGTAATGACGAGAGTGTCCCCGGCTTGCTTTTTGATTTTATCGGCTGATGTCGACTCAGGCCGATAGTCAGCGACGGCTGCTGCGCCTATAAAGAGATCGGCACCGTCTGCCAGCTCCAGGGCGCGAACGCACATCTCAGCTGCGGAGGTGACCAGGTGCAGCGTAACGCGATCAGGTGGGTCCAAGTGGACGGGTCCGGATATCAGCTCGACCTGAGCGCCGGCGTCGGCACAGGCGCCAGCAAGCGCATAGCCCATTTTCCCCGAGCTGTGATTGCTCAGGTATCTCACGGGGTCAATAGCCTCCACTGTCGGACCCGCGGTGACAACAACCCGCCGTCCTTCCAGCAGACGATTGTCGAAGCGCTGATTCAGCGCTATCACGATGGCCTCCGGCTCTAGCAGGCGACCCAGTCCCACGTCGCCGCAGGCCTGCTCACCGGCGCTGGGTCCAACGATTTGAATGCCGCGGGAAGCGAGCATCTGGATATTTTCCTGCGTTGCGGCGTGAGCCCACATTTGCTGGTTCATGGCTGGCGCAACGGCGACAGGAGCCGGTGTTGCCAAAGCGACCGTGGTCAGCAGATCGTCTGCCCGACCCTGAGCAAGCCGTGCGATCACGTCTGCCGTCGCGGGTGCAATGATCATGAGATCGGCCCAGCGCGCTAACTCAATGTGTCCCATACCTGCTTCCGCGGCCTCATCAAGGAGCTCGGTGTGGGTGGGCTCTCCAGACAGCGCCTGCATGGTTAAAGGCGTAATGAACTCCGTCGCGCCCCTAGATAACACCACGCGCACCAAAGCCCCCTGCTTTTTCAGCAGTCGCACCAGCTCCGCGCCTTTATAGGCCGCGATACCGCCGGAGATGGCCACCAGAATGTGGCGCTGGTTTAGCTGGCCCATAGGCCTTAAATCCCCGTATCAGATCGTTCGCACCCTAGCATTTGCGGGGGTTTTTGCACACTTGGGGTAGTTGCCATGAGCGGTGGCTTGCGCCTCCAAGGCCCCTCTGGTATAAAACGCGCCCCTTGTAGATCTCGACGGAAGCTCCCATGTCACGTGTCTGTCAGGTTACGGGTAAGCGGCCCGCAACCGGTAATAACGTCTCGCACGCCAAGAACCGAACCAAGCGTCGCTTCTTGCCTAACTTGCATAATCATCGTTTCTGGGTTGAGTCCGAGAAGCGCTTTGTCTCTTTGCGCGTCTCTTCCAAGGGTATGCGCATTATTGATAAGCGCGGTATCGAAACCGTTTTGGAAGATCTCCGTGCTCGCGGCGAGAAAGTCTGAGGATTGAACCATGCGTGAAAAGATCAGAATGAACTCCACGGCTGGCACAGGCCACTTCTACACCACGGACAAAAACAAGCGCACCATGCCCGATAAGCTGGAAATGAAAAAGTACGATCCGGTGGCGCGCAAACACGTCGTGTACAAAGAAGCGAAGATCAAATAACGTCTGTCTTCATTAGCAAAAACCCCGGCCTCGAGCCGGGGTTTTTGTTTCTGCGGTCTGCGCAAGGGCCCACTGGCCTCATGCTAGGGTTCGTGGTCCGATAGTCACCGCTTCATCTTGAGTCGAAGTAGCAGCAGAGCGCCCATGCCAGAGTTACCTGAAGTTGAAACCACCTGCCGGGGCATCGCGCCACATATTGTGGGGCGAAGCGTGCGCGAGGTGATTGTGAGGGAGCCTCGTTTGCGTTGGCCTGTTCCTCGCAAATTGAATCAGCTGATGTCAGGAGCCCAATTTCTGTCGGTGAGCCGGCGGGCGAAATATTTATTGCTGGAGACAGAGCGCGGCATTGTGATGGTGCATCTCGGGATGTCGGGTAGCTTGCGGATTATGCCCGCTGACACGCCACCGCTCTTTCATGACCACATCGATGTGGTCCTTGATGATGGCCGCTGTCTCAGGTACCACGACCCACGACGGTTCGGCAGCTTCCACTGGTTGGAGACGCAGCAACATCCGTTGCTGGATCATTTGGGCCCTGAGCCGCTATCAGAGACCTTCAGCGGCGCTTACCTCTACGGGCGGTCACGTGGGCGTCGGATTCCGTTGAAGCAGTTCATTATGGACGGCAAAGTCGTGGTGGGTGTCGGCAATATCTACGCCAATGAAGCGCTGTTCATGGCAGGTATTCATCCGGCACGCGCAGCGGGCCGCGTGTCAGAGATGCGCTATGAACTGCTCGTTACAGCCATCAAACAGGTTCTCGGTGACGCGATTGAACAAGGCGGTACCACCCTTCGGGATTTTGTGGGTGGTGACGGGTCTCCCGGATATTTTGCCCAACAATTGCGGGTTTATGGCCGCAGTGGGCAGCCGTGCCGACAGTGTCGCACCGCTCTAAAGGAAATTCGTCAGGGAGGAAGAAGTACTGTGCTGTGCCCCCAGTGTCAGCGGTGAACACAGCACCTGTGATGCACTGCCCGCGGATTATCTGGTTGCACCCTTCAATTCAGCGTCTGTTTTAAGGCTTCAGCAACGTTGGGCGGGACAAAACCGCTGACATCACCGCCGAGACCGGCGATCTCTCTCACGAGTGAGGAAGAAATGTAGGAGAGTTCTGCGCTGGGGGTGAGAAACACGCTTTCAAATTTGGGGTCCATGGCGCGATTCATATTGGCCAGCTGGAACTCGTACTCAAAGTCTGCAACAGCGCGCAAACCCCGCAGCACACAGTGCGAGCCCTGATCGCTAACGAAGTCAATCAGTAAGCCGTTGAAAGGCACGACCTCAGCTGCCGGCACATGTTGTAAGCAGGCCTGCGCCAATTCGACTCTGATATCGACAGGAAATAGAGGCGCTTTCTTGTCGCTGGTAGCTACGGCCACTACCACCCGTTCAAAAAGCTTCGCGGCGCGCTCTACCAGATCAATATGGCCGTTGGTGATGGGATCAAACGTCCCCGGATATACCACAGTGTGGGTCAGCACAAGCTGTATCCTCCAGTGAATAGAACGAGCCTACACAAGTCTTAAGGGGCGGACAAACTGCCCCACCCTAAGGACTTCTTTGCTTCAGTAATTGGTAGCGCACATCGCCGGCGGTTTTGTCCCGGAAGATCTCGTAGTGGGTTTCTGGCACGGCTTCCGGATTCGAGCGAGATGTCTCAAAGTAAATCCAACTGTTGGCAGTGATGTGCTTTCCACTCTGCAATGACATCAAGGTGGATTCACCGACTCTCGCATCAAACGGTGGGTCTACGAAAACAATATCCCATGTTCTGCTGGCTGCGCCGAGAAAGTCACTTGCCGGGGTGCAATGAGCGGCACCGCAATGCTTAGCGTCGAGTCTCCCCAGATGGCGATCAATATAGGTGGCGGCTTCTCCATCGGTATCGACGAAATCACAGTGAGTGGCGCCGCGCGACAGCGCCTCGATCCCGAGAGCGCCCGAGCCCGCAAAGAGATCCAGGCAACGCGCACCGTGCAAACTGTGTCCCAACCAGTTGAATACAGTTTCTCTGACCCTGTCTCCCGTGGGCCGCAGTCCAGGCCGATCTGGGAATGCGAGTTTCTGTCCGCGCCACCGCCCACCGATGATGCGGAGCTGTGAGGTAGCCGGTTTGGCAGCGCGTCGCATGCTGGCTCCTGTTTTTTTGGGTGCTAGACTGCTCGGAAGAAACGGTGCGATAGCGTTCCACCACGCCCAACCGAGTCAGACAGATCATGAAGCTATTCAAACGCCGCGCCAAGCCCGATCGTCAGGCTGATGAAGCCAGAGATGACGCAATCACGGAAGCCCTGGAGGCCCCCGCACCCGATGAGAGCGGCGTCCCTGATGAGGTAGCCGAAGGGGGGGTGGGTCCTGCGTCGTCGGTGGCAGAGGAAAGCGCCTCGTCGCAGAGCGGCCCCGGTGTTTTCGAGCGGCTGCGCAGCGGGCTGAGTAAAAGTCGGGGTCAGTTCACGGAAGGGCTCGCCAGCATTGTCTTGGGCAAGAAGCAGCTGAGCCCCGCACTGCTTGAAGCCCTCGAGGAGCAGCTGATCATGGCTGATCTGGGCCTCGAAACCACCGAGAGAGTGCTCGAGTTACTCCGGCAGCGACTCGATCGCAGTGAATTGTCTGCACAGGAGTCCGTGATGTCAGCTCTAAAGCAGACATTAACGGAGTTGCTAGCGGGACAGGAGTGTCCGCTGGACACTACGGGGCACCGGCCTTTTGTCATACTGGTTGTTGGGGTCAACGGTGCAGGGAAAACCACCACCATTGGCAAGTTGGCGTATCGGCTGCAGCAGGAGGGGCGCAGCGTGATGCTGGCGGCCGGCGACACCTTCAGGGCGGCCGCGGTAGAGCAGCTACAGGTCTGGGGCGATCGCCACAATGTGCCAGTGATTGCTCAGCATACCGGGGCGGACAGTGCGTCTGTTCTGTTTGATGCCTTGGAGGCGGCTACCGCCCGTGGCGTGGACGTCCTGATTGCGGATACGGCAGGGCGGCTTCAAAACAAATCTCATCTTATGGATGAGCTCAGCAAGGTGGTGCGCGTTATGCGCAAGCAGAATGAGGCAGTCCCCCACGAAACTTTGTTGGTGCTCGATGCGGGAACGGGCCAGAACGCGGTGTCCCAAGCAGTGGAGTTTGATCAGGCAGTGGGGGTGTCGGGTGTTGCAGTCACCAAGCTAGACGGCACGGCTCGAGGTGGGGTGCTGTTTGCCATTGCTCACAAGCTTAAGCGCCCCATCCGATTTATTGGTGTAGGCGAGCAGGCCGAGGATCTGAGAGATTTCAGCGCCCGGGATTTTGTTGATGCCCTGCTGGATGACCACTAGGGTTTTGCACCAGTGATTGAATTCGAGCGGGTCAGTCGCCGCTTCGGTGATCAGGACGCACTGCGCAACCTGAATCTGACTCTCGAAAGGGGAGAAATGGCTTTTCTCACTGGCCATTCGGGGGCGGGTAAGAGTACCTTGTTGCGCCTCTTGCTGTTGCTTGATCGACCCAGTAGCGGTGATATTCGCGTCAACGGTGAGTCGACCAGCAACATTCGCGCGCGCAAGGTACCACGCTATCGGCGCCGTTTTGGCGTCGTGTTTCAAGACCACAGGCTGCTCTTTGATCGCAGCGTTCACGACAACGTTGCGTTGCCGTTGGTGATGGCTGGATTCTCCCCCACGGACACCGCGCGCCGGGTGCGCGCCGCTCTCGACAAGGTGGGTTTGCTATCACATGAGCGCGCAAACCCTGCGGTATTGTCGGGGGGTGAGCAGCAGCGCGTGGGCATCGCGAGGGCTGTTGTCGCGAGACCGGAGTTTCTGATTGCCGACGAGCCCACGGGTAATCTCGACCCTAAGCTATCGACCGAGATCATGGCGCTATTTGAGGCCTTCAATCAGGTTGGCGTAACTGTGCTGGTGGCGACGCATGATTTGCCACTGATATCGCGTCTTAGGCACCGCATTATCGCGCTCCAAGATGGGCGCCTTGCCGGCGCCAACACCCGATGAGTGCCGCACCGGAGCAGGTCAGAGAAGAGTGGGGGCGGTTCGCAGCCTGGCGATCGCAGCACCGGGCCGCAGCCGCCAGTAGCTGGCAAAAGTTGGTGTCGCGGCTGGTGGCCACGGTGATGGTGTGGCTGGTCGTAGCCATATCTCTGGCGCTGCCCAGCGTGTTGCTCCTGACGCTGGACAATTTGAGACCACTGGTGCCCGACCTTGCGCGCCCGGCACAGGTGTCGGTCATGCTGGGCGGGCAACTCGACTTTGCGCAGGCGGAAGCCTTACGGCGCAAAATCCAGGACTGGACCAGCGTTGAAGACGTGACGCTGATTGGTCGAGATGAGGCGCTGACAACGTTCGGTGAGCAGACCGGCTTGTCGCAGTTGCTGACATCGCTGGATCGCAATCCACTGCCGCATACGCTGTCGGTTTTACCGAGCATGCCCCGCGCTGACGAGGCTCTCAGCCGGTTGATCGAAGATCTCAACGCGCTGCCGGAAGTGGAAAGGGTCATGGCGGACAACCAGTGGATGGCCCGCCTGAATCAGATCCTTGTTGCCGGTGAGCGCTGGGGACTCGCTTTAGGGGGTGCCATGGTATTGGGTGCCATTCTTGCGCTCGCCAATACGTTGTATCTCGCGATTGCCGCCCGGCGGGAAGAAATTCTAGTAGTGCGCCTGATTGGCGGTTCGCCCGCGTTCATCCGCAGGCCCTTTCTCTACACCGGCCTGTATTTTGGCGCGGGCGGCGGGCTGCTCGCAGGAGCCATGTTGTGGATATTAACCCTGTGGGTCGCAGGCCCAGCCAATGCGCTGTTTTTGCTATATGACAGCCCGGGTCAGCTTCACGGGCCGGGCTGGCGGTATCCGTTAGTGCTGATTGCGCTGGGTGCGGCCTTGGGCTTGCTGGCCTCGTGGATGGCGTCTGTGCGTTATTTCAGCCGTCTTGAAGCGCATTAGTGCTTCCTAACCTCCTGAAAAACGGTATTTTTCAGGGTTTAGCACTCTGCGGGGGAGAGTGCTAAAATACCTCGCCAGGAGCCTTGTGGAGGCGATCGACATGACTGAAACAACGCGTTTACCAGCCTTGCCCAATAGCGCTGTGTTGAATATGGCGCCCGGTGCGAACTTGTCGGCCTATATTCAGGCGGTGAGCGGTATTGCTGTGCTGTCGGCCGAGCGTGAGCGCGAGTTGGCAGAGCGCCTGTTTTATGAAGAGTGTGTCGATTCAGCGCGGGAGTTAGTCCTGGCGCATCTTCGCTTCGTGGTGCACATTGCCCGCAGCTACTCTGGTTATGGCCTCGCAGAAGCCGATCTAATTCAGGAGGGCAACGTTGGCCTCATGAAGGCGGTGAAGCGCTTTGACCCTAATAAAGGCGTTCGACTGGTGTCGTTTGCGGTCCATTGGATCAAGGCTGAGATGCACGAGTACATTCTCCGCAACTGGCGGATTGTTAAAGTCGCCACGACCAAGGCCCAGAGGAAACTGTTTTTTAATCTGCGCAGCCAAAAGAAATCCTTGGGCTGGTTGTCGGCTGAAGAAACCCGGGCGATTGCGGCTGATCTCGGTGTGGACGAAGCGGAGGTCACGCGCATGGAAGGGCGCTTGGCCAGTCGAGATGTTGCGTTCGATGCGTCCCCCGATAGTGACGAAGATGATGCCTGGCAGGCGCCGCAATATTTTCTGACGGGCGGCCAGACTGATCCGGGTCAGCTAGTGGAGGCAGAAGACTTTGCTCAGGAGAGCTCGGCCCGGCTACGCATCGCTCTGGCGGAACTGGATGATCGCAGCCGCGATATTCTTGAGCGGCGCTGGTTGGCAGACGACAAGGCTACGCTGCACGAGCTGGCAGCCGAGTATGAGGTGTCGGCAGAACGCATACGGCAGCTGGAAGCCAATGCGATGAAAAAGCTGCGCACCGCCATGGCGGCATAACGACCTACCGACAACACCCCCAACTCAAGTCGCTCCCGTGGGATCCTCCCGGCCTCCGCTGAATCATCGGATACGCAGTTTCGTGATGCGCGCCGGGCGAACGACGCCCGGTCAGGAGCGGGGTTGGCAGGAAGGCTTTCCACAGTTTGGTCTTACGCTGGAGAGCGGACCCCTCGACTGGGATCAGACCTTCGGCTTTACAGGTCGACGCATTATCGAAATTGGCTTTGGTATGGGCGACAGCCTGTTACAGATGGCCAAGGCCGAGCCGGCCGTTCAGTTTGTCGGTATCGAAGTTCATCGACCTGGAGTTGGACGGTTGCTGGCACAGCTCTTGGGCGGCAAGATCCAGAATCTCCGAGTTTATGCCGACGATGCGGTAGAGGTCATGGAGCAGTGCTTTTCCCCCAATACGCTCGACGCGATCCATATTTTTTTCCCGGATCCCTGGCATAAAAAGCGACATCACAAGCGGCGACTGATCCAGCCACAGCTGGTTCGCGATCTGGCGCGGTTGCTGAGGAAAGATGGCTATTTACACCTCGCAACCGACTGGGCGCCTTATGCTGAGCATATGTTCGAGGTGCTCGATGCGGAGCCGCTGCTGATTAGCGCAGCGGGCGAGCCCGCTACAGCGGTTCCGCGCCCTCACTATCGCCCCCCCACCAAATTTGAAGCACGGGGCGAGCGCTTGGGGCACGTTGTTCAAGACCTGATTTATCGCAGGTATCAGTAAAGTGCAGCGGCCGCCATCAGGCAATTGACTGCAGAATCTCCGGGTGGCCTTTTCTGTTATGAGCTAATGCTTACACCGCATGAGAGTAGCGTCACAGAAAGGTCGCAATCACGCTATCCAAGAAGCGATAACCCAGCGGGGTTGTCACAAACTGTCCCTGACGCGGTGCCTCCAGCCAGCCTCTTGATATAGCGACCTCGGCTGCCGCGATCAGTTGATCCACGTCAGCGCCGGTCGTTTGGGTGAAAAGGGAGAGTGGCACGCCAGACTTGAGTCGCAGCGTGTTCATGGCGAACTCAGCGACCCTGTCTGCTGTCTGCAGGTAGACCTCCTGCGGTGGTGGCATGGGCGACCCTGCCGCGAGTGCAAGATAGTCCGTGGGTGTTCTGGTTCTCTGCGTTCGAATAATGCCACCGTCCGGTAGCGAGACCTTGCCATGAGCACCTGCACCCAGACCGATATAGTCGCCAAAACGCCAGTAGTTCAGGTTGTGTTGGCTCTCCTCGCCCTCCTTGCCAAATGCAGACACCTCATATTGATGCAGCCCAGCGCCGCAGAGGATCTCCTCTCCGGCGTCTTGAATAGTTGCCAGCGCACTGTCGTCAGGCAGCGTGGGCGGGGTCGACCAGAAGCGGGTGTTGCGCTCAATAGTCAACTGATACCAGGAGACGTGGCCTGCGCTCCGCTCAATCGCTTCGAGCAAGTCAGCCTGCGCCGAGCCGCTGTCCTGCTCAGGCAGGCCGTGCATAAGGTCAATATTCCAGCGCGTGAAACCTGCTTTGCCCGCCAAATCCAGTGCGCGGCGCGCTTCGTCACCCGAGTGGATCCGTCCCAGCGCCTTGAGTGCAACGTCGTTAAAACTCTGCACACCAATACTGAGCCGGTTCACCCCGGCGGCATGGTACTCCGCAAAATGAGCGCTCTCTGCGCTCCCCGGATTACTTTCCAGCGTGATTTCTGCGTTGCGCGACAGCGTGGCTCGCGCCGATATCCCCTCCAGCAGTGAACCGACCCAGCGCCCCTCAAACAGACTGGGTGTGCCGCCTCCAATAAAAATGGATGCGATGGGACGGTTGCTCCACCAAACATGTTGGCTATCAAAGTCAGCCAGAAGCGCTTCGATATAGGGTTCTTGCAGAGACGCCGAAAAGCCCTCGTGGCTGTTGAAGTCACAGTAGGGGCACTTCTGAGTGCACCAGGGCAAATGAATGTAGAGCGAGAGGGGGACCGCAAGCGGATTGATCATGCTGCGAGTTGATCCAGTAGCTGGCGAACGGCGATGGCCCGATGACTGACGCGATTTTTTTCTTCTGCTGTCAGTTCGGCTGCGTGCTGGTCATGGCCGTCGGCAACAAACAGGGGGTCGTAGCCAAACCCACCGGCACCTCGGAGGGCTAGGGCAATGTGACCGTACCATCGGCCTTCTGCGATGAGTGGCGTGGGATCGTCGGTGTGCCGCAGTAATACGACCACCGCAACGTAGAATGCCGCCCGATCAGCGCCTTCCAGTGTTGCCATGTTCTGTAGCAATAGCGCGTTATTGGCCTCGTCGTCACCACCTGAGTATCGCGCTGACCGCAGGCCTGGCGCCCCCCCGAGCGCGGGTACAACCAACCCGGAGTCGTCTGCCAACGCAGCACAGTGGCCTTGGGCACAGGCGTGTCGAGCCTTGATCAGCGCATTTTCGACGAAAGTGCTCCCGGTTTCCTCCGCTTCACTGAGGCCGAGATCGGCTTGCGGAATGATCGTCCACCGGTCGCTCAGCACTGCTTGAAATTCGCAGATTTTGCCCGGGTTGTGACTGGCAATGATCAGGCGGGGCAGCGTGTCGTCAGTCATGACCTAGCTCTGTCGCCACAGCTGCACTTTCATTTTATGGTCGAAAGGAGACGCCGCACCCTCGGGTTGAAAGGTGAATTCAAAAAAGCGGTACTCCTGATCTAGAAACTCAAAGGGCACGATGTAGTAAGTGGCTCGACCCTCACGAATCTCCTTGATCCGCATGTCACCACCCGTAATCAAGTCCCATGTGCGGCCCTCGATCTTCATCGGGCGACCCGCTATTTCCCCGGAGTCGGCATCGCGGACCGACAGCGTCAGAATGGCCTTGTCAGGACCGCGGGTGATGCCGTATTCGGCTGCGACTTCAGGAGACAGGAACGTGGTGTAAACGATACTGTGGTGCAGCTCGAATTGGTCATAGCGAGTCGATTGTTGGGCCGCAGTTGGCAGGATGAAACCCGCCAACAGTAGAGCAACAATCAGGCCCCGGCGCGACGAATGCGATAGATCGCGCTGCTGGCGAACAGATTGGGAAACCATCTGCCCAGCAGCGCTTGTGCGGGTCCGGCTATAGTCGCCCGCTCGACAATATCGATCTTTAATTCTGAACACAGCGACTCAAAGTCCTTGACGGTGCAAAAGTGAATGTTAGGCGTGTCGTACCAGTGCCGGGGCATGGCCCGAGACATGGGCATACGGCCCTTTAGACCGAGATGAGCACGGCATCGCCAGTGCCCGAAATTAGGGAAGGACACGATGGCTTCGTCGCCAATGTCGACCATACGTTGCAGAGCAATGTGTGGATGCGTCAGTTCCTGTAGGGCGTGCGCCAGCACGACCACATCGAAGCTATTGGTCGTAAAGCAGTGCAGGCCATCGTTGATGTCTTCCTGAACGACGTCTAGTCCTTTGCTGACAGATGCGATCAGATTTTCCGGGTCGATATCCACGCCGACGCCATGTGCGCCACGCTCCTCCCTGAGGCGGGCCAGGAAGGTACCGTCACCGCAGCCGAGATCCAGCACTCGGCTGCCCGGTGTAATCCAGGCCAGCACGGTTTTAAGGTCCAGCCGGTTCATGATGGACCTACCCTCTGCATCCAGCCCTTCAGCAGCTGTTCATAGTGGAGGTTGGGCAGCAGGAAGCCATCGTGACCGTTGTCGGTCTCGATGTTGGCATACGTCACCGGTCTTCCTGCGGCCATCAGTGCGTCGCGGATTTCGATGGATCGCTGGGGTGGGAAACGCCAGTCAGAGCTGAAAGAGGCCACCAGAAAGTTTGCCCGGGCATTAGACAAGGCGGCGATGAGGTCGCCATTGTGACCCGCGGCCAAGTCGAAAAGATCCAGAGCCCGAGTCATCAGCACGTAAGTGTTGGCATCGAACTGCGTAGAGAAGCGACTGCCTTGGTGTCGCAGATAGCTCTCCACCTGAAATACCCACTCAGCGTTGTCCCCCGGCGCGAAACTGTCTTCTCGCAGCTCCCTGCCAAACCGGTCGCTCATCCCGTCCGCGGACATGTAGGTGAGGTGACCGACCATTCTCGCCAGAGCAACACCCCTTGTTGGCTGAGCGCCCTGTGCCAGGTAATTGCCCTCACACCAGTCCGGATCGGAAAGGATTGCGTGACGCGCAATTTCGTTAAAGGCAATATTTTGTGCAGTGAGACCCGGCGCTGCCGCCAGCGCGACACAGTTTTCAACCCAGTCGGGAAAGTCGATTGCCCATTGCAGGGCTTGCATTCCCCCCAGACTCCCACCTATCACAGCCGCCCATCGCGGAATGCCGAGATACTCTGCCAGCCACTTCTGGCTACGAACCCAATCCTTCACTTGAGGTTGCGGAAATCCTCCACCCCAAGGTGCTCCTGTATCGGGGTTCAGTGTGTTGGGGCCTGAGGAACCGTCGCAACAGCCAAGATTATTCGAGCAGACGACAAATAAGCGTTCGGTATCTATCGGTTTTCCGGGGCCGATCGCTAGGTCCCACCAGCCTGGGCGACGGTCGTCCCCAGAGTGGAAACCCGCTGCATGGTGTGAGCCAGACAATGCATGACAAATGAGCACGGCATTGTCACCGGCGCTGTTCAGCTCGCCATAGGTCTCGTAGACCAATTCGTGGCCGCTAAGGACAGCACCGTTAGTGAAAGTGAATGGTGTGTCACATTTGGCAATGTGTGGCGACACCAAGCCGACACTGTCTGAGGGGGTCGTCTCGCTCATTTTCAGAGCCCGAAAACCAGGCCCGGCGGTAAGCCAACGGTCAGCGCAGCATTCCTTAGGCCTATTTGCACGACATTGATGCCGATGAACACCAGAATGGGGGAGAAGTCGATCCCGCCCATATTCGGTAGCAGAGAGCGAAAGGGCGCCATGACAGGCTCGGAGATCTGCCAAATCAGTTCGATAGCCGGGTGGCGGCTTCCGGGCGCTATCCAGCTGACAATGATCATGGCGATCAGAACGAAAAAGTAGAGATTGACCAGCAGAGCAAAAACGCCGATCACGCCCCAGATCAGGACAGTTGTAAAGCCGGGCAGCGCCCAGCGCTCACCTGCTACCAAGGCAATCCCCACCAGAATCAGTGACTGCAAAAGCACAGCGAGAATTAGCACGGCCCAGTCAATCCTGCCCTTTGCGGGCAGCGCGCCTCGCAGTGGCGCAAGCATAGGATTGGTCAGTCGCACGATCAGTTGCGACAGTGGGTTATAGAAGTTCACTCGTGAGGCGTGAAGCACCCCGCGCAGTATCACGACCAACAGCAACAATGCCCCAAGATTGCGAATTAAATACAGCGATATTTCTGCACTGGCACCCATTAGCCGAACTCCTCTCCGAGCGCTTTAGCGCGGGCAGCACATTGCCGCACCGCTTCCGCTACCACCGCGTCAAATTGGCTCGTTTGTAGCGATTGCAGCGCTTTTTCGGTGGTACCACCGGGGCTGGTGACCTTCTCACGCAGCACGGCGACCGGCTCGGTGGACTGAGCAGCCAACGACGCGGCGCCCAGAGCGGTTTGCACGGTTAGCGCCATCGAGACGTCCTCCTCAAGCCCCAGTGCCACGCCGGCTTGCGCAATGGCTTCAATTAACGCGAAAAAGTAGGCCGGGCCACTACCCGATACAGCCGTCACGGCATCGAGCAGGTGTTCGCTAGCCACCCAGACGGTCTTACCAGCGGCGCTGGTGACCTGCTCAGCAAGATCCCGGTGGGTGCCGCTGACCGAGTCGGCCGCATAGAGTGCGCTGGCTCCGAGGCCAATCATGGCCGGTGTATTGGGCATGCAGCGGATGATGGCGACGTCTTCGCCAGCGTGAGTTTGCAGAGAGCTGATGGGAATACCGGCTGCGATAGACAATAGAGCGCTATGGGGGCCCAACTGATCCCTGATGGCCGTTAATGCCGCTGGCAGGATTTGTGGCTTTACGGCAGCCACCACCAGATTTGCACGCTCAAACAAGCCCTCAGGTGAGGTGCCCACGTGCGTCAAACCTAAAGCCTCCAAACCCGATAGTGCCTCCTCGCTGGGGTCACTGGCGTGCAAGCAACTCGGAGAAAACCCCTTTGCGATGAGCCCACTGATCATGGCGCTGGCCATATTGCCTGCGCCGAGAAAAGCGATAACAGGTGCCACTTCAGATGACATGGGATGGAGGGTGTCCGTCACAAGCGAGCTTAATTATACCGCGCCCCAAAAATATCTGTGCCGATGCGCACGATGCTGGCGCCCTCGCCAACGGCGGCCTCCAGATCTCCCGACATGCCCATCGACAGGGTATCGAGCTGTGGCACGGAGTGAGACAGGTGATCCATCAGTACTTTTAACTGTCGAAAGGGCTCGCTTTGCGCGGCCTGGCTGGTGGCCGGCGCAGGTATCGTCATCAGCCCACGGAGAGCCAGCCCCGGCAACTCGCTGATGGCGGCAATTAAATCGGGGGCTGCATCGGGTTCCACGCCGGATTTGCTGTCCTCGTCTGAGGTCTTGACCTGCACCAAAACATTCAATGGTCCTTTACCGTCTGGCCGCTGCTCGCTCAGGCGGCGCGCAATCTTTAGCCGGTCGACACTGTGTACCCAGTCACTGACCTCCGCGATCACGCTGGTTTTATTGCTCTGGATCGGGCCAATGAAGTGCCATGACAGGGGCAGATCCGCGAGAGCGGCGGCTTTTTCTGCCATTTCCTGTGCGTAATTTTCACCAAATGCGCGCAATCCCAGACCGTGGGCTTGCCGCACCAGTTCGGAGGGCTTGGTTTTACTGACCGCGAGGAGGGAAACACAACCAGCAGGGCGGCCCGCGGCCTCTTCTGCTGCGCGAATCCGGCGGTCGACTTCTGATATATTGCGCTTAAGTTCAGTCGGCATCATGGTGGCATCATAAGGAAGTTGATTCCCCATGTGCTAGCCCGACACCCGCGGAGACTGTGACATGGATATCACTGAATTACTCGCTTTCAGCGTCCAACAGGGCGCTTCAGACCTTCATCTCTCGGCAGGCCTGCCACCCATGATCCGCGTGGACGGCGATGTTCGGCGTGTCAACGTGGCCGCGCAGGATCATGCCGAAGTCCAGGCGCTGATCTACGACATCATGAATGACCGCCAGCGGAAGGATTTTGAAGAATTTCTGGAGACGGACTTTTCCTTCGAGGTGCCCGGGGTGGCGCGCTTCCGTGTCAACGCCTTCAACCAGAACCGCGGCGCGGGGGCGGTTTTTCGGACGATCCCCTCGGAAGTGCTATCCATGGATACTCTGGGTATGGGCCAGGTATTCCGCGATATCTCCATGATACCCAGAGGCCTCGTACTGGTGACCGGGCCCACTGGCTCGGGTAAGTCGACCACGCTCGCTGCGATGATCGATTTCATTAACGATAACCGCTACGACCACATCCTCACCATTGAAGACCCGATTGAATTTGTGCACGAGAGCAAGCGATGCCTGGTTAATCAACGTGAAGTGCACCGCGATACGCTCGGCTTTTCGGAAGCGTTGCGCTCAGCGCTTCGCGAGGACCCGGATATTATTCTCGTGGGCGAGATGCGCGATCTGGAAACCATTCGTCTGGCGCTGACTGCCGCAGAGACCGGTCACTTAGTATTTGGCACCCTGCACACGACCTCTGCTGCCAAGACGATTGACCGCGTGATTGATGTCTTCCCGGCGGCGGAGAAAGCCATGGTGCGCTCGATGCTGTCTGAGTCCCTTCAGGCCGTGATCTCACAGACCCTGCTTAAGAAAAAAAGCGGTGGCAGAGTTGCTGCCCACGAAATCATGCGCGGTACTTCAGCGATCCGAAATCTCATTCGCGAGGACAAGGTGGCGCAGATGTATTCCGCTATTCAGACGGGCCAGGCAATCGGCATGCAAACAATGGACCAGTGTCTGCAGGGTCTGGTTGAAAAACGCATCATCACGGTCGAAGCGGCGCGCGAGAAAGCGCGCCAACCCGACAGCATTACCTCCTGAGTCCTATTGCTCGTTGAGCCAAGTGGTGAGGATGATCGCCGCTGCCTGATCGTCGATGGGAGTTGTGGAGAAATCACCGTGGTGGCCAGCAGACAGGGCGGTGGCTTTTGCCTCGCGACTGGAAAGCCGCTCGTCGACCAGTGTCACGGCGATCTGGCATCGACCCTCTATTTGACGGGCAAACTTCATCACTCTGTGGCTGATGTCGCTCTCGGAGCCGTCCATATTGAGAGGATGGCCGACGATCACTCGGCTTGGTTGCCATTCCTCGATCAGTTTGGTCAGTGCGCCCCAGTCGGGCACCCCGTCTCGCGCGCCGATGATGGTCAGTGGACGTGCGGTTCGTGAGATCGTATTACCCACTGCCACACCCATATTGCGGAGACCATAATCGATTGCTATCACCGTTTCATGCTTGGTGGTCATCAGGCGTGCCCAGCCTCGGCGCTCAGTAGGTCGATGTCGATACCGAGCTGGCGGCCTGCCGCCCCCAGCCGGTGATCGGCTGAGATCTCAAACAGCACTCTGAGATCAGCCTTAACGGTCAACCAGCTGTTTTCTGTCATTTCAGCCTCCAACTGACCCGGCGCCCAGCCCGCGTAACCCAAAGCCACAAGATATTCCTGTGGCCCGTCTCCTGCGGCGATGGCACAGAGGACATCGCGCGAGCCCGTCAGGCTCATTTCGTCATTGACGGGCTGACTTCCCTCCCAGCTTGGCTCCCCTCGATGCAGCACAAAGCCGTGATCGGTGGCCACCGGCCCGCCTGCGAGAATCAGGGAGTCCGGGCACGCTGAGGTCGCCTCGATATCCAGGTGGGTAAGCATATCGATCAGACCTATCTCCAGGCACTGGTTAACCACGATGCCCATTGCGCCGTGGTCGGTATGGTCACAGAGATAGGTGAGGGAGCGAGTAAAAAAGCCACTACCAATTACCGGTGTTGCGATCAAAAAATGGCCCCGTAGCGATGCGGCGGACGAAGTTGGTGTGTTGGGCGCGTTAATCATGGTTGCGTGACCAGTCAGCGGCGGAATTGCCAGGTGCGGACAATGGCCAGCTCTCCCGCTTCGCGCGCCAACGCAGCAGGAAAGGGGGGAAAGGGCGCCAATTTCTCGACGGTATCAATAGCGGCGCGATCAAGTTCGCCAATGCCCGAGCTGTCCAGCAGGTCAATCCGCTGCAGCGCCCCATCGCTCAAGACTGTGACGCGGAGTCGTACATCGCCATTACCGTAGCGACGCGCCAGGCCTCGGTAATAGGCATTGCCAAATCGTTCGATATCAGCCTGCCATTGCCGCAGATACTCAGCATCAAGTGCTGCACGCGCTGCTACTGCCGCGCTCGTGGGATAGACGACTGCTGTCGACGCGGTGACTCGGGCCTTTGCGCTGCTTGCAATCAGCGGGTCGGTTGCGGAAGTGGGGTTGGCCGGTGGGCTGGGTACCGCGGGCGCAGCCCGCAATGACGGGGTGCCCAATTGATTGGCCGCAGCATCGGCCGCGGCTGTCTCGGGCGCCAGCGCTGCAGGCGTCAGCAATATAGTCACCGCACGGTTGGCTGCTTGTCGGGTAGAGTCTCCTGCCGGTGAGATCATGAAGCCAAAAATCACGATCAGGTGAATACCCAGTGAAAGCAGGAAGGCAGGCGGTAGACCTGTCCGGGGCGCCAGCATCATGGCAGGGGGGAGGCGACTCAGGAGCTCGCCTCCGCCAGAGGCAGGCTGTCGAGGAGCTGGCCCGCGATATCCAGCCCTGATTCCGTCTCGATTTCCCGAAGGCAGGTGGGGCTGGTGACGTTGATTTCTGTGAGGTGGTCGCCAATCACATCGAGGCCGACGAAGTAGAGGCCGCGCTCCCTGAGGGTCGGCCCTACCTGACTGGCGATCCATTGATCCCGTTCCGTAAGTTCCTGCACTCTGCCGGCGCCGCCTGCTGCGAGATTACCCCGACTCTCTCCCGCCAAAGGAACTCGTGCCAGACACCAGGGCACCGCCTCGCCATTAATCATCAAAATACGTTTGTCGCCTTCTATGATGGCGGGCAGGTACTGCTGCGCCATGATCGTTTGGTGACCCGAGTGCGTGAGCGTCTCCAGAATGACACTAACGTTAGGGTCGTCGGGTTGCGCGCGGAAGATCGCACTGCCGCCCATGCCATCCAGCGGCTTGAAAATGACATCACGGTGTTCTGAATGAAAGGCTCTTAACCGGTCCATGTCCCGGCTGACCAACAGCGGTGGGCAACACTGTGAGAATTCGGTGGCGAACAACTTTTCGTTGCAGTCCCTGAGGCTTTGGCAGCGGTTGACCACGAGAGTGCCTTGTTGCTCAGCCCGCTCGAGGAGATAGGTGGCGTAGATGTATTCCATATCAAAAGGCGGGTCCTTTCGCATCAGGACCACGTCAAGCTCCGCTAGAGATAAGGTGGCGGCTTCGCCCAGGTCATACCAGTGTTCGGGGTTGTGGTGGACCGTTAACGGCTGCGCGGTTGCCATTGGCACTTCACCGTCCAGAAACAGCCCATCAGGCGCTATGTGAAATAACGCCCACCCGCGATCCTGCGCCGCCCAGAGAAGCGCTAGAGTGGTATCTTTTTTATAGTGGATCGACCCAATGGGGTCCATCACTACGCCGAGCTTGAGGCTCATGCTGGGATCCTACCAAGGCAAGGCTGGCTATCTTGCGATCCACAGCAATTCCCCGCAAGCTCTGTCCGCCCGAAAAGCGGGGTATTTTGTGGCCTTCTGGGAAGCCGTATGTCATTACTTTTTGTTCTTGTCGCCTGCATCAGCTTGCTGTGTTCAGTCACTGCGGTGCTGCAGGTTCGCCAGATCGGCTGGGCCGTCTGGCTGTGGTTTTTCTCGGGGTGGGTAACCGGGGAGCTGGCAGTCTGGTTTATCGGATTGCAGATGATGTTTGTCGCGCTATGGGTGGTGATAGTTGGCACCGATAGCTGGGGTTTCGCGCTGGGGCTGTCATCCTTTTTGGCTGCCTGGGGGCTACTTGGGTGGGCGCTTCGGGATGGCTTTGACGCCGGTACAGCGTTCCATCGGGCACTGCGCCTTGCGCTGGGCGCGGACTTTACGAGTCACATCCCCGAGACAAGGCGGGCCAAGCTGACACAACAGATTCATAGTCAAGAGTGGTTATGGCCGTTTCGTTTTCGTCGTCCCGGCGTGCGCTACGTGCGCAACTTGAGTTATGCCTCCTCAGGAAAGCGGGGATTGCTCGACATTTACACCCCGGTGACTCAGGGAGAGCGCCGACCTGTGTTGCTGCATGTGCATGGCGGCGCCTGGATGATGGGCCACAAGTCTCATCAAGGACAGCCACTGCTGCACCGCATGGTTGAAATGGGCTGGGTTGGTGTTTCTATCAATTATCGGCTCGCGCCCCGGGACGCCTATCCCGCCCAGATTATTGACGTCAAAAAGGCCATTGCCTGGGTAAAGACCCACATAGAGGAATATGGTGGCGACCCGGACTTTATCGTCGTAACGGGTGGCTCGGCGGGAGGGCATCTCTCTCTGCTCGCAGGCCTGACCTCCGGACACGCCGACTGGCAGGCAGGTTTTGAGGGTATGGATACGACGGTGCAGGGCGTGCTGGCAATGTATCCGGTGGTAGATCTCACCAACCGGCACGGCATTAGACAGCAGGCCAGAATGGATGGATTCATCAGCCGAAAGATCATTCAGCAGACCCGAGAGGCGGCACCAGAAGTGTTCGAAGACGGATCACCCATCTCCTGGATCCATCGTGACGGTGTCGCCGCGGCGGCCCCACCGGTTTGTATCGTTCAGGGCACGCACGACTCGCTGGTATGGGTCGAGGAGGTGCGGCGCTTCGTAGCCGAATTCGCGCCGCTGACCAGCGTCCCATTGGTCTACGCAGAATTGCCGCGCGCCCAACATGCTTTTGAGATTTTTCACTCGCCCCGCACCAGTCATTTTCTGAATGCGGCCTCCGCGTGGCTGGAATGGGTTCGCGCGCAACATGGTAAGCAGAAGACCCTCTCCCAGTAGTGTTCTGAGATATCGTCGGCCCAAAAACGTGATGATTTCTAGCGAGGATGGGACAAGCTTCATTGCCGACGCCGCCGGTTTTTTAGCGGGTGTGGGCCCAGCCAATATAGGCGATGCCGACCGTGAGGGAGGTCGGGCCCTGCGTGGAAGCGCTGGGCTTTGTTGTCTCGCGCTCAGGCGGGCATCTCTCCCCAGAAAACACTGAGGACCGATAAAGCCACTGTCGGTGCCGTTTCGGTCCGTAAAACCCGTGGTCCAAGCTGCAATAGGCTAAATCCGTGTGAGCCTGCTGCGGCAAACTCCCGGTCGGTTAATCCGCCTTCGGGGCCGATCAGTAGCGCCGCATCCTGGGGGGTCCCTTGGGGGACGGTGGAGGCAGTCGCCCCGGTGCCGTCTACACAATGAAGTACCCACTTTTGCTCCGCTGATACGTTCTCTATCCAGGTCAGCAAAGGCTGGGGTGCTGTTATGGAGGGCACTTTGACCCGCCCGCACTGTTCACAGGAACTGATCGCAATCTGTTGCCAGTGTGCGATCCGCTTCTCGATCCGATTTGCTGGAATGGCAAAGTCAACTCTCTCGCTCTGCAGAGGGATGATTGCCCCAATCCCCAATTCAGTCGCTTTTTGGATGCCCCAATCAAACCGGTCGCCCTTGCTCAGGCACAAACCCAATACCGTATGCACAGGAGATTCGGTGTCGGGCGAGTGCGTCTCGCCGATATCAACAGAGACCTCGCGCTTACTGACGCTGGTGATGGTGGCAACAAACTCGAGCCCGTTGCCATTGAAGAGTGTGACCTGCTCTCCCGCCCTTCCCCTCAGGGCACGGCCGAGGTGCTGGGCGGCGCTTCCGGTCAGCACCACTTGGCTCCCCGAAGCGAGCGGTTGATCGGTAAATAGTCGAGGATTGCGCACCGTCACGTCTCCAGATGATGTGTGAGTGTACGCTTGTTCGCGGGGCGGTGTCTGAGGCGCTGAACCGCGGCGCCTCGTTCTTGGTGGGGCCTAGTGGCTCAAGATCTTAATACTTGTAGCTGTCAGTCTTGAAGGGCCCGTCTACCCCAACACCGATGTAGTCGGCCTGTTTGGGACTCAGTTTGGTCATGACGCCACCAAAGCCCTGCACCATGTATGCCGCGACCTGCTCGTCGAGGTGTTTTGGCAGCACTTCAACGGTGATTGCGTCCTGCCGGGCATCGGCAGACAGATCAGCAAATCGCTTGTCGTACAAGTGGATTTGCGCGAGCACCTGATTGGCAAAAGAGCCGTCCATGATGCGAGAGGGATGCCCGGTAGCATTTCCCAAATTCACCAGGCGGCCCTCAGAGAGCAGGAGTAAATAGTCATTTTGGGCGGCATCTCTCATGATCTTGTGGACCTGTGGCTTGACTTCCTCCCACTGCCACTCTTCGCGCATGTAGGCGGTGTCGATCTCATTGTCAAAGTGGCCGATATTGCAGACTACCGCGCCTGACTTGAGCGCCCGCAACATCGCTGAGGTGCAGACATTGAAATTGCCCGTTGCGGTCACCAGCATGTCGGTGGAACCCAACAGGTCGGTGTTGATGCAGGTGTCAGAGCCGTCGTCGACGCCATCAATGAAGGGTGATACCACTTCGAAACCGTCCATACAGGCCTGCATTGCGCAAATGGGATCACATTCCGTGATCCTCACGATCATGCCTTCTTGGCGCAGAGACTGAGCAGAGCCTTTGCCCACATCGCCATAGCCGATGACCAGGGCGCGTTTGCCCGCTAGCAGGTGGTCCAGACCGCGTTTAATGGCATCGTTCAGGCTGTGGCGACACCCATACTTGTTGTCGTTTTTTGATTTGGTGACCGCGTCATTAACGTTGATCGCGGGGACTTTTAGCTCGCCGTTGGTCAGCATCTCATAGAGTCGATGCACCCCGGTGGTAGTCTCTTCAGTAATGCCGTGGATGCGATCGAGCATCTGCGGGTACTGCTCGTGCAGCATGGCAGTCAAGTCGCCGCCGTCATCCAGCACCATGTTTGCATCCCAGGGCTTGCCGTCCTCAAGGATGGTTTGTTCAATACACCACTCATATTCCTCTTCTGTTTCCCCTTTCCAGGCAAAAACGGGGACGCCGGCTGCGGCGATCGCCGCAGCGGCGTGATCTTGCGTTGAAAAAATATTGCACGATGACCAGCGCACTTCAGCACCCAGCGCCACCAAGGTCTCAATGAGCACGCCCGTCTGGATGGTCATATGGATACAGCCAAGGATTTTGGCGCCTGCCAGCGGTTGTGAGTCACGATAGTGCTCTCGGAGTGCCATCAGCGCGGGCATTTCGCTCTCGGCGATTTCCAGCTCCCGGCGACCCCAGTCAGCCAGATGGATATCGGCGACTTTGTAGTCCGCGAAAGCGCTTTGTTCAACAGCAGTATTCATAGTGGTATCTCTCTCAGATTTCGAGGGTTAACGCCCGGCCGCCGCTCGCAGTGCGTCGGCTTTATCGGTGCGTTCCCAGGTAAAGGTGTCTCCCGATCGACCGAAGTGACCATATGCCGCGGTAGTACGGTAAATAGGGCGCTTTAGATCGAGCATATTGATAAGGCCTTTCGGCCGCAGATCAAAGTGCTCGCGAATTAAGGAAACGATGGCCTCATCGGCGAGCGTTGCTGAGCCGAAAGTATTGACTGAAATCGATGTGGGTTCGGCCACGCCAATGGCATAGGACACCTGCACTTCACATCGTCGAGCCAGGCCCGCGGCCACAATATTCTTCGCGACATAGCGACCCGCATAGGCCGCGGAGCGGTCTACTTTTGAGGGGTCTTTGCCGGAAAACGCCCCGCCGCCGTGGCGGGCCATACCGCCGTAAGTGTCGACGATGATTTTGCGCCCCGTCAAACCACAATCGCCCTGAGGCCCGCCAATCACAAAATTACCGGTAGGATTGATATGAAAGAGCGTATCGGCGTGCAGCCATTCTTCAGGGAGCGTGGGCTCGATAATTTCCTTGCGAACCGCCTCTCGCAATTCCTCCTGAGAAATATCCGGGCTGTGCTGTGTGGACAGAACAACAGCTTCGACGCGCTCGGGTTTGCCGTTTGCGCCGTAGCGCATGGTGATCTGGCTTTTGGCATCGGGTCGCAGCCAGGGTAGCGCACCCGACTTCCGCATTTCCGCCTGCTTTTCAACCAGGCGATGCGAATAATGAATTGGCGCGGGCATCAGCACGTCGGTCTCATCGGAGGCAAAACCGAACATCAGCCCCTGATCACCCGCTCCCTGATTGGCCTCGTCGGCCTCGTGGGTTCCCAGTGCAATGTCGGCAGACTGCTGCCCGATAGCGTTGATCACGGCGCAGGTGTACCCGTCAAAGCACACATCGGATGAATCAAAACCAATGTCCAGCACGGTCTGTCGGATAACTTCTTCCAGCTCTCCCGTTGTGACCGTGCCAGATGTGGTGACCTCACCTGCCACCACGACCATCCCCGTTTTGACGAGTGTCTCGACCGCGACACGGGCATCTGGGTCTTTGGTCAGGTAGGCGTCTAGGATGGCATCCGAGATCTGATCAGCCATTTTGTCCGGGTGGCCTTCCGACACTGACTCGGAAGTAAAAAGAGAGTATTCGCTCATAAGACTATTCCTAAAACCGATTCAGCTGCGGCGAAAGTGCTGCACCTGAACTTGAAAACCATTGCGTTGAGCCAGAAAAACGCTGGCGTCGAGTTCGAGGCCGGCATCTCTTGCCCAGCCCTCAAGTTGCTCCGGCGAGAAACCCAGCCACAAGTCGCCACAATGCTCCCTCGCCCACGCCTGATCGTGCGCACACAGCTCGCTGACAATCAGGCTGCCTCCTGCGGTGAGTAGCGTGGCCGCCTCACGGATAATCTGTTGAGGCTGCGAGGTGTGATGGAGCACCATGTTGGCAATCACCACCTCTGCGCTCAGCTCGGAATCCACCAGTGCTGTTGTGCTGCCACAAACGAAGTCGATGTTGTCGAGGTGGGCCGCGTTGCGACGCGCTTGCTCAAGCATCTCACTCGACAAATCCAGCGCAACCACATGCCGAGCGCGCTTGTGGAGCTCAGGCAGCAGCCATCCTTCGCCGACGCCTACCTCTATCATCTGGGGTGGCGGGAAGCGACCCGCTCGTTCAAGTAACTGCAGGGTCACCTCGCTATAGTCTTTCCACGGAGCAATCAGCTCCTGCTGCTCACGAAAGCGGGCCAGGTGTCCTTTGAAGAATGCGAGGGAGTTGTCTTCTCGTAGCTTTTGCACGCGCATCACGCCCTGTGACAACGGTGTTGGGAGCTGCTCGGCATCGACGCTCAGCAGGATCTCTTCGTGAAGCGGGGCGAGTGTCCCCAAGGGGAGGGCCCGTCGATAATAGGTCGCTGTGCCTTCTTTTTTCCGGTTCAGCAGGCTGGCCTCAATCAGGATTTTCAGATGATGGCTCAGCGCACTCTGCCGAGTTGAAAAAATATCGCAGAGCTCTGAGACACTGAAGGAGTCCTGTGCCATGACGCGCAGGATATTGAGCCGAAACGCATCACCTGCCGCTTTGAGCAGAGTAGCCAAAGACGGCGTAGCGTCACTTTTGCGAAGCTCGATAATTTGGGCGGCAGCTTTCATGGGCGCGGAGCCTACCAGCGCCCTGTTATTTAATCAAAATATTTTGATGAACTAAACGGTGAGCCGCAACACGCCTTCCGGTGTCCCTAGCAACAGCTCGTCGGCGGGACGAAGCGCGAATAGCCCGTTGCAGACGACGCCGGTCATGTCGTTGATTTGCCGCTCAAGTTCAATGGGGGATGCAATATTCAGCCCATGGACATCGAGAATCACGTTGCCATTGTCCGTGATGGTGCCTTCTCTCCATACTGGCTGGCCGCCGAGCTTGACCAGCTCCCGTGCGACATGGCTCCGCGCCATGGGGATCACCTCAACCGGCAACGGGAACGCCCCCAAGGTGTCTACCCGCTTGCTCTCGTCAGCGATACAGATAAAACGCTCTGCGACCGCTGCAACGATCTTCTCACGCGTCAGGGCTGCCCCGCCGCCCTTAATGAGGTGCAGCTGTTCATTGGCTTCATCAGCACCGTCAATGTAAATATCGACCCGCGGCACCGCATTGAGGTCGGTGACAGAGAATCCCATTTCCCGGAGCAGGCTTGCGGAGCGCTCGGAGCTGGAAACCGTGGTATCAACCCGGTGGCGAATCGTCTTCAGGCCTTGAATGAAGTGTTCAGCGGTGCTGCCGGTGCCAATCCCCAACACTAGGAGCTCGTCGGGATGATCCGAGACACTTTGGAGCGCTGCAGCAGCGACCTGCATTTTGAGAGTGTCTTGATCCATTCTGACGCCGCCTTATTATTTGATAGCAGCGAGAGAGGTTACGGTGCCTGCCCGCTACTTACCAGTGCGGCTCTCCAATAGTGCTGTAAATCAGAGACTCGAAAAGTCAAACATTGCGGAAGGCTCCCAAGCCTAGGTCTCGGGGTCAGGCGCCCTAAGGGCAGGATGGATTTCCCAAAAAGCACCTTGCGGATTGGGGAAAGATTTTGCATGGTTCTGGGCTAACCTCTATAGAGAGCAAGCTCATGCTGGATTGTTGTGTCCGCTACTTTTCGAAGCTCCAGGTAATATGTTCAGCAGTGATGCTAACGGCCATCGCCACCACACCCGCTTTGTCTGAAGAGACGAGGTCGATTCCCACTTACGAACAACTTGCTGCAAAAGCCGAGTTCCGCCAAGCCGAGATCTCGCCGGATGGCAAATATCTGGCCGTCGATGTGGTCCATGAGGAGCGCCGCGCGTTGGCGGTTCTCAAGACAGACGACCTCGAAGTCATCAAGGTGTCCGGTTTTTATGACGCCGAGGTAGGCGGGTTCGCCTGGATCAATAACGATCGCCTGGTGCTCACGATTGTCCGCAAGCGGTTCGGCCGCGAGGCGCCCGGCTCATACGGTGAGATTTATGCTGTGAATGCTGACGGCAGCGCGCCTAAATATCTCTACGGCATTAACGCGGACGAGCCAGCCATGGCCTATGGCGATTTGTTGGGCAAAATTGATGACCGCCATATCCTGATTCAGAGCTACCCCTTTGGGGTCAAAGACGGTATTCCGGAAGCGCTGAAGGTCAATATTTATAGCGGCCGAATCAGCCGCGAGGCGCGATCTCGGCTACGTGGCGCGGCCTTTGCTCACGACGAGGATATGGCGCCGCGTTTCGTTCAGGGCGTCGACGACGATAACCAGCAAGTGTTTTCCTATCGTCCACGCGATTCGCGGGATTGGCAGGATCTGGAGATGCCCTTTGGAGATCGCGCAGAGGT
This sequence comes from uncultured Luminiphilus sp., assembly GCA_938091485.1. Taxonomy (GTDB): domain Bacteria; phylum Pseudomonadota; class Gammaproteobacteria; order Pseudomonadales; family Halieaceae; genus Luminiphilus. The sequence goes on from CALKMV010000048.1 coordinate 28,057, forward strand.
CTTGGGATTTGAAGCCGGCAGCGACACGTTGCGTGTCATTGGCTCCCATGGCGGTGACAAAGCTATCAGAGGCTTTTACCTCTTTGAGCCGAGCTCGGGAAAAGTGGAGCTTGTCTACGCCGCCGCCGACACCGATGTTGAGTGGGCCTACACGGATGACGACGACGCAGTATACGGCGTGCAAATCAATCGCCATTACCGCGAGTTTGTGCCGCTGAACACAGATCATTCACTCACAAAAATTAAGTTGGCGCTGCAGAGCAATTTTCCCAACCACAACGTGTCGCTGGTTTCCAAGACCGATGACAACCAGCAGTTTGTAATTTCACTTTCTGCACCCAATGATCCGCCCAGCTTTTATCTATTTAATGTGGAAACAGGATCACTTCGTCTCCTGATGCACGCTTATCCTGAGGTGGAGGGCACATTGCTGGCCCAAACCGATGGCATCAGTTTTGCTGCGCGGGATGGCCAGATCATCCATGGCTATCTCACCACGCCACCGACCGGTGAGGCGCCTTTTCCGATGATTGTCCATCCTCATGGTGGGCCTCACGCGCGTGATGGTTGGAGGTATGACAGTTATGTCCAATCCATGGCCACCCGGGGCTATGCCGTTTTACAGGTGAATTTCCGTGGCTCCACCGGATTCGGCGACGCTTTCATGGAGGCGGGTTATCGGGAATGGGGCCGTGTGACGCAGCAGGACATTGTCGATGGTACGCGCTGGGCGATTGCTGATGGCGTTGCTGACCCGGCGAGAATCGGTATTTATGGCGCCAGTTTCGGTGGGTATTCGGCGTTTCAGGCGCCTCTGGTCGCACCGGGTTTGTTCCGCGCAGCCATTGGCTACGTGGGGGTTTATGACCTCGACTTACTCTACAACTCTGGTGATATTCCGACGGTGCGATGGGGTGCTGCTTATTTGGATACCACGCTGCCCAGCGACCCCGAACAGCGGGAAGCGCAGAGCCCGGCGAGGCGTGCCGACGAGCTAGACCTTGCGCTGTTTATTGTTCACGGCAAGGACGATTTCAGGGCTGCTTATGAGCATGCCGAAGTGATGCGAGACGCCCTTGATGAGGCTGGCAAGTCCTATGAATGGCTGGTGAAGGATAAGGAAGAGCATGGCTTTTACACTCCCGAGAACACCGTCGAGCTCTTCGAGCGCGTAGAGCGGTTTTTTGATCAGCACCTGAGCGTGACCGCGGACGAGGCGTGGTCTCTCGAGTAATGCAGGTTGATGCTGATCAATCCATTGTCGATGGCTTCGCGGCATTATCAGCGGGCAGGCCCCAGGCGGCGCTTGATGCCGTCATTGCCGTTGATACGGATGCGTATCCGCGGGCGAATTTGCTGAGAGGGCATGCGCATAAAGCGCTGGGAAGTCATGAGCGTGCCGAGCAAGCCTACCGGGCCCTGACGGAGAGTGCAGATCCTCATCAGTGCGCGACGGGGTGGTGGAGTCTTGCCGCCCTCAAGACGGCCGCATTTACGCATACGGACGCCAGCCGGCTCGACGCCCTGATACCAGACTTCGCTGAAGACGGATACCGGGGCCTCTTGCATTTGACCCGAGCCGAGATCTGGCATCAGGCGGGTGTGCATGACATGGCATTTGAACATCTCAAGGCGGGCAACGACCTCGTCTCTAGCGCTCGACCTTTTAACGGAGAAGCATTTCACAGCTTCGTGAATGAGCTGCTGACCATGAAGGCGTGGCCTATCCCCGCTCCCCCAAATCATGCCGAGCCGGCGCCGCTGTTTATCATCGGACAGCCGCGTTCGGGGACCACATTGGTTGAACAGATTTTGGCGTCCCACCCATCGGTTGACGCCACCGACGAGCTCACTTTCATGGGTCACCGTGGCGCTGATTTGCAGCGTGATATCGGGTACGCGGCAGGCATCATGGCGGACGACGCTGATAGGTGGGAGACAATTCGGGAGCAGTACTTTGCGCAGGTGGCCCTCTATCGAGACAAGTCGGGCACCCACGTCATTGATAAAACGCCAGAGAACTTTTTGCACGTCGCGCTAGTGCTAAAAGTGCTGCCGAATGCACGATTTGTGCATGTGGTGAGGGACCCGCTGGACAATATCGTGTCCCAATACCGGCATTTCTTCCCCGAGGGCCGTGAGTACAGCAACAGCCTAGCGGGCTTACTCTTCTATTGGCAGGGATACTTGATGCTGATGCGGCATTGGAGCGCGCTCTTCCCAGAGCGTATCCATCACCTCCATTATTCCCGGCTTGTGAAGTCACCCGATGCTGAAATTGAATCGCTACTGGATTTTTGTGGTTTGAGTGAGGCTCCGGAGTGCTTTGCACCCCATGAAACACAGCGGCCGGTCATGACCCCGAGTGCCGCACAGGTGCGTCAGCCAATCAATCGGTCAGGCCTCGACAGTGGCTTGGCTTACGGTGGCGCCATGCAGGACTGGCTCAAGGATATTGGCAAGCTGAAAGAAGTCAGCGCCAGCCTGTTTGGCAAAGCCTGACTAGCGCTCTTTGACTTTGATGCGCACACCCTTCTCTGTCACGAGGAAGATAGAGCCAAAGAAACCATCCTCAATCGACACGCGCTCACCCCGCTTGATCGTTATCTGGGTGTCGCTAATCTTTTTGAACAGTCGGCCATCTTCAGCGATAAAAATGGTGTCGCGCTGCTGCGTAAAGAGGACATCCTTAATAATAAAGGTGATTTGCTCGGGCACCTCTTCGATAACTTCGGGCGCCTGTTCCTCACCAAAAACAATCGCAGCCACTTCAGCATTGCGCTGCTCTTGGCGCTGCTCACTGGAGCCAGCTTGAGGCTTTTCGAGCGATGCCTTGATCGCGGCTGCCGCGTTGTCGTAGCAACTCAGTCGGCTGCTGTCGTTTTCAATATCCGCGCATTCCATGAATGACTGGGCGCTCGCCTCAACGCACACCAGCGTCAATAGCGTAAACATTAAGCTGTAGCGGTAAGTGTCCATCCGATGATGCCGTCCTTGTCAGTGAGCGCGTTAAAGCAGGGGCTGTTCCAGCCTATTGTATTCATATGTTGAGCGAGGGTCTCCATGTCCTCGGCGGTTTTCGCCACTGAGAGCATCTGCTGGTGCCGCTCTCGTGCTGCCTGAGCCTCTTCGACCAACTCGCTGATAAACCGGGCACGGGTATCTGGAGCTTGACCAAGCAGCTTGAAGAAGCGCAGCGCCGCCATAACATGATCCGCCATGAAGGCGTTGCCCGTTTCCAGCGTGGCGCCTCGGAGGTATTTGTTCCCCATGCCGTTCATGAATTTACGTGCCTTTTCGGCTTCGTCATCAGCCTTCAACGCCTCGACGTTGCCGACCCTCACCATCGTCTCATGTATCGTGGTGAGTGCGTCGCGAATGTGCTCAATGTCTGATAGCTCATACTCGCTTACCGCCCGCCGAGACATCTTGGCTACGATCGATTCATGATGGTGGAGAAGAGCAAAGAACTGCCCGCTGGACCGCATTCGCGGGTGCAAGGCTTTCAAGGTGATGTTGAGATCACTGTACTCCATGCCATAGATGGAGAGACAGAGAGACACGTCCTGGATGGATTCGGGGAGGGCCTCCACCGGGGTATTAGCCAGCAGAGAGACGGTGCCGCTCGCTTGGCGAACGGGCTCCTGCAGAATGCTGGGGAGCGCGACTTCGGCGGCGTCCACGCCCACATAATCAAATGTTCTATCTAAAGAAAACAGAAAAGGCAGTAAAGAGCCGTTGCCGCAACAGAGCTCGAGCACGTTTAGCGGTTCCTGGCTGGGTGGAATCAGTTGGGGCAACGTATCCAGCCACTCTTTGACAGGCCCGGCGTAACCTTTATCGAAGTAGTCACCAAATGTGGTGGTGTGTCCCTGACGCCAGAACCGGCTCCAAGCTTCCATTGCTATGTCTGCATGTGGTTGCGCAGCCGCGATTAAGCCACAAGGGCTGTTACTGGCACAAACGCAAAAAAAAGGCCCGCATTAGCGGGCCTTTTTTTGTTTTTGGCTTGATCAAATGATCAGAACTCCAGCGTGTACTCCGCGTAGTAAACGCGACCTACTTTCGGGTACTGGTACTCGTCGACTTCGGTACCGAAGTCATTGAGCAGCGGATCTTCATCGGTCAGGTTGTTAGCACCGATGGTGATCTGGCCCCAAGAACCGAAGTTATAGCCGACTGAAGCGTTCCACATATCCCATGAGTCGTACTTGTCATCACTGGATCGTGACTCAGACTCACCGATAAAGTCGTAGGCAACGTTGGCGAAGAAGTTGTTCCACGCCCAGCTAGCCTGAGCATTAGATCGCCACTCTGGGAAGCCGAGGGTTCCCGTCACATCGATCATGTTGCCTTGGCCGTAAACCTCTTCTACTTCGTACTTGAGGTACTTGGTCCCGGTATAGCGCAGGCTAATAACACCGAATGCGGTGTCGATGGTGCCAGCCAGACCCAAGTCAAGTGCTTCACGCTTCTGCTCGACCATGCCGTTGGCAAAGCCCGCGGAGATTTCCACGACCTGGCCTGCAGCATTACGGTCGACCAGATCACTGCCGCCGCCACCAGATGAGCGAGACGAGTAGTCTTGGTTCAACGCATCCTGAGCCGACAGATAGTCGATGGTATTGTTGAGCTTCAGCTCAATCCAGGTTGCACTGGCTTTCCAGCTGAACATGTCGCCATCCCACAGATCCCAGTCAGCACCGATGGAGAGAGACTCAGACTCTTCTGCATCGAGGTCGGGGTTGGAACCGATATAGGTATCAAACTGGCGAGACGGGCAGGGATCCTGGCCGCTTATCTCACATCCCCAGAAGTCTGTAGCGCCTTCAGCAGAGAACGATGTTGCACCATAGAGGTCAGACAGGTCCGGAGCACGGAAGCCCTCACCCCATGAAGCGCGGAAACGAAGCTGCTCGTAACCGGGCACTGCGACGTTGATACCAACGCGAGGAGAGGTGGCGTTACCGAAGTCAGAGTAGTCATCTGCACGGAATGCAGCTGAGATCTCCATCCAATCCAGGATTGGGAAGACACCTTCTACCATGTAGGCGGTAACGTCGCGATAGCCCTCTGCAGAGTTGCCTGCGGAACCACCCACCATGCCAGCTTCTGACTGCGCGTCTACCAGTGCAGCGTACTTGATCTCGTAGTACTCAGCGCCCAAGTAGATTGCAGCGGTGCCACCAGCCATGTCAAACATGTCCCACTGAACACCACCCGACCAGCGCGTCAGAGTCTGACGGTCGTCGTTATGTGTCGTGGTCTTCAGGTTGGCAACGAACTGATCAAAATCATCAACACCGTAAGCGACGTTGTACGCCAGACCGCCATAGCTCAAGTAGTACATGCCTACCGATGATGAGCGGTACTCAGAGTGCGAGTAGTTGGCTTCAACGCGAACGTTGTCAGAGACTTCCCACTTCAGGCCGGTGTTGATATCGACCAGGGTGTCGTTGACGAAGTTGTCACGGGTGCCTATGTCGGTCCAACGGAAGTAACCGAAGGTGGCGCCGATATCATTTCTGGGGTCGCCAGGAATAGTCGGTCCTGGGGCCGCGGGCGGTGCATAACGGCCAAACGACTCGTTGTCAGAAATGATCGCATCGAGATAGACATCAAGGTTGTCATTGATCTCGTACTCGGCAGATACCCAACTGTTCAGGCGCTCCAGCGAGGCGCGGTTAGCAGATACCAGTGCGTACGCGTAGCCACAATAAAAACCAGTATTGGGACCAGCGACCAAATCCATACGCATCTCGCCTACGAAACCGCTGCCACCGGGGTCGTCTTGACAGCCAGCACCCGGCGTAAATGCCCACGTGCTTCTGTCATTGGGGTCGTAGGGACCGCTTACGTTGGGGTTAACCAGGGTGTAACCGTAGAAGCTAACGCCAACAGTTTCAGCGTAACCAACGATGTCGCCGTCGCCATCGTAGTCACCGTAGCTTGCAGCGGTGAAGTCGCGATCGGCATCAAAAATGGGATCACGCTTGTCATACTCGATGCCCATCGTCACGCTACCGCGGTCTGAGCTGGCGCCGAAGAGCATTGACAGCGACTCTTCCTCACCGCTGTCGCGATCGCGATCGCCATACCGGCCGGTGATCTTGAAGCCGTCGTAGCCGCGCTTCAGGATAATGTTGACGACACCTGCTACCGCGTCTGAACCGTAGATCGCCGACGCACCGTCAGCAACAATCTCAATACGGTCAACGGCAGAGAAAGGAATCATGTTCAGGTTGACGGTGCCGCCACCACCCAGTGAGGGTGAGCCAGCAACCCGGCGACCATTGATCATCACCAGCGTTCGGCCTGCGCCGACACCACGAAGGTCAATTGTCGCGTTGGACTGAGCGCTGCTTCCCGATGACTCTCGGAATGAGCCAAGCGAGTTCAGGTTCGAGCTACGCAGTGCGTCCGCCACTGAGATGTCACCCTGAATCTTCATGTCTTCCGCAGAGATCACAATGGTCTCCTGCGAGATGGTATTGACGGTTGAGCGGGTAATCCGTGACCCGGTTACCAGAACCTCTTCGGTTTCTGTTACCTCAACATCGTCATCTTGTGCGTTGACCACGCCCATGTTGAGAGCCAGTGCTCCCGTCGACAGGCACAGTGCATACCGCACAGCGTCGTGCATGACGTTTCGTTTTGTCATGAGTTTCTCCTCGAGTTGTATCGGACGGTCGACTCGTTTACGGCAGAGCGATGCTCGCCGCCACGTTGTTAACGCGCCCCCTTTTTTTACTATCTATACGTATAGCGTCGTGGTTTTCACCTAACACATTAGGCGGGAACATCGACTTACCTCGGATTCTACAGAAAGATCGCTCCGTAATAAAAGCGTCACAATTTTCAAATGTGGTAATAATTGACGGCGTTTTGACTGGTTTAGTCGCTCGTTTTTTGGTGCCGCAGTGGAGACATCAGCGGTAATTTGGCAAGAAATTTGCCCATGGGCGCGGCTTCGCAGACAATAGCACCCGCCTCGTGACCCCCCGGAGTTGTTATGCCCTCGCAAACTGAACTGGCTAACGCCATTCGTGCTCTCGCCATGGATGCCGTTCAGGCGGCCAACAGCGGCCATCCCGGCGCGCCCATGGGCATGGCGGATATCGCCGAGGTCCTCTGGAACCGGCTCTTGCGGCATAACCCCAGCAACCCGCAATGGCCCAATCGCGACCGCTTTGTGCTCTCCAACGGGCACGGGTCGATGCTGATCTATGCGCTGTTGCACCTCACCGGTTACGAGCTCTCAATCGAGGACATCAAACAGTTCCGGCAGCTGCATAGTAAGACGCCCGGGCACCCAGAGTTCGGCTATACGCCAGGCATTGAGACCACAACTGGGCCGCTGGGCCAGGGTTTGGCTAATGCGGTGGGCATGGCGATCGCCGAAAAGACGCTGGCGGCGCAGTTCAACCGCGATGGTCACGCCATTATCGACCACCACACGTGGGTATTTTTGGGTGATGGTTGCTTGATGGAGGG
>CALKMV010000049.1 GCA_938091485.1 uncultured Luminiphilus sp.
TCCTCGGGTACCGATGCGGACTCTAGCAAGGTGAACGCTGACGATAAGCAATACGATAAGCGCAGTGGCATGGCGACATTTACCATTGCCAAGGGTGGTCTGATGTACGAAGCCACCTTGGGTGGACAGAAGTTTAAGTACGAGCCCCTCTAAAAGCGGGCAGTGGCTATAGACGAGCCGCCTTCGGGCGGCTTTTTATTGCGTCGCGCTCGGTCACTACGAAAACGCATTGGTCTACATAGCCTGAACCTAGCATGGGCTTCTGTGGGCCACGTTATCTTTCACTGAGGTGAGTCAGCGTAGCTAAGCTGTGATCCGGTTTCGCCTCAGATACTGATTCAAGATCAGGGTTCCACCACTGAGAAATGTATGTCGACACTGGGTAAGCGGTGAAGCAGGGCGTCCCCCATTGCGCTAGCGGGCGTCCAGATGCCGCCCCCCACAGACAGCTCGTCCTGCGTGAGACACAGACCGGCTTGCGCCAACATCCGAGAGGTTGCGCCGTAGCCAGGGTCGCGTTGGCCCGTCACTTTCACTTTTAGATTGTTGTCGCCGTCAGTGCCATGCGCCCAGAATTCAAAAAAGCCGTTGTTACGGGTTTCCTCACTAGGCCCTTCGCCTGGGTCGGGCAGCACTTTTTTCAGCAGTGCCCGGGTAGGGGAGAAAAAGGTGCCGGCCATGACGGCACCCAGTCCGCCTGCGCTCAGCAGTGCCTTGGTGCGGCTAGCGCAGAGCTGTGATTCGTCGTAGCGAAAGTCGGCGCCATAGGGAAGTCCCGCGAGCGCATGGGACCTTCTGACCACTTTAGTGTTGATCGCCGCCATCACGAATGGGCCGGTCCAAGATTCAAAGTTATCGTCCCAGGCGATTCCGGCCTGATCCGGGCCATCCAGGCCTTTGGCTGTGCCCGCTGGATAGAGCGCGTAGGGGTCCATGATGCGCTCTTTAATGTCAGGGTCTTTCGAGGCTTGTTCCGCCACGTACATAAGACTCGCCACGGTCCCGCCACTGACCCCACCCGCTGCGCGACCCATGCGGCCAGCAATCTGCTTGGCGTAGTGTCCATAACGCTCTATGAACTGCTTCTGAAGAAAGTACACCGAAAGATCTGAGGGGATGGAGTCAAAGCCGCAGCAGTGAACCAGTCGTGCGCCGCTTGCTTTGGCGATGGGGTCGATACGCTCATACACCTCGGCCATCCACTGTGCTTCACCCGTTAGGTCGCAGTAGTGGGTTCCTTCGCGGGCGCAGGCTTCCAGCACGGGCGTGCCGAACTTTGCGTAGGGTCCGACGGTACTGATAAGTGTCGTGGTCTTCGCGGCCATCGCCGCGAGTGAGGCGGAGTCAGCGCTGTCGGCGATAACAATCGATAGTTCCGGTTGATTCAGTTCGCGGCGCAAAGCCTCGAGTTTTTGCTGATTACGCCCTGCGATGGCCCACGTCACATCCGGGTGCGCTTCAATCAGATAGGCCGCGACCAGCTTTCCGGTAAACCCTGACGCGCCGTAAAGCACGATATCAAACTGCCGATCAGCCATGGTTGTTCCTTAATTTGTGCGACTCAGAAGGGTAGCAAGTCTATACAGCTATCCGAGGTATTGAGGCTGGTACTTCTTTGCACATCATTGATTTTGACCCGGTGCTGTCCACCGCGAGGTCTCTCGCTTCAACCCCTGAATGGCAATACTGCGAGACACGACACCTCTGATTATTCTGGCCCTGCGATGATGTCGAATTGGCGGTTTGGGCGCCGACTTTAAGAACCGTTTACGTTGTCAGTGGGTATACCCGTGAGCAGATTGCAAAGTTCCGCAGATCAAATGCGACTTATCCCCATGGAGTGGGGGTATCTCTCGCGGTACTATGCGCGGCTTCGAGATTGTCCGCCATGGAAGGTAGTTGCGACAGCTGTGACGACCGAATACGTTGCTGTCACCGGATCAGGGAGACGAAGATGATTGCCAAATTGCGGCGCGCCGCCACGCCCATTGGAGTAGGACTGGCCGGTCTCGCCATCTACGTGCTGTTGCAGGTGACCAAGCCGCAGCCCACCCCCAATATTGAGGCCCCTCGGCCTGTTAGTGTGGAGGTTGCCCCGGCCATACGCGCCGCCTCTCGGCCAACTGTGGTTGTTTACGGAGAGGTGCGTCCGGCGGTGCGGACTCAACTGGTGGCGCAGGTTGGCGGCAAGATCACGTCGATCGCTCCCGACTTCATCGAGGGTGGTCAATTCGGCCCCGGTGATGTCTTGCTGAGCATAGAAGATACTGATTACCGAGCCGCGGTTGATGAGCGGCGTGCCCGGGTGGCTGCCGCCCAGGTAGATCTTGAGCAGGCGCTGGCTGACGCTGACGTGGCACGCAAGCAACTCGCGGGGCAAAGCAACCCGTCGCCCTTGGCGCTGAAAAAACCTCAGGTAGCGAGAGCCGAATCTGCTCTGAAGGCGGCACAAACCGCGCTTTCTCTGGCCATGACAAACCTTGAGCGCACGCAAATCAGCTTGCCATTCACCGGTCGCGTAGAGAGCCAGGCAGCCGATCTCGGCCAATACGTGAATCCCGGTAAGGTGCTGGGTAGCGTATTTGGAACGGATGCTGCGGAAGTCAGGGTGGCGTTAACGACAAACCAGCTCTCTGCGCTGGGGGTGCCGGTTGGATATATCAGTGGAGAGACCGGCGGTCTGGTGACGACGTTGTCTGCGTTAATCGGTGGCAGGGTGCATCGTTGGGAGGGACGTCTGACGGGCCTAGATGCCGGGATCGAGGCCGCAACTCGCAGCGTTTATGGCACGGTCAGAATTGAAGATCCGTATGGCAAGACACACACCGATAGCAGTATGCCGCTCGCGGTGGGTCTTTACGTCGATGCTGAAATTCAGGGGCGGACGATTGTCGATGCCATCCAAATTGCTGCTGATGGCCTTCGTGCCGGGGACGAAGTCTTCGTCGTAGACGGAGAGGGCCTGTTGGATGTTCGTCAGGTCGATGTAATCCATCGAAATCGCGACATGGTGATGCTGGCCTCCGGGGTCGAAGCCGGAGAGCGAGTGATAGTGTCCGCCATTCGCAACCCCGTTCGTGGCATGCGTCTGGAGGCTGTCGACAATGGAACCATTGCCGACAGCGTCGGTGATGAAGTGACACCGACCAATAACGAAGCCTGAGACTCGAGACATGGAAAGTCTGATTCGATGGTGGGTGCGCAATCCGGTTGCCGCCAACCTCTTGATGTTCATTATTGTCACGGCCGGTTGGCTGGGCCTGCGCGACATTGAAAAAGAAGCGTTTCCTTCCGTCCAGCCAGACATTGTTCAGGTCGAAGTGATCTGGCCCGGTGCGTCTCCTAAAGAGATGGAGCAGCAGGTTGTACAGCGGGTTGAGGAGGCGCTGAAAAATGTCTCCAACGTTTACCGTGTCACTTCTCAATCGCGCGAGAGCTTTGGCTCTTTGACTGTTGAGACATACCCAGCGGTTAACCTGAATTCGTTTTTAAACGATGTGAAAAATGCGGTCGATTCGGTCACATCGTTTCCTCGTGATATCGAAAACCCGCGAGTCAGGCGCTTTGAGTGGCGCCAGGAAATGATTCGCGTTGCCGTCGCTGGAGAGGTGGGAGAAAAGGCGCTTACCCGGCTGGCAAACAAGCTGCGCAATGAGATGGCAGGGTTGCCCTATATCTCGCAGGTCGATGTGTTTGGCTCGCGTCGTGAAGAGGTGACGATAGAACTTTCAGAGCGCGGGTTGAGGAATTACGGGCTAAGCTTCTCGGATGTGGCGGCTGCCATTCGTCGAGACTCCATGAATGTCTCGGTTGGTGAGGTGCGAACCCGGACAGGGGACGTGCAGCTCCGGGCCCAAAACCTTGCTGATAATCAAACGGACTTTGAGCAAATTGTCATCCGCCAAACGGCAGACGGAGGAACAGTGCGTGTCGCAGACGTGGCGACCGTGATCGATGGCTTTGAGCAAAACGAAATTCTGGCGACTTTGAATGGCAAGCCAGCTGTGCTGCTGCAGGCGATGTCGACAGATGATATGCAGGTGGTTAAGTCCAGTCAGGCCGTGAGCCAATGGATTGAGCGTACGCAGCCGACGCTGCCTGTCGGAGTGGAACTCGAGCTGTGGTCTGATATGGCCGACATCTACGAGAACCGCATGGATCTGATTGCCAACTCCTCCATTCTGGGGCTGGTCCTCGTGTTTATCATCCTGATAGTGACGCTCGAGCCAAAGGTAGCCTTATGGGTTACGGTGGGAATTGGGGTGAGCTTTCTGGGCGCATTTGCCTTACTGCCCGCGAATGATGTTTCGCTGAACCTGTTATCGACGTTTGCTTTTCTTCTTGTCCTCGGAATTGTCGTCGATGATGCGATCGTGGTTGGAGAAAGCATTCACCACCATGTCCACCAGCGCGGATTGAAGGCTGAAGAGGCCGCTATCGCTGGCGCCTTCGCCGTGAGTCGTCCGGTAATTTTCGCAGTGCTTACAACGATCGTTGCCTTTGCGCCTTGGCTTTTTCTGTCAGGGGTCACAGCCCAATTCACCCGCCAGCTTTCAGTGGTGATCTCATTGGCGTTGTTGTTCTCGCTGATCGAAGCCTTTCTGATCCTGCCGGCGCACCTGCGCAACTTGAAGACCTCGCCGCCAGACTCCAAGTGGATGATTCGTCAGAAGCGGATAGCGGATAGCATCGTGCATTTTGCAGAGCGCCGGTACCGGCCCTTCCTCGAGCGCTGTTTAAAGCATCGATACACGACCGCAATGGTGTTTTTCTCGCTATTTGTGGTGTCGCTGGGCCTTTTTACCAGCGGTTGGGTGAAGTTCTTCTTCTCGCCTCAGGTCGAAAGCGAAGAGGTCTATATCAATGTGAGCTTGCCGCCGGGAACGCCTTATAGCCGTTCGATGGAGGTTTTGGCACAGCTACAGACCGCAGAAAAACAGCTGGCTGAAGAAATTAACGCTGAGGCAAAAGCGGGCCGCGGATCTGGGAAGTTGATAGAGAGCTGGTATACCCGGGCCCGACGCGGTGATGTGATCGCTATCGTCCAATTGGCACCACCGGATCAGAGAGCGCTCAGTGCCCGAGAGACTGCGGAGCGTTTTTCTGATCTGGTCGGGGATATTCCTGATGCAGATGAGGTGAAGGTCAACTACAGCTTCAGCGATGGTGAGGCGAGTATCACTTTCCTGTTAAAACACGAGGACCTCGACACCCTGAACGCGGCGAGCCTTGCTCTTCAGGAGCATCTTGCGAGCTACGATAAAACCTATTTTATTCGCGACGATCAGTTGGGTGCGCTGCCGGAATTGCGCTTTTATCTGCTGCCGGGCGCAGAGAAATTGGGAATCAGTCTCGGCGATGTATCGAGTCAGGTGCGGCAGGCTTTCTACGGGGAAGAGGTGCAGCGTCTCCCTCGAGAGAATGGCGATGTCCGCGTGATGGTTCGTTACCCACAGGAAGAGCGGGAGTCGCTGGCAACCTTTGAGGATGTTCGTATACGTACTCTGGACGGCAGACTCGTTCCGCTGTTGGAGGTCGCTGAGGTGGAAGTGGGGCAGGCGACCAGAAGGATTACACGCCGAAACGGGGATCGCGTCGTGACGGTGAACGCCACTGTGGAGCCAGAGTCTCTCGGCGAGATCAATCGTGCGGTGAAGCAGGATTACCTGCCTGAACTGCTCGCCATGTATCCGGGTCTAAAAGTGCTCAAGGGCGGGTCACAGGAGGCAGAGGCGGAATTCTTCAGTGAAATCGTGGCGCTCTATACCATCGCACTGTTCGTGATCTATGCCCTGATTGCAGTCGCTTTCCGCTCCTACAGTTTGCCGCTACTCATTATGACCGCCATGCCATTTGGTTTTATGGGGGCTGTTTTTGGTCATTTGATCTTTAATCTGCCAATGGCGCTCTTTTCCTACTTTGGCATCGGCGCGGCGGCAGGTGTGGTGGTGAACGATAATCTGGTGCTGATTGATTACGTGCGACGGCTTGAGAGAGAGGGCATGTCGCCTCCCAAGGCGCTGGTCGCCTCTGCGGTGAGTCGTTTTAGACCGATCTTCTTGACCACCCTCACCACGTTTGTCGGATTGATACCCATCATGGCCGAGCAATCTACCAGCGCTCAATTTCTGAAGCCTGCTGTTCTGTCACTGGCCTTTGGCGTGTTCTTCGCGCTTTTTGTCAGCCTGCTGCTGGTGCCTGCCATGTATCTTATTGGCTTCGATTGGCGGCAGCGACGTTTGGCTAAAAAGGCGAGAAAGGCAGGTAAAGAATTGGACAGCGGAATGGCGTCTGCGTCCGCCTGATCTACTTCACACCGTGCGTCATTCGCTTTAAGACGGGTGCCAGTAGAAACAGTACTGCACCTCCCCCTAGGCCAATGTAGAGCAACTGACTGAATAGCGTTGTGTAGCCAGCGAGTGCCTCGACAAGATTCAGGCCGTTTTGGTCAGCGGGCTGTGCGGCGATGGTGGCAATTTGAGCGGCGACATACGAGGAGTAGGCCGACGCCAGAAACCAGGTGCCCATCATGACTCCGACCACCGATGGCACAGCCAACTTGGTGACTGCTGACAGGCCCACCGGACTCAGGCAAAGCTCACCGGTTGTGTGCAGCAGGTAGGCAAGAATCAGCCACCAGGCGGATATCAAGCCGGCCTGATCGGGGAACTGAGCCCCGTATACCAACACGCCAAAGCCCAGTCCGGCCTGGGCAATCCCTAGAGAAAATTTGACCGTGGTGCTGGGTTCCCATCCTTTTTGGCTCAGCCACACCCATAGTGCGGCGAATAGCGGGGCCAGACAGAAAATGAAGAAGGAGTTTGCCGCCCCGAACTGGGCCGCTGTCAGCGGAATACCCAACAGGGCCTTGTCGGTGACTCGGTCTGTGTAGAGTGTCATCGACCCTGCGCCCTGCTCGAAGAGCGCCCAAAAGATGACGGTGGATAGTGTCAGCACGATGAGCACGAACATGCGGTCTCGTTCCACTTTGCTGCAACGAAACATCAGAAACCAGCCGAGTCCCGCCAGCACAGACAGTGACAGCACATCAAGCAACGTGCCGACGGCCTCGGTGAGTTGGACTAGCTGCCACACCACGGCCACCATCGCGAAGCTGCCCAAATAAATGCTGCGCTCAATGGTGAGCCCGGGTACCCCAACTGATCGCGCTAGCTGATCTTGGTTAGCGGGCTCTCCGTGACCCAGCAGATATTTTTGCCCCCATTGAAAAACAATCAGGCCCAGAAACATGCCGACACCCGCTGCCCCGAAGCCCCAGGACCAACCGTAGACCTCTCCCAGCCAGCCGCAGAGTAGGGTGGCACTGAAAGCGCCTATATTGATCCCCATGTAAAAGATGGTGAAGCCCGCGTCACGGCGCGGGTCTCCCTCGGGATAGAGCTTGCCCACCACCGTGGAGATATTGGGCTTAAGAAATCCGACGCCGACAACAATCAGTGCCAGAGAAAGATAGAAAATAGACAGCGCCTGTTCATCTCTGAGGATGCCATCACTGGTCTGGCGGGCAGCTTCACCCTCAAAGGCCATCCCCAGGTGGCCGGCTACCAGCAGCAGCCCACCAAAGGTAACGGCTTTGCGCATACCAATGAACCGGTCAGCGATAAGCCCGCCTAGAACGGGCATCGCATATACCAGCGATGCATAGCTGCCCAGCACGCCGAGGCCGGCGGTATCGGAAAACAGGTGGTATTTGGTGAGATACAGCAGCAGCAGATATTTCATGCCGTAAAAAGAGAATCGCTCCCAGAGCTCTGTGGCAAAGCAGATATAGAGCCCCTTGGGGTGACCCCATAGATCTCCTGTGACGTCGGCCGGCAGCCTGCTCATGTCAATGTCCTTTTTGGCGTTAGTCGGGGGGATGCAAGCGGACAACTGAGACGTGGTCGGTGGCGATTCATCGGCTCATTCCATCCGCGAGGAGCTGGCTCACGTCAGGCGGCTCGGGCCAAGTCCAGCTCGCCAAGGAGCGCAGTCTCCATCTCTCCGGGGGCGGTGATGCGCTTGACGCGGTTGAAGAGTGCCGCGGCTTGCGGGTAGTAAACTTTGAGATAAACCAACCATTGTTTGACGGGGTTTACAGCGTATCGAGCGTCATACAGCTCGCGGTTGCGGTGCAAAAATGCCAGCAGCAGCTCTCGCGTTTCATGCCAGCCGAAGGCGGGTGCGTCTCTCCCTGTGTAATGAGCGTGAACCGCCGCCCCAAGATCTGGTCGACACAGTGCGCCGCGGGCGAGCATGAAAGCATTGCAGCCGCTGACGGTGCTGCACCGGGAGATATCGGAGGGGCTCCACAGCTCTCCATTGGCAATGACAGGGTAGGGCAAGCTGTCTCGGGCTCGCCTCAATTGGTGCCAGTGTGCCGGAGGCCGATAGCCCTGTTGTTTGGTGCGGGCATGGATGGTGATTTCAGTCAGAGCGACGCTCGACAGTGCGTCAAGAATCTCTTGAAACTGTTCATCGCTGTCGTAGCCCAAACGGAT
Source organism: uncultured Luminiphilus sp. (assembly GCA_938091485.1). GTDB lineage: Bacteria > Pseudomonadota > Gammaproteobacteria > Pseudomonadales > Halieaceae > Luminiphilus. The sequence goes on from CALKMV010000049.1 coordinate 8,502, forward strand.
CTTAGCCGTGACCGGTATTTCGGCGGGGACGCAGTCTCGAACCCGCTGACAAATCGATCTGATCAATGAAGGGGATCGTAACAATGCTGCACCACCTTGTGACCGGTTGACGGTCTTGGCGGGGCAGCCAAAGTTCAGGTCGATACCCGGCGAGCCCAATTTAGCGGCGCGCAAAGCGTTGGCAGCCATCAGCTCGGGATCAGAGCCAAGTAGCTGCAGGTAAACTGGCACACCGGACGGTGTCAGGCCACCCTGTCTCAATTCGGGAGCGTAACGATAAAACACTCGGTTGGGGAGAAGAGTTTGAGACACGCGCACGAATTCGGTCACGCAGCGCTCGTAGCCTCCGATGGCGGTCAATTGCTCGCGCATAATGGCGTCGACGACGCCTTCCATGGGCGCGAGGATGAGGCGTGGTTTGCTCTGCTCCGGAGTAATCATGGGCGGCAGGGTACCCAGATACCCGACTTTTTAACAGTGGGGGTGTGAACAGTGGGCGTGACGGATCAGGCTTCCCTTTGTAGACTCAGGTGCTTCTATCACCTCGCCACACCGAGTTGGTTGGCCTAATCATATGAATCCAAATTACCTAGACTTTGAGCAGCCCATCGCTGAGCTCGAGATGAAAATTGAAGAGCTGCAGGGAGTGGGTGAGGGTGCCGATCTGAACTTGGGTGACGAGATTGGTCGCCTGCGCGAGAAATCCACTGCGCTGACAGAAAAGATTTATGCGGATCTGAGCGCTTGGGACATTGTGCGTGTGGCGCGCCACCCGCAACGGCCGTATTCCCTAGACTACATCCCTGAAATCTTTACTGAATTCGATGAACTGCACGGTGATCGCCATTTTGCAGACGACAAAGCGATCGTGGGCGGCGTCGCGCGCCTCGATGGGCGCCCAGTGATGGTGATTGGTCAGGAGAAGGGCCGCGCGGTCAAAGACAAGGTGTACCGGAATTTTGGGATGCCAAAACCCGAGGGATATCGCAAGGCGATGCGTTTGATGGAAATGGCCGAGCGTTTCAAAATACCGGTGATCACGCTCATCGATACGCCCGGGGCGTATCCTGGGATCGATTCGGAAGAGCGCGGCATTTCAGAGGCGATTGCGCAAAATCTGGCGGTGATGTCCCGGCTCAAAACGCCGATGGTTTGTATTGTCATCGGTGAGGGATCCTCAGGCGGCGCGCTGGGCATTGGCGTGGGAGATCATTTGGCGATGTTGCAATACGCCACCTATTTTGTGATCTCCCCCGAGGGTTGCGCCAACATTATCTGGAAGAGCTCGGAGTTCGCGCCTGACGCGGCAGCGGCTATGGGTGTCACATCTTCCAAGCTGGAGGAGCTTGGCATCGTGGATGCTACGATCCCCGAGCCACTTGGTGGCGCGCACCGCGATCCAGTAGAGATGGCCAGTCGGTTGAAGGCTCACCTGTTGGACCAAGTGGAGCGGCTCGCTGCGATGGATACGGATACCATGCTTGAGGCGCGCTACCGAAGGCTGATGTCCTACGGCAACTGAGATTCGGTGCACGCGTTGTGCGCGACATCCTGACCCCCTTACCTGACTCACTGTTGATGGCGCGACGCTGGTGGGTGGCGCTGTCCGGCGGTGCGGACAGCGTTGCGCTCCTCTATGCGCTGGCCGCTTACCGAGATAACTCCCCAGCACCACCCATTCACGCGATACACGTTAACCATGGCTTGCATCCTGCCGCGGGAGAGTGGAGTGCACTCTGTCAGCGTCATGCCGACACACTGAACATCCCATTACATATCAGCGTTTGCAGCATCGAGCCCAGTGGTCGTGGGGTGGAGGCCGATGCGCGTCGTGAACGTTACCGGGCCTTCGAGAGCGTGTTGGTTGAGGGGGATATTCTGTTCACGGCGCATCATGCAGACGACATGGTGGAGACAGTGTTACTCCGTCTACTGCGTGGAGCAGGTCCTCGCGGCTTGTCGGGTATTCCTCGTGAGCGGACGTGCGGAGCGGGAAGGATCTTTAGACCCTTGCTCAATACAACGGCGGAGTCGCTTCGCAATGCAGTCGAGGCCGGGGGGCTCGAATATGTAACTGATCCCTCCAATTTAGAAACGGAGCAGGATCGCAATTATCTGCGACAGATCGTTTTACCTGCTGTGGCAGAGCGTTGGCCGGGTTATCGGGAGACCATACAGCGAGCGGCAGGCCTGCAGGCCATGGCGCAGCAGCGGCTGAGTCAACTGCCGCTGCCCAGAGCCGAGACAGCGACGGGCGAGGCGGCATTGGTGATCGATCCGACAGCGGACGTTGCGGAGCTAGCGGCGCAGATCCACCAATGGTTGGGGGAGTCTGAGCTCGATTCACCAGACCGACGTCGGCTAGTGGAGCTTGCACGGCAAGCCCTCGATGCGGGTCAGGACCGTCTGCCCGAATTGCGCTGGGGCGACGCCTGCCTTCGGGTCTGGAATGGATGGGTGGTCAGGGCGAATGAGCCTAGGCAGGGCATCCTCTTGCCGGACGAGGTAATTGTCGGTGAGGGGATGGAAGGTGTTTGGGGGCATCTCGGCTGGGAGCCCGCTCAGGACGGCCCTGCTTTTTCGATGGGCACGCGTCTCAGCTGCGCAGTCAGCGGCGAGTTAGATAGTCTGGCCCCTCTCAATCGACCTAAAAAGCCGACCAAAAAATGGCTTCAGGAGCTGAGAATTCCCCCGTGGTGGCGACGCCATCTGCCTGTTTTATGGTCAGAAAATCATCCCGTTTGGTTGCTGCCGGTGGGCCCTCTGTCGGCCATCGAACACGGTGCTGAGCAGTCTGCTTCCCCTGGGCTGCGACCGGTTTGGCGTCCTTTAACGACAGTTTGAATTGAGCCTTGCAGGGCTTCCTGTTAGACTGATCGTCCATCGGAGAGGCATTCCCGAGGGACGTCGAAACAGTCGTCCGGGTGTTCTCTCGCTTTGGTGGAATCCATGACGAGATATGTGTTCGTTACTGGTGGTGTTGTGTCTTCCCTGGGTAAGGGAATCGCAGCCGCCTCCCTCGCCGCTGTGCTGGAAGCGCGGGGCCTTAAAGTCACACTCCTTAAGCTTGACCCTTACATTAACGTCGACCCCGGCACCATGAGCCCTTTTCAACACGGGGAAGTCTTTGTCACCGACGACGGGGCTGAGACTGATCTCGATCTGGGTCACTACGAGCGCTTCACGCGTACGATAATGAGTCGCGCCAACAACTTTACAGCAGGCCGCGTCTACGACGAGGTACTGCGCAAGGAGCGGCGCGGCGATTATTTGGGCGGGACTGTTCAGGTTATCCCGCACATTACAGACGAGATCAAACGTCGGGTTGTCGAGGGCGCTGGCGACGCAGAAGTCGCGGTAGTCGAAGTAGGGGGCACCGCGGGCGACATAGAGAGCCAGCCTTTTCTCGAGGCCGTTCGTCAGCTCAAGCTGGAACTTGGATCCACGAATGCGCTGTTAATGCACCTCACTCTAATTCCCTATATTCCGACTGCAGGTGAAATTAAAACCAAGCCGACCCAGCACTCGGTCAAGGAGTTACGTTCGATTGGCCTGCAACCCGAAGTGCTTTTGTGCCGCTGCTCCGTTGAGGTAGACGAGGGCGCGCGCCGCAAGATCTCCTTGTTTACCAATGTTGAAGAACGGGCCGTGATTCCTCTGATGGATGCCGACACGATTTACCAGATACCCGGTCATCTTAGAGAGAGCGGCCTCGACGACTACATTCTGGAGCGCTTTGGGCTGGCTCAGCCGGCTGCTGACCTCTCAGAGTGGGAAGATGTCGTCCGGCGCGAATTCAGCGAGCGTAAGGGCGTGGTGAGAGTGGGAATGGTCGGCAAATATGTCGACCTGGTTGACGCCTATAAATCGCTTAATGAGGCCCTCGACCACGCGGGGCTGCAAACCGACACTAGGGTAGAGATTGACTATATCGATGCTGAGGAGATTGAGGCTCAAGGTGTCGGTTTGCTGTCGCATCTTGATGCCATCTTGGTCCCGGGCGGGTTCGGTGACCGCGGTATTCAGGGCAAGATTGAAGCGGTGCGGTATGCGCGAGAGCAGGGCATTCCGTTCCTCGGTATTTGTTTAGGGATGCATATGGCGCTTATCGAATACGCGCGCAACGTTTGTCATCTCGATGATGCACACTCTACCGAAATGCAGCCGGACACTCCCCATCCCATCATTGCCTTGATCACCGAGTGGCAAACCGCGGACGGCGCCGTTGAGCAGCGTTCCGAGAACTCGGATCTGGGCGGCACCATGCGACTGGGTGCGCAGCCCTGTCGACTGGTGGCGGGCACGATGACACAGGCTATTTATAACGGCGATGAGATCTCCGAGCGGCACAGACATCGTTATGAGGTGAACAGCAACTACGTTAGCCGGTTGGAAGAGGCGGGCATGATCATGAGCGGCTGGTCACTCGACGGTGAGTTGGTCGAAATTATCGAGCTGCCAACCCATCCTTGGTTTGTGGCGTGTCAGTTTCACCCTGAGTTCAAGTCGCGGCCTCGTGGAGGGCACCCCCTGTTTACGAGCTATATCGAGGCCGCGATGGCGGTAGCGCAGCAGTGTGGTGATGCCGCGTGATGGGAGTCCATCGCGCTGTTGAGGTAGCAGGCTGCACCTTCGCCAATGATCAACCGATGGTGTTGATTGGTGGGATTAATGTTCTCGAAAGTGCCGAGCTGGCCATGGAGAGCGCTGCCGAGTTTGTCCGTGTCTGTGGCCGCCTGCAGATACCCTATGTGTTCAAAGCGTCTTTTGATAAAGCCAACCGTTCATCAATCGATTCGTTTCGTGGCCCCGGACTTGATGAAGGGCTGAAAATTCTCGCTGATGTCAAATCCGCTTATCACGTGCCGGTGCTGACCGATGTGCACACGCCGGAGCAGGCGGAGTCAGTGGCGGAGGTGTGTGACATTCTGCAGTTGCCCGCATTTTTGGCCCGCCAAACGGATCTGGTGGCGGCGATGGCGCGCACAGGCGCTGCTATTAATATCAAGAAACCCCAGTTTTTAAGCCCCGAGCAGATGGGCAACGTCGTGGCGAAATTTCGCGAGTGTGGCAATGATCAATTGATGGTGTGTGAGCGCGGTAGCAATTTTGGATACGACAATCTAGTGGTCGATATGCTGGGTTTTGATGTGATGCGGGAGGCTACCCATGGCTGCCCGCTAATTTTTGACGTCACCCATTCATTGCAACGCCGCGACCCGGGTGACACCGCTTCGGGTGGGCGTCGGTCACAGGTTGTGGGACTTGCCAAAGCGGGCGTTGCGATGGGCATTGCCGGGTTATTTTTGGAGGCGCACCCCAACCCTGACCAGGCGCTGTGCGATGGTCCCAGCGCGCTGCCTTTGCAGCAGCTGGAGGGTTTTCTAGAGCAGGTCAAAGCGATCGATGTGTTGGTGAAATCTCAGCCCGATCTGGCCATTATCTGAGCCTCCGATATCTAGGAGTTATGTTGTGAGTGAGATCGTCGATGTGCGTGCCTTTGAGGTGTTGGATTCTCGGGGCAATCCCACTGTCATGGCCGAGGTCACGCTGGATGACGACAGTTTGGGGAGTGCCTGCGCGCCATCGGGTGCCAGCACCGGCACCCGAGAAGCGCTTGAGCTCCGGGATGGCGACGCATCGCGATATTTGGGTAAAGGTGTGCAGACTGCGGTGGGGCATGCTAGCGGCCCGATCCGTGAACTGCTGATTGGCCACGACGCGCTGGATCAATCTGGAGTGGATCAGCGCATGATTGAGGCCGATGGCACAGAGAACAAAGCCAATTTTGGTGCCAACGCCATTCTTGCCGTATCACTGGCGACTGCAAAAGCGGCTGCACTGTCAGCCAAGAAACCGCTGTATCAACATATCGCTGATCTGTCTGGCACCACCGCGCTCTCTCTGCCGGTGCCCATGATGAATATTTTGAACGGCGGAGAGCATGCTGATAACAACGTTGATATTCAGGAGTTCATGATTCAGCCCGTTTCGGCAAGCAGTTTTGCCGAGGCGTTGATGATGGGTGCCGAAATTTTCCACCATCTCAAAAAGGTGCTCTCTGGCCGAGGCCTAGCTACCGCGGTCGGCGATGAGGGTGGCTTCGCGCCAGATTTGCCCTCAAACGCGGCTGCCCTTGAAGTTATCGGCGAGGCGGTGGCCAAAGCAGGCTATGCACTGGGTGTAGACATCACTCTCGCGCTAGATTGCGCTGCGTCGGAATTTTATCGAGACGGCCGTTACCACCTTCAGGGAGATGGAGTTGACTACGACAGCGAAGGATTTGCCGACTACCTCGCGGTATTGACGGCAGAGCATCCCATTGTGTCGATAGAGGATGGTCTAGACGAGTCGGATTGGTCGGGATGGGCCTTGCTCACACAGAAATTGGGCGATCGTATTCAGCTTGTCGGCGACGATTTATTCGTCACCAACACGAGCATCCTCAAGCGCGGCATTGACGAGGGCATCGCCAACTCCATTCTGATCAAATTTAATCAGATCGGTACGCTAACAGAGACACTTGAAGCCATAGCCATGGCCAAGGCCGCAGGATACACGGCGGTTATTTCTCACCGCTCAGGAGAAACTGAGGACACTACCATTGCTGATTTGGCGGTGGGCACGGGCGCCGGTCAAATTAAGACCGGATCTCTATGCCGCTCAGATCGTGTCGCCAAGTACAACCGGCTCCTCCGGATAGAGGCCGAATTGGGCCTGACTGCGCCGTATCCGGGCCGGGACATCCTGACGAGGGCCTGATGCGCTGGTTCATTGGTGGGCTTCTGGGTCTTTTCTTGTTGCTGCAGTACAGGCTGTGGTTCTCCGATGGAGGATTAGCTGAGGCCAGCCGATTGAGCGTCCAGCTTGAGGAGGCAGAAACCGAAAATGCGGCTCTAGCAGCGCGCAATGCGGTGCTGACACAAGAAGTCATGGCGTTACAGGGCGGCACTGAGGCCGTAGAAAAAAATGCGCGGGAGAACCTTGGCCTGATCAAGGAAGGAGAGGTGTACTACCAGTTTGTTGAGGAGCCAGAGGCACCGTGAACAGCATCTGGGCAGTGGTGCCGGCGGCTGGATCGGGGCGTCGGCTGGGCGGCGAGATTCCCAAACAATATCGGGAAATCGCGGGCGCGCCACTGATGGAGCATACCCTCCGCGCGTTGTTAGAAAGCCCCGATATTCGTGGCATCGTGGTGGCGCTGGATCCGTCGGACCGCCGCGCCGACGCCATCGAGAGTCTCTCTGATGTGCGAGTGCAAACGACCCCCGGTGGCGCGGAGAGGGCTGATTCAGTGATGGCTGGACTCGAACTGTTGGCCGCGCAGGCGACTGAAGAGGACTGGGTGCTAGTTCACGACGCCGCGCGCCCCTGTCTTCCTCTCGAGGCGTTGACCGCTTTGGTCGAGATGGCCCGACATACGCGGGAGGGTGCGATTCTCGCTGAGCCGGTCGCCGATACGCTCAAGCAGGTCGATGATGCGGGATCCGTTATGGGTACGGTCGATCGCGCCTCACTTTGGCGCGCACAGACCCCGCAATTGTTTCCACTCTTTGCACTGCGGTCAGCACTGCAACAGTGTTTTGAGGAGGAAGTGATTGTGACCGATGAGGCGATGGCGATGGAGCGGGCTGGCCAGCCGGTTCATGTGGTAGAAGGACCCTCTAGTAACATCAAGGTCACCGTTGAGGCCGATCTGGCTTTCGCGGACCTCGTTCTCAGAAAGAGAGGAGCTCAATGACATGATGCGGATTGGCCACGGATATGACGTGCATGCGTTTGGCGATGGTGATCATGTTGTGCTCGGCGGCGTTCGGATCGATTGTGACCGCGGGCTGGTCGCGCACTCTGACGGGGACGTGCTGATCCACGCGCTGTGTGATGCGCTGCTGGGCGCGGCGGGTCTGGGTGACATTGGCAAACATTTCCCAGACACCGAAGATCGATTCAGTGGAGCAGACAGTAGAGACTTGCTGCGTGCCGTGGTATCCCAGCTCGATGCCTCCGGTTGGCTTGTAGGTAACGTTGACCTGACCGTTATCGCCCAGACACCTCGACTGAGTGATCACGTCTCGGCCATGCAGATGAATCTCGCCCATGATCTTGGCGTCGGGCGGGATTGCGTCAACGTCAAAGCTACGACTACCGAGAGCCTCGGGTTTGTCGGGCGCGAGGAGGGCATCGCCAGTCATGCGGTGGCACTTTTGACGAGTGAGGGCGCCTCTGCGTGAGTCGACAGGGTATCGGCATGACCTCCCAGCGTACACGGGAGCGACTCATACAGCGCCTGATGGACCAGGGCATCACTCGGTTTGAGGTGCTCGAAGCCATCCGCAGTGTGCCCCGGCACTTGTTCGTTGATGAAGCGCTGGCGCACCGATCATATGAGGATACCGCCTTGCCAATTGGCTATGGCCAAACCCTGTCGCAGCCTTATGTGGTTGCGAAAATGAGTGAGTTGGCGTTAGCACATGGGCGCCCCAAAAAAGTGTTGGAACTGGGCAGTGGCTCGGGCTATCAGACGGCGATTCTGGCGAGCCTTGTCGACGAAATCTGTGCCATCGAGCGCATCAAACCGCTTCTAGACCGCGCGAGGAGGCAGCTACGTGAGCTTCGCGTACGCAACGTGCGTCTGCGCCACGGCGATGGACTGGATGGCTGGCCAAGTGAGGCGCCTTTTGACCTGATTCTAGCGGCCGCAGCGCCGGAGCATATCCCCTCTGGTTTGCTTGAGCAGCTTGCCCCGGGCGGACGCCTGATCATGCCAGTGGGCGGCCGTCGGCAGCAGTTGACAATGGTGACGGCCTCTCCAGAGGGTTATGTCGAGGAGGTGATTGAGGAGGTCAACTTTGTTCCCATGGTTCGAGGTGTGAGGCGTTGAGTCAGTCTTCGGGTAGCGTGTTCATCCGCGGTATGGCCATGGGGGCAGCCGATATCGTGCCGGGCGTGTCCGGAGGCACCATTGCGCTGATCACCGGGATCTACGAGCGCCTGTTAAACGCTATCGTGGCGTTTGATAAGCACGGTCTGACTTTATTGCTTACCGGCCGTTGGGCTGCGCTATGGCATCGACTGGATGGCGGATTTATCGCGGTGCTTCTGTTGGGCATTCTTACTGCGATTTTTTCTCTGGCATCAGGCATTCACTGGCTGCTGACACACTTTCCGCAACCACTTTGGTCTTTTTTTACTGGCTTGATACTGATCAGCGCGGTCCTGCTGCTCCGCGAAGAAGTTACATTAAATCGTCTGGGCACGTTGATCGGTTTTACGCTGGGCTGCTGTGTGGCTGTTGGCGCCGCATTCATGCCGCCTGTGCCGTTTTTAACTGGACTTCCAGGGCTATTTTGCGCCGGCGCCATCGCCATCTGCGCGATGATCTTGCCCGGCGTATCCGGCAGTTTCATGCTCGTGTTGATGGGCATGTACGAGCCGGTGCTAACAGCTATCAAATCAATAGCGTTCACTGAGTTGCTGGTCTTCGGTCTCGGCTGTGCAACGGGCCTTGCGCTATTCGCTCGATTGCTAAAAAACGTGCTGACCCACTACCGGGTGCTTGCCATGGCTTTTTTAAGTGGCGTGCTCATGGGGTCTCTGGTGGCCGTGTGGCCCTGGCGGGCAGAGGTGCCGGTGAGTGCGGGCGATGGTATTGTCACATTACTGCGCCCGGTACTGCCCACGGCGATCAATGAGCCACAAACCGCGCTCTGTCTGCTGAGCTTCGCTGCTGGGTTGGCCCTCGTCTGGGGCGTGCAGGCGCTCGCGGCGCGACGGGGTGCCTGACTTGATTGGGCGCGCGCATTTTTATGCGTTGCTGATTGGCGCGTCATTGGCGGCCGGATGTGCGGACAAGCCGCCTGTGATGATTGAGGACAGGAGCGTCCTTGCCGAGGAGGAGATACCAGAGGTCAGGCAGGCAGCCGCCAACAGCATAGATTATGGTCCGCTGCTGGCTGCAGGGCCCGATTATGTAGTGGTGCCCGGCGACACCCTGTACGCGGTGGCTTTTCGGCTGGGGATGGATTACCGAACCCTCGCCGAACTCAACGCCATTGATCCACCCTTTATCATCAGGGTAGGCGAGACGCTGAAAACAGCGCCCGGTGTTGCGTCCAAGACCGATCCGGTTGTGTCTCAGCGTGCAGCCCCAGCGCAGGGATCGGTCGTAGCGGATAATAAACCTGCGCCTGCGCCAGTGGCTCGTGGGTCATCCTCCGCTCCGCCCTCGCATAGCCTTTCTACAGCCAAAACTGTCACGCCGAATGTCCCGGTAGATCAGTGGTCCTGGCCCGCAGAGGGGCGAGTCAGTCGAGCTTATTCGGAGGAGCGCCACAAAGGCATCGACCTTTCGGGCACCCGAGGTTCGCCCGTGAAGGCGACGGCAGCGGGTGTGGTGGTTTATGCCGGGACGGGCGTCACGGGCTACGGCGCCCTACTGATTATCAAGCACAACGACACTTATCTCAGTGCCTATGGCCACAATGACACTTTGTTGACCGCAGAAGGTCAGTCGGTGGAGGCGGGCGAGGTGATCGCGGGTATGGGTAGTACCAGTAGCGATTCAGTGAAGCTTCATTTTGAGATCCGACGCAACGGGCGCCCCATCGATCCGATGGCGCTGTTACCTCAGCGCTAGCAGATTTAGCTCGAACTTCACGTAGACCGGACGCCGCAGGGTAATTCAGGACGCTTTAGTGGGGGTGGCTCAGATCGAGGTGCGCCTGCCCGGTTTAGGCAAGCATTCAACGCTAACGCTCGAGAAACTCCAGCTTGTTCGGCTTGCCGGCCCAGTCCTCTGCATCAGCCGGAGGCTCTTTCCGCTCGGTGATGTTTGGCCAGATCTCGGCGAGCTCAGCATTCAATTGGAGGAAGCCTTCCTGGTCGCCGGGAAGCTCGTCTTCAGAATAGATCGCGTCCACCGGGCACTCGGGCTCGCAGAGCGCACAATCGATGCATTCATCCGGATGAATGACCAGAAAATTGGGTCCCTCATAGAAACAGTCAACCGGGCAAACCTCAACACAGTCGGTGTGTTTGCATTTGATGCAATCTTCGCCAACAACGAACGTCATACTGATACCTCATTCATCCCACGGCGAAGGATACTGGCTAAAAAGTAGTTTGAAAACTGGTCAGGTTTGATCGTCAAGTTTCTGTTTCAGCTGATAGATCCAGTCGAGCGCCTCTTTGGCGCTGAGGGTATCCGGATCGAGGGAGTGGAGTGCCTCTAGCGCAGGGGAAGTGGGTTGGCTGGCGGGCAGAAACAGCTCTGCCTGTGTTGGTGAGGGCCCGGCGGAGCGGCCGCTTTCCAGTTCGTTGAGTTTGTCCTTGGCGACGCTGAGGATGCCGTCGGGCACACCGGCGAGCTTGGCCACCTGTAATCCAAAGCTGCGGTTGGCCGGACCTTCCTGAATCTGATGCAGAAAGACCACATGATCCTCGTGCTCCGTGGCGTCCAGATGCACGTTTGCCATTGCAGGGTGATGGTCAGGTAGCACCGTGAGCTCAAAATAGTGGGTGGCAAAAAAGGTCAGTGCCTGCACCTGATTTGCGAGCGCCAGGGCGGTGGCCCAGGCAATACTCAGCCCATCAAATGTGCTGGTGCCACGCCCAATCTCATCCATCAGGATCAGGCTACGTTCCGTCGCATTGTGGAGAATATTGGCGGTCTCGGTCATCTCGACCATAAACGTCGAGCGACCACTCGCGAGATCATCAGACGAGCCAATGCGAGTGAAGATGCGATCCAGACAGGATAGTGAGACGGACTGCGCGGGGACAAATGCGCCGACATGAGCGAGCAGCGCAATCAGTGCGTTTTGGCGCATGTAGGTGGATTTGCCTCCCATATTGGGGCCGGTGATGAGCAGCATTCTTCGGTTGTGGTCTAGTAGCGTGTCGTTGGCGATAAACGGCACATCACGTGCCGCTTCCACAACCGGGTGGCGACCCCCTTCTATTTGGAGCAAGGTTTTGTCAGTAAATCGTGGCCGGCACAGGTTCAAGGCGGTGGCGCGTTCCGCAAAACAGGCTAGTACGTCGAGGTCACACAGCGCGGTGGCTGTCGCCTGCAGCGGGGCGAGACATTCCGCCACCTCTGCCACCAGCGCCTCGTAAAGATACTTTTCACGCGCCAGCGCCCGGCTCTTGCTGGACAGCGCCTTGTCTTCGAAGGTCTTGAGTTCGGGCGTGATGAATCGCTCAACATTTTTGAGTGTTTGGCGTCGCTGGTAGGTATCGGGCGCCTGCTCCGATTGAGCGCGGCTGATCTCGATGTAATAGCCGTGTACCCGGTTGTAACCCACCTTCAGTGTCGACAGCCCGGTACTGTCGCGTTCCCGTTGCTCCAGTTCCAATAGATAAGCGCCGGCGTTCTCACTGATGCCGCGCAGCTCGTCAAGCTCCTCGTCATAGCCCGGTGCAATCACGCCGCCGTCGCGAATCAGTACCGGGGGGTTCTCAATGATGGCACGGCCAAGCAGGTCAGTGAGGGGGTCGTAATCCGGAAGTGCGGTTGCGAGGTGTTCGAGCAAGTTTGACTCTGCGGGCAGGCGGCTTCGTATCAGTGGTAATTGCATAAGGCTACTTGCGAGTCGGCTCAAATCCCGGGGGCGGGCGGAGCCGAGCGCCACTCGAGAGAGAATCCGCTCGAGATCAGCAATATCTTTAAGCGCCTCGCGCAGGGGCTCGAAGCGATACTCCCGCACCATGGCGTCCACGGCATCGAGCCGTCGCTCGATATTGCCACGGTCGTTGATCGGGCGGTGCAGCCAGCGCCGGAGATGTCTCGCGCCCATTGCCGTGACCGTGCTGTCGTACACGGCGTAGAGGGTGTGCTCTTCACTCCCACTCAGCGTCAGGTCAATTTCGAGATTGCGACGCGTCGCGGCGTCGAGAATGACCGCGCCGCTCTGTGATTCGAGGTGGATCGCGCGAATATGCGGCAGGTCGCTGCGTTGGGTGTCTTTGACATAGCCAAGCAGTGCGCCCGCAGCGGCGATGGCCACCGTCAGACCTCCGCAACCGAAACCATCGAGATCCCGCGTTTGAAACTGCCGCAGCAAGTCCTCGCGCGCGCTGACTTCGTCAAAACTCCAGTCGGGTTGACGGCGAAGCGCACCGGACCAGGTTTCATCCGCCAGATGGCTGGATTCAGGCACAAGGATCTCGGCGGGTGCAAGACGTGCCACCTCTGCCTCAAGCGCTACCTCGTCCTCGACCTCCGAGACCAGAAACCGACCGCTGCTGACATCCAGCCAGGCCAGTCCGTAACCGGTGCTGCCAAGTGAGATGGCGAGGACCAGGGCATCCTGCCGCGCCTCCAGCAGAGATTCATCGGTCAGCGTGCCCGGTGTCACAATCCGCACGACCTCTCGGTCCACGGGCCCTTTGCTGGTTGCGGGATCGCCAATCTGCTCGGCGATCGCCACCGAGCGTCCGGCTTTGACCAGCCGGGCAAGGTAGCCCTCTGCTGCGTGATACGGGACCCCTGCCATGGGGATGGCCTCTCCAGCCGATTTGCCGCGACTGGTTAGCGTGATGTCGAGCAGCTTTGAGGCGACTTCAGCGTCGTCATAGAACAGCTCATAGAAGTCGCCCATGCGATAAAACAGCAGCTCATGCGGGTGCTCGCTTTTGATCGCGAGGTACTGCTGCATCATGGGGGTGTGCGTGGCGGGTGTGGCGTCGCTCATAGGCGAATTGTGACCTGCGCCGAGGCACAAGGAAAGGAGTCGAGGCGGCCTGGGGGCCGCCTCAGAGGATTTTTATTGGGTAACCTGATCTACCACGCAGTACTTGGCATAGTCAGCCACTTCCTGAGTCGTCCACTCGCCTTTTGGCGTTTCTTTCAGGTTTTCACACCAGGCCTCGCTGCCAATCGTGGTGCTCTCCAGAACACAATGCGCGGCGTAAGTTTTGGCCTCGTCACCTGTCCATTCACTTTTGCTTTTTGCGCTCATGTCCTCGCACCAGCCTTTACTGCCCGGCTTGTCCGCGCAGGCGCTGAGTAGAGAGACCCCGGCGACCAAGGCTATTGAGATGACGATTTTTCGAGTGCTGACATGTGCCATAGGGTGGACTCCTATCGATTGTGGTTTTTGACTGTTAGGCGTGCAGGGTGTGCAGCGACTTTTACTTTAACGCACCCCGGATCAGTAAAGTGAGCAATTGGTGACAGCGAGCTCAGTGCCGCCATGACCTGGATTGCTTTGCGGCGCGTTGGGGCGCTGGCTCACTTGTCCTGTGAAGTGTTTCCATGAGATTGTCGAGGTGTCGGGCCGCCGTTCAGTGTGCCGGGCCGCAACCAAAAATGAAGAACTCACAATGAGGGGAGTAACATGATGAAGAAAATTGCGTGGGTGCTGGCCGCAGCACTGTTTATGCCGTTCGCGGTCGCTCAGGATCTCGACTACGGTGAAGGCGAGTTCATCGCCAATTTTGAGATTGATTCTGCGCACACGACCGACGGCACTAACTATAAAATCTCAGCCTCTGGCGAGGCGGGGCCTTATGGACGCGTGTGGCTGTCTTATGAGTTTACCGACAAACTCGGGATGGGTGACTCGGGCGAGTTCACCGGATTCGCCTGGACGCAGAATGGTGAGGAATTCGCGACTGCTACATTGCAGGGTGTTTATCGCCGCAAGGGTGCAGTTTTCCAGATGTACTCTCTCGACATGGTCTCCAATGGCGTTATCAATATTGTCTCTGGCGAGACAGATTTTGTAGCTAAAACTATGACCTTCAAGGTGTCGCCACTCAAGTAACGGGCGATAAAAAAGGGGGCTTTGAGCCCCCTCGGAAGACACTGCACAGACGTCTAAATATCAGCTGTTTTCCCACTGGGCAAACAGGAATACGTAGACGGTCAGGACAAGATTGATAACCACCTGTACCAGCGACAGCGCCATCATCCAGCCAGGCGGGTTGATGGTCTCTCCAATCGGCATGCCTGCCGAGGTTAGAAAGCTTGTCGCAACTTCAGAACCATTCCCCGCCATTTCGCTGAGCGTGGTAAGCATCATGAAAAAGGCATTCTGCGCACCCATCGAAAAGAAGGTGAGCATCACAACCCCAATCAAGGCGGAAACCATAGCGCCACCGCGAATGGCAGTTGAAAAGTTTCTGAAAAGGTAGGCGATGATGACCACGGCCAATGGCATTAGCACGCCGCATAAAAATAGCGTGGCGAACACTGACCGATTCATGCCAATGAAACCGAAAACGTCGAGTTCAGACATCTCTTTTCCCCCAGGTATTGTTGTTATTTAGTGCGCCTAAGCGCAGTTGTAAGGTACTCCCCCGATAACCGACATGCAAGACGCGGCGCGCGCACATTCTCTATGGGCGGTCAGTCGGTCAGGATCTGGTTGACCTCAAGAATGTAGCCATCCGCGTCGTAAAATTTGGATACCAGCACACGAATTTTGCCAACACCGCCGTATCCGGGGTACTCGGTCAGTTTGGGTTTGCTGATGACTTCAACGCCAGGCGCCGTCTCAATGGTGGGCCATTTCTCTTCGAGGCCATCTGTGTTGAACAGCAGTATCGCATTGCCTGGCGTAAACCCTTCGCGCCGCACGGGCTTGGTGTGGGCGGGATGGTCGGGATAGCCATACTCGTAGTCGATTAAACCAATCACGCCCACATAGTCGTGTGAGGCCTTGAGGAAAATGAGTCGGAGTCGCTGCTCGCGATCTTCGCTGGAGTGTGGGCGATTGATTTCCTCGTCATAGATCACTTCCATGCCCAGTCCGTCGCGGTAGAGCTTCAGGGAGGCTTCGATATCACGCACGATCAGCGTGGTGCGGCGCAGCAGTAGCGGGAATTCCGCGGCCGCGGCGATCGGATCACTGGCTTCTTCTTTTTCGTGATGCCCTGCTTGGGCCTGTGAGGAGAGCACGAGGGGCAGGATGAGCAGTAACAGTAGGTTGCTAGCTTTCAGTTTCATAAGGTCATCTCCGAGGACGCTGATCAGTTTGATATAAAGTTACATCAATATATCTTTTTAGTCCAAGTATCAGCCCATCGCACCCCTTCGGACTCCATTGCGCGTGAAATTCAGTTTTGATTCAGCCATGGTCGAGCGTGAGAAGCTAACACATCAGGGGATGCGTCAAAGATGCCGTATTTCAGCTCCGGCAGCTCAATCAGCGTCGCGTTATTGATCAGGGCTGCATAGGCCCGAGAGGGCTCTTTCAGATTGCCGTGTGGGTTCAGCACTAACACCGGATGCGTCAGCTTGGGCGCGCGGTCCTCGCCGGGATACTGGAACACAGCGCCATAGATTCTGGCTTTTCCCTGCCACGCACCCGCGGACTCCAGGTAGTTGCCAAACGCACGCTCGAGCGATACCTGCTCGTTTCGCATCTCTACCGCGAAAATCCAATCCTGTGCGACCGCCGCGAAAGATTCGGGCCAGGGTTTGACGGTGCCCAGTCGCTCGAAGCGCTCCTGTCGGCCCTCGGCATCGTAGTAGGGGATCCCCATGAGAATGATCCGTCGGACCAGATCTGGATATTGCAGCGCCAGCTCGGTCGCTAGCATGGTACCGGTATGGTAGCCACAAAGGTCTACGGGGCCGCGACCGTCGGCTCCCCAGCCCATCGACATCAAGGTGTCAGCCATGATTTTGGCGAGCGCTGTCATATCGAGCGAGCCGGGGTAATCATCAGACTGACCAATCCCGGGGTAGTCTGGCGCAATCATGATGCGGTCGCTACCGAGTTCCTCCATGAACAGCCGGTAGTAGTTACCAGAGTAGGGGTTAGGTGCAAAGCATACCAGCGGCGTTGCTTGGGCCAGTTCAGCGGGCTTGGAAGCAAGAATGTGAACCTGTCCCCAGTCATGGCTCACGTAGCTCCGCTCAAACTGCACCTCGGGCTCGGCCGTGACGGTGGTATGCCATAAGATCAGACACAGTAGTGTCGTGAAAGT
This sequence comes from uncultured Luminiphilus sp., assembly GCA_938091485.1. GTDB lineage: Bacteria > Pseudomonadota > Gammaproteobacteria > Pseudomonadales > Halieaceae > Luminiphilus. The sequence continues at coordinate 25,440 of CALKMV010000049.1, forward strand.
CAGAACAAAGGGTTTCATTATTGTTATCGCTCCTCATTATCTTTTGTGCAGGGGTTGAATGTGCGCGGTTACGAGACTCCAGGGTCGAGCATGATTTTGCAGTGCGAATTGGGCGTGCGCAGGCTCTCAAAAGCCTCGGAAAAACCCTGAAAGCCCACCGTGCCCGTGCACATATGGGTGACGTCGAGTTTGTCCATGGCGAGGAGTCCCGCGATCATGTCGAAATCCGATTTAGCCCAGGCGATCACAAAACGGACGGTGAGCTCCTTTACCATCGCGGCTGCAGGCACCATGGTATCGGGACGGGCGCAGAAGCCGACCACCATAATTTCGCCGCCGTGGCGCGCATATTCCACCGCCTCTGCGATCATGCCGGGGATGCCGACGCATTCGAACACTACATCGGGTGGGCCACCTGAGGCTTTCTCGATTTCCGGCGACACTTGGGCCGGTGCGCCTGAGGCGAGGGCTGCATCTGCACCAAACTGCAGGGCGCTCTCTCTGCGGAGCTGCTCGGGCTCGGTGACCGTGATGTGGTAGGCGCCCATGAAACGGCACCAGAACGAAACTGCCAGCCCCACAGGGCCTGCGCCCAAGATCAACACGCGCTTGCCCCGAATATCGGTACTCATGTTGACGGCATGCAGACCCACAGCGAGCGGCTCGATGAGTGCGCCCTCTACCCAGTCGACGCTGTCAGGCAGCAGGACCGAGTTATGGGTATCGAGGGTCATGTACTCCGCAAAACCGCCCGAGCGTTGCAGGCCCAGAATAATATTGCTTTCACACTGCATCGGTTTGCCTGCTTTGCATGGCAGGCAGTCGCCACAGGAGTGCGATGGCATGCCCGTCACCTTGCGGCCGGACTTCCAGTCGCTTGGGCAATTCGGGCCCACCTCGACGATCTCACCGGCAAACTCATGGCCCATCACGGTGCCGGGAACTAACAGACCATCGTGCTCTTCGGTGGCGTGCAGGTCAGTCCCGCAAATGCCGCAGCGTTTGACCGCGATGACCACTTGGCCGGCGGCGGGCGAAGGGTCGTCGACATTCTCTACCGTGAGGGGAGTGCCTGGTTCGTGGAATACAGCGGCTCGCATGTTGAAGGCCTCTTTTCTGGCTCGGTCTATGACCTGCTTATGAATTCACAGTGTAAGGTGAACCATCACCTCCGTCTGCCCTCTGATTTCAGCTCGTTGCGGCTGACAATGCCGCTAGGCAACATGCTTTGTGATCTTTCATTCTGCGCGAGCCAGTGCCCGCTGGTTAGCCTCTAAATCCCGCTTCAGGCTGCGCACCCCCATCCATAGGAAGAAGACTCCCAGCAGGCTGATGGTGAGGGTGATGACCATAGCGTAGCGGAGATTATTCTCTCCGTAGCTACTGGCAAATGCATCGCTTAGGATGCCGACGGTCAAGGGACCCAGTCCTAGGCCAATGATGTTCAGCACGAAATACAAAATGGCAGAGGCCATGGCGCGCATGCCCGGAGAGACCAGATTGTGGCAGGTGGCGATACACGGTCCGAGATACAGCGCACCCAGAATCTGCGAGGGAATCATGGCGGCGATAATGAGCATGGTGCTCTCCCCCAGCAGGGTGTAATACGCTGGGATCATGGCGGTCAATCCCCCGAGCATAGGGATCCACACGTACCAGCGTATATCCCGCACTCCGAGCCGATCAGCCAAAAAGCCTCCGAGGAGGGTACCCATTGCGCCCGACAGGCCCGAGATCAAACCCAGAATGGCGCCAACTTCCGCCAGAGACAGGCCATGGTTACGCATCAGGAAGGAAGGCATGAAATTGCCGTTCCCGTAGGACACGAAAGCGGTGAACGCGCAGCCCACTGAGATCCACCAGAACGTGGGCCGACCGCGCAGGCAATCCATAGTCTCGCTGAGGCTGGATTTAGGGGGCGTGCCACCCACGTCGAACTGGCCGCGCTTGGGCTCCTTGACGACCCACAGCACCGCAAGCGCATAGAGAATGCCCGGGATGCCGATCACGAAAAAAGCATTGCGCCAGCCAAAGTTTTGGGCGATCCATCCACCGGCCGTGAAGCCGAACAGTACGCCGATGTAGATACCCATGCTGTAAAACGATAAAGCCGTGCCACGGCTGCCCGGCGGGAAGTAATCGCTGATCATGGAATGAGAGGGCGGAGAGCCCCCGGCTTCGCCCACGCCGACGCCCAATCTCGCCGCTAGCAGCTGACCAAAGTTCTGTACCAGCCCGGAGATGGCGGTCATAAGGGACCAGAACGCCAATGACACGACTACGATATTCCGCCGATTACTTCGATCAGCCAGCCAGGCGATGGGAATGCCCGCCGTGACATAAACCAGCGCAAAGCTGAAGCCAGTTAGCAAACCCAGCTGCGCATCGCTCAGGCCGAGATCTGCTTTGATCGGTTCTTGCAGGATGACCAGAATCTGACGATCAATAAAATTAAAGGTGTAAACCAGCGTCAGCATGACTAGCACTGTCCAGCGGTAACGGATGCTCTGTGCTGGAGTCTGTTCGCTGGTCATCTGTGTCCGAGGGGAGCGCTGTCGAGTGGCGCATCATGCCAGCTTATGCCGTTTGTCGCACCGGAGTGTTAGCATTGTCATATGCCTAAGAATTCAGATCGCCTGACGCATCTTGACGATGCGGGACGGGCGCACATTGTGGACGTAACCGAAAAAGCGGTGACCGCGCGGGAGGCCACCGCGAGTGCCTGTGTGCGCATGCAGACGACGACCCTGGATGCCATTGTTGGTGGCGATACACCCAAAGGCGATGTTTTGGCGGTGGCGCGCATTGCCGGGATTCAGGCGGCCAAGAAGTGCTCGGAGCTGATCCCGTTGTGCCACCCGCTGCCCTTGTCTTCGGTCACGATCGATTTGGTGCCCGATACTGACCTGCCGGGTGTACGAATTGAGGTGACATGTAGGGTGACGGGCCAGACCGGTGTCGAGATGGAGGCGCTGACCGCGGCTTCCATTGCAGCGTTGACGTTGTATGACATGTGCAAAGCAATAGATCGCGGCATGACGATCGAAAGCACTCAGCTGATCCATAAGTCAGGTGGGGCGAGTGGCGAGTGGCAGCGTGAGCATCACGATTAAACTGTTTTCAGCATTGCGTGAGGCATTGGGTGAAAGTGAGTTTCAGTTGAATCTCGCTGACGTCTCGGAGGCCTCATCTCAGGTCGACGTCGCCGCGATTAAAAAGCTGTTGTCGCAGCGGGGTGCGGACTGGAAAGAGGCTCTGAATCAGCCCAATCTGGTGCATGCGCTCAACCACAAGGTCGTATTTGTCGATGCGGTGGTTTCCGAGGGCGATGAGCTCGCCTTTTTCCCGCCCATGACCGGGGGCTAGCGTGTCAGTGGCATTGCAAAGGGAGGCGATTGACGTTGCGGCCGAGTACGCCCAACTCATTGGAGACAGTCCGGGCGCGGCGGTCGCGACCTTTACGGGATACGTGCGTGATCACTCTGACCAGCATGCAGTGACCGAGCTGGAGCTGGAGCATTACCCGGAAATGGCACTGAAAGTACTTGAAGATCTGGGCCGATCGGCTGGGGAGCGTTTTGGGCTCAGCAGTTGGCGAATCGCGCATCGATACGGTCGTTTGGCGGTCGGAGAGACGATCGTGTGGGTCGGAGCGGTTGCGAATCACCGGGGCGAGGCCATCAGTGCCTGCGAATTGATCATGGATACCCTGAAAACCGATGCGCCTTTCTGGAAGCGCGAGCAGGGGTCCGCGGGAGAACGCTGGGTTGCTAGCCGCGATAAGGATGCCCAGCGCCGAGCGCGCTGGCAGTCGGAGGAGACGCCGTGAAGTTTTGTAACCTTTGTGGAGGGCCGGTTGCCCTGCAGATCCCTGAGGACGACGATCGCGAACGTCATGTCTGTCAAAACTGCGGCGCCATTCATTACATCAATCCGAAGGTCATCGTTGGCTGCCTACCCACGGTAGGCGATCGCATCCTCTTGTGTAAGCGCGCTATCGAGCCGCGCTACGGTAAATGGACGCTGCCCGCGGGCTTTATGGAGAACGGTGAAACCTCGGCTGGAGGCGCAGCCCGCGAGACCTGGGAGGAGGCAGCGGCTAAGGCAATTGACCTTGAGCTCTATCGGATTTTTGACGTTCCCCACATCAGTCAGGTGTATCTGTTTTATCGCTGCAACATTGAAAACGACGAGTTCGGTGTGGGACCAGAGTCGCTGGAGAGCGCGCTGTTTACGGAGCAGGAAATTCCTTGGGATGAACTGGCTTTTCCCGTTGTAAAGGAGATGCTGCAAGAGTTTCTTGAGGATCGAAAACACGGCAATTACCCGATTCGCAACACGGTTATCGAGTATCCCCGCCGCTAGTAGCCCGGGCATAGCGGATATAGGCTGATCTTTGCGCAGCGGGTCGGCGTAACAGAATTGATTTATTTAAGTGACCCGGAGGTCGATATGGCGTTTCCCAAGGTGGGCAATCTAGCGCCCAAGTTTTCACTCTCAGATCATGAGGGAAATACTGTCTCCCTTGCAGACTTCAAGGGCAAGTCAACTGTGGTGGTGTACTTCTACCCCAAGGCGATGACGCCAGGGTGCACGGTGCAGGCGCAGGGGCTCAGAGACTCGGCCAAGGCGCTTAAGGGTTTGAACACGGTGGTACTGGGCATCAGTCCGGACCCGATCAACAAGCTCGCCAAGTTTGTCGAGCGCGATGAGCTCAACTTCCGATTGCTCAGCGACGTGGACCATTCGACCGCCGACAAGTACGGAGCGTGGGGCCCAAAGAAGTTCATGGGGCGTGAGTTTGACGGCATTTTGCGCACGACCTTTATCGTTGGTAAGGACGGCAAACTGAAGGCGGTCATGGATAAGTTCAAAACCAAGGATCATCACACCGAGCTGCTGGCCGCGCTGAGAGCGGCAGGGCAGGGTTAAAGCGTCGTCAGAGTATCTTTCCGAGGGGGGTGGCCGGCGCATAGTCTCCAGAGCTCTCTTGACACAGCGGTCAGCCCCCGGTCGATCACATCAGCAAGCTTCCATTGGTTTGCGTCGTTTTTTAGGCGTAGACTGGTCCATCCCTGCCATAACAAACAAAAAGGGGTGTTCAGTGGAAGCGTTCGCTATTTTGCGCAAGTGGCACACACTTGCGACATTCGGTCAGACAATACTCGCCACCGTCGTGATGCTGCTGATGTCGTCTATCAGCTGGGCCGACGAAGAGGCGGTACTTGAGAAATGCGATGGGCCCAAAGGCACTTTGGCCATTTCTGAGCCGCAGGATCACATCATTCTGGCCCTCCGCGGGTATAATTTGCCACCGCCCACGCAATTGTTGCGTCAGTATGTACAGAACTCCAACTGCTTCCAGGTGGTGGAGCGGGGCACGGCGATGCGTAACATTCAGCAGGAGCGTGCTCTCGCTAATGACGGCATGTTGCAGCAGAACTCCAACATGGGTGGTAGCCAGATGGTCACCGCTGATTTCGTGATGACTGCCGATGTGCTGTTCAGCGATAAGAATGCGGGAGGCGCGGGAGTGGGCGCGGCGGTGGGGTCGCTCTTTGGTGGGCTAGGCAGCGTTGTGGGCGCAGTGGCCGGTGGTATTAAATTTCAGGAGGCATCGACTACGCTGACGCTGTCGGACGTTCGCTCGACCATCCAGGTAGCGGCTGCGTCGGGTACCTATAAAAAGTCTGACTGGGCCTTTGGTGGCGTGTTGGGTGCGGTAGGTGGTGGTGCCTATACCAGCACGGATGAGGGCAAAATTGTGGCTGGGGCTTTGTTGGACAACTACAACAACATCGTCCGGGATATTCGTAATAACCCTTCGCTCTTGGAGTCGACCTCTGCCGTTGGCCAGCAGAACGCGGCAGCGTCACTGCAGGCTGTTGCCTTTCAACCCGGAGCGTTGCTGAAAGCAAAGCTCGCCAACGTGAAGGTATTAGACGGGCCCGAAAGGGGAGCCGACGTCGTCGGTAAACTGCAGAAAGGTGAAGAAGTCGTATTCATGGGCGAGTCTGAGGACGGATACCTGCTGATTCAGGGGGCTGAGGCAGAGGGCTGGGTACAAGAGTTCATGCTCGACGGCTGAGTGAGTCCGCGGGTGTAGTTCAATGGTAGAACGAAAGCTTCCCAAGCTTTAGACGTGGGTTCGATTCCCATCACCCGCTCCACTCTGGGATAAGGCCTGTCCAGGCAAACAGATCGCGCACCAACATTAAGGAGATCGGAGGGGTAGTGATTGCCCCTCCGCAACAACGCAATCAGCTGGCGGTATAGATCACTTGGCAGTGCTCGAAATTATCGGTCACGATCTCGTCAACCAGCGTCATCGCCTCAGTCCAAATGCTGAACCAGGGGGCGCCTGAGAACGCCTCGTCAATCACCTTACCGGACTCACCATAGGTGGGGCTGACCGCTCGCAGATGGATGGTCTCATGCGCACCGCCACCCAGCGGCTGGAAAACGCCGACATTCATCTTATGACCCGCTCCGCGCAGCGCAGCTTCCAACTCCGTCATTTTTGCGACGAAGGGCACCACATTCTTCGGCGCAATATTCAAGCGCCACAGACGCTCGGAGCCGGGCTCAAGATCGAAAGGCTTCAACGGCTTGAATACGACGTTGTATTTCACCTCACGCATCGCCGCCATCTCGGCAGGCGCTTTCATTGGATCGTAGGCGTCAGTTGAGGCCATCGCCTGCTCTATTGAATCAAAGGCATTCCAGACAAACATCTGCCCCGCATAGTCCGCACCGGTTTTGGTCACACACACACCCGCCACTGAAGAGCCCAAGGCTTCAAAAGGCGCACTGTTGCCCTTCATCATGGCGATGTAGGCATCGGGATCCTTGGCCTGAACCATCAGCGCAACGAATGCGCCGTCACCGACAGCAGGTGCCCCACCATGATCATCTGCGAACGCAATAACAGACGTGAAAAAAGACAAGATAAACGCGGCGTGCTTCATTTTTTTATTCCTTTTTGTTTTGTCCTAAGGTCAGCATAGGGAACACAAAGCAGAATGTGAATGATGCCTAGCGTTGCAAAAACGGAGTGTTTAACCGCGAAAACGCATCGCCTGCACCAGAGGGCTTTTTAAAGTGATCAGCCCCGGACGCTTCGCGGACAAACGTGCTACCCCCGCTCAAGCAGTGAAATAATGGCGTAACCCCATTGCTTGGATGAACGAGTATATGCCCGAGGGCGCTGAAATACGGCGCGCCGCCGATAAAATCGAGTCGGTACTGAAGAACAAGACAATCGAAAAGGTTGAGTTCAGACTCAAGCCGCTGAATAAAGTACGGGAAACCACTGGCGGGCACCAAAGTGCTTTCGCTGGAGACCCGTGGCCAGGCTTTATTGACCCACTGCGATTCCGGCACCACGATTTACTCACACAATCAGCTCTACGGTGTGTGGCGGATTGTGAAATGAGACAAACTCCCCAAGACCAATCGTCAGCTGCGGCTCGCCTTACATTAGCTGCAGCAATCGAGGCGCTAGTAGTCATCGCTGAAGCCCCGAGCCACACCTCTGATATGATCGATCGAGAGCAAATCGACTCAGAGGGGCAACGATGATGAAGGCGCTTTCACCGATTGGCGAGGCCATCCGGCATTACAAACTGAATGCGAGCGGTGGTTACGAGGAGTGGTCAAAGGTTGCGCGCGCACCAGACTACCGGATGCATGTGCCGGCCATGGGTTTTGACGTAACGGGCCATGACGAGGTGAGAGACGTCATCTTTGGGTGGCTAACCGATATTGGTGCGGAACAAGAGCTCGTAGATATCGTCGAGTTTGGCGCCTCCGTGACCTGCTATCTGCATATCAAGGATAAAGAAGGGGTGGTGCTCGATATTGTCGAAGTGTTCCAGATCGATGAAGAAGGAAGAGTGGCTGAAATCTGGGCGCTGTAGACATCATGGGCCCAACGGCCCTGATATGGTCGGTCAGGTCTGAGATTCCAAAAGGTCGGAAATGATGGGAACACTGCTTACAAAGTACGGGGATGTTTTCACCATGGTCATGATGGCCGGGGTGCTATGGCTAATGTATTTGCAAGATGGTGATTGGATCGCGGCTCTGTTAGCTGCGCTGATGGCTTTCGTTGCCCTGTTGAGGATCTATTTTCAGTTCTTTCACAAGCCGAAAGAGGCCGGAGATGAATGATGAGTGAGATTTGGCAATTCATTAAGAAGTACGAGTTCTGGGTTCTGATGCTTCTGGTACTTGGGATGTATGTCGGCGAACAGCAGTTGGCCTCGAGGTGGCTGGGAGAGCTAGCCTTTGTTGTCTTTCTGATCGCCATTACTCGGCTGGCGATGCATCCGATGTGGAAGAAGGAAAAAAAGGCTGAGGAAGAAGCGACTGATTGATTGGGTTCCAGTCTTGATATGATCGGTCAGGTCTGAGATTTCAGAGGCTCGGAGAAGATGGCGCGCCCCCTTACAAAACTCGCGTGGCTAATTGTCGGTGGGACAATCGCGCTCGCCACAATCTGGGCTTTCAATAATGCTGAATCCGACGTTCAACTGGCTTGCAGTCAAGCCGACAGCCGCCCCAGAACCTATGAATGCGTAGACGCACAAACCGGCGAGGTTGTATTGCTAACTTGCAGCTCTGTCTCCAGTGGGAAGCCCTCAATTGGTCTGCCGAAAAAAATGAACCTGAGAGCCATACCACCCAATTGCTCAGAACAGGCCGAGGAAGAAGCGACTGATTGATTGAGCTCTTGTCTTGATATGATCGGTCAGGAATGAGATTTTAGAAGTAGCGGAATGATCTAACGTGGATCTCATAAAACTTTGGATGGCTAACGTGAAGTGGGCCACTCCGCTTCAAAGAATCACAACGACATTATCGTTGGCTGCCGCGGTATTTTTCGGCAGTCTCGCATTCTGGCCAGAGCAGATGGGGAAAATATTGTGGCCAGTTCTGCAGCCTATCTATTATCCCGAAGAATCCGAATTGGACTGCGATGCACAAAAGGCATCTGACGTTGGTTGCCCTGATGTGGACATCGAAGTTCAAGAGATTGAGCCTCCAATAAACAAAGAGTGACCCGAACGGGTTCTTATAACGCCGACAGAAGCCTCCGCCCTAGGGGCTTTTGCATTCCTGAGATGCCCGAAATGTCCGGATTTATTTGTCGACAGAATTTTGATTAATTCTCTGTCGATGAGGGGCAGCTTGGAGTGGCACAGGTGAAGGAATTTTTTATTGTATTCAAGCGGTGGAGAGACTTTTCCGGACGTTCTTCTCGCAGGGAGTACTGGATGTTCTCGCTAGTATCGATGATCATGGGCTTTTTTATGCCCATGCTGGATGCTTTCATTATCGGTTTCGTGGAGGGTGTTAGAGAAGGCATGGGGCTTGCGGAGCATATTACCCCCAGCACGACGTCGCCGGCACAGCTTTTGACGCTTACTAATGCCTACTTGCTGGTGACGCTCATCCCGAGCATAAGCGTCGGCGTCCGTCGCTTACACGACATTGATAAGAGTGGCTGGTGGTTTCTTATTACCCTAACCGTTATCGGGATTTTGCTCATTATCTACTGGGCGTGTGTGGTCGGTGACGAGGATGACAACCAATACGGGCCTCCGGTGTTACCAGACTTGGGGTCGTCAAATGCAGAGTAGCCAGTCGGGTCGTTTGGATGGGTAACCCCAGATTCCTGCCTTGGAGGAAATGGTGAAGGTTTCCTCTAGGGTGCTTGAGCACCATGGGTTCGTTATTGCACTGATGGCGTTTGCTTACATGGCGTACTCGGATTATTCGAGAGATGGTGACCTAGTAAATCTGGCCTTCTCCGTGGTGCTAGCGGTGCTTGCCATCCTTGCCACCTACTTTTACTCCTTCCATAAAGGGAAAGAGGACGAAGACAAATGATGAGCGCGATTTGGCAATCCATTGTGAAGTACGAGTTTTGGGTTCTGATGACCATTTGCGTCGGACTTTTCATCGCCGAGAGAGTCACAGAGGACGCCACATTCGCGAGCATCGCTACCTTGATTTTCATAGTCGCCACTACTCGGCTGGCCATGCATCCGATGTGGAAGAAGGACGAGCAGGGCGAGTAAGAAGCGACTGATTGATTGGGTTCCCATAACGCCGAAAGGGAAACGTGCCTGAATGAGAGAAGCCCAGATTCTTCCTCTAGTAAGTGGGGGTGGCACTTCCCGCAAATGAACAGGCCCGACCCCCTCCCCGGGGGTGGGTGTTTCCTCAGGTGTGGGGGTATGGCATTAGATAGAGGGCTGATTGCGCTGTGCTTCCAGCATGGAGAATCAGGGTAGAAAATAAAAGAAAACAAAATCAGTGAGTTAGTGATTTTAGGCAAAAGCGGCGGCGCTCAAGTGTAGGGCAAAATGTTGACCATACACCTCTAATAATCAGTGTATAAAACGATTAGCGGATTCCGTCCGCTCCGCCATTTTCCTAAAGGCCGCACAAATGCTTGTTTGCGGCCTTTGTTTTACGATAAATCAGCTTTTTTTACGGCAGTTCATTGCGACATTTTCCCGTTGAGAAGGGCGCTACAGAGTGGAGTGTATTGCGAGGGTCGGGGCCCCCCAAAGTCTCACGCTGCTAACAGTGTTACTGCTGCCATACATCAGAACCCAATGTAAAAAAAGCAACTATCGCCTGCAGTAGATACAAGCGATGGCAAAGTAGTGCTTTAGGCGCGCACCAATGTGAACGCTCCAAT
>CALKMV010000050.1 GCA_938091485.1 uncultured Luminiphilus sp.
AACGGTCTCCCCGTTGCCCACCAATACCTGCGTGGTCAGCTCGGTGGTATCGATGGTCGGTATCAGCCCACCATTTCCGCTGGGAACCAAATCACCGAGAGAATCCTGATTGATCACAAGGTCCAGCAAAATACGGTCATCCGGAGTGATGTTTGGCGTGACATCCAGTTTCAGCACCGCCTCTTTGAATGCGGTGGTCGTTGCCCCTGAGGCAGCGCCCTCCTGATAAGGGATCTCGGTACCCGATTTAATACTGGCTTTCTGTTTGTCGCCTGTAATGACCTTAGGTTGCGAGACAACCTCACCCTCGCCAGACGCCTCAAGAGCCGACAGTTCAGCGGTCAGAAACAGATCGGTAGAAGTGAATCCCACTGCAAATCCGGAGGAAGCATCGCCGACGCCTAGGTCGACGAAGGGTGCCGACGGCATGGTGACCCTCCCACCATCAATCAGCTGGTTGTTCAAACCGGTCACGCTCGCCGTATCTCCTGCGATGGAGGTGAACTTGTCCCCTTCAACGTTGAGGTAGCCACCTCCCCAGCGAATTCCTAGCTGCTCATCAATATTTGACGAAGCTATGACAATGCGGGCTTCGATCATGACCTGGCGGATAGGGATATCGACCTTCTCGATCAGATCCCGAATTTCCGCCAATTTAGCAGCTGTATCGGTCACTACGATCGAGTTGGTTCGCTCATCGACCACCACTGAACCGCGCTCAGAAATCAGTGAACCACCTTCCTCAGAGCCCGCCTCAAAAAGCCCTACGACATCGACAGCTTTTGCGTAACGAATACGAATGAACTCTGACTGCAGGGGTGCCAGCTCTGCGAGTTGCTTGTTGGCTTCAATCTCCTGTCGCTCCCGCTCTGCAATCTCCTGAGCTGGAGCCACCATCAGGACGTTGCCGATCTGTCTGCTATCAAGCCCTCGTGTCTTCAGAACCAAATCCAGCGCCTGATCCCATGGTACGTTCTGCAGACGCAAGGTGATGCTGCCGGTCACAGAGTCTGATGCAACCAGGTTGAGTTCGGTAAAATCAGCAATCAGCTGCAGCACTGCGCGTACTTCAATATTTTGGAAATTCAGCGAGATGCGATCACCCACGTAATCAAATTCATTGAGCCGCTCACGCTTTTCTTCTTCGCTGAGTGCCGCTACCGCCAGAATGTATTCGTTACCCGTCTGATAAGCGAGGTAGTCAAACAGCCCATCGGCCCGCAGCTTTAGGCGCGTGCCCCGCTCGGTGGTGCTGACATCGATACCCTGAACCGGTGTCGCGAAGTCGGTGACATCGAAACGTCGTATCAAAGACTCTCGAACATTAGTGTTCATGAACTGGAGCGTAATATCACCGCCCTCGCTGAAAATGCTCGCGTCGACGGCTGGATTGGTCAAGCTCAGAATCAATAATCCCTCGCCATCGGGTGATCGCTGAAAGGCTAGATCTGTAATTTCCGACACCACTCGCTCGACGCGGTTGGCATCGGTCCGCAGGATATCGGTGGCCGGCGTAGCAGAAGCTGACTGCCCATCGTCAAGACCCACTTGCAGTGTCAGCTGACGCCCCGCCACCGCGCTTTCAAATGGCACCAAATCGACTAAATTAACAATCATGCGAGTGCGATCCCCCGACTCCAGCACCATGACGCTGGTTGCATTGGCTTGGGACAACGCATAGCGTTTTTGATCAAGCCCACTTCGGGTATCTGGAAAATCCAGAACGATCCTTGCCGGATCTTCGATGGTATAGCTCTCGATATCAGCAGAGGGGGGCTCGTCGAAGGTCAGGCGCACCTCCAAACCGGCACCGGGCTGAGCGGTGAAAGCAATATCCTCAATCACCGCGGATTCCGCTACTACCGCAACGCTGCACAACCATCCTGCCAGCAGGCCGATCCATCCTGCCGGAGACAATCTGGTGCGGTCATATGGGTAAGCTCTCATCATGCCTTATCTCCCTCGCTCACATCCCTGAGAGCTCAATTGTTCTGGGACGTTCTACCCAGCCATCCTCGGTTCCATCCGGGACGATTTCGATTACCGCGACAAAGGTGTCGCCCATCTCTACGATCTTGCCATGATCCCGCCCGAGGAAATTCCCTACCTGAACGCGGTGAATACCACCATCGGGATCTTTGATCAAAGTCCAGTCCTGACCACTCCGCTCAAGAGAACCCACCATCACTAGCGAATCCAGCGTGAAGCGCTCCAGATACTCTTTGGGACGGTTATTATTCGGCTTAAGCGCGACACGCGACGACAATGCGGCCAGCTGCCTGATATCCACAGGACGATCAAACGGGCTGCGCATGGTTGTGGCTGCATAGGCAAATGGCTCATAAGCCTTAAAAGTGGGAATCGGCTCAATCACCCCCCCCGGCCGAGCCCGCTTCTCTGCCATAAAAGCGTCGAGATCACTAAAACCACTGTCAGAGCAGGACACCAACCAAGGTGCCAGCACGAGTAGCATTAGCCCGCGCAGCGGCATCGCCTTGCTCACCCCCTTAAACCTCATCGTTTTCATCCCGGTAACGATAGGTTTTGGCGAGAATACTCATTTCAAGCATCGGCGCAGTATCAGCGTCCAGCGTGATCTCAAAGTCGTGCAAGGTGACAATCCTGGGCAGCCCCGCCATTCCCGAGATAAAGGCGCCGAGATCGTGATAGGACCCCACCGCCTCAATAGCAATAGGCAACTCGATATAGAAAGTCTGGACCTGCTCGTCGAGCAAATCGATTCGCCTGATGCTCAGGCCGTTCAGCTCGCCTTTATCGGTAATGTCCTCAAGCAAGCCCGGCACTTCGGTTTCTGAAGGCAGTTGCGCGACCAATGTACCAAAGCGCTGCTCCATCTCGACGAGCTGCGCTTTGTAGGCCTCTAGATTGGCCGCCTCAAACGCTTTCTTCTCAAAGTCCTGCCTGAGGGTTTGCTCCTCTTGCTCAACAACGCCGAGGCGCTTGTTAAGATCTTCGACATGGAAATAGAACCCGGCAATCAAGATTGCTGCGTACAACAACGCCAGCACGATCACTTTCAATGCCATCGGCCAGCTACCGATGTTTTCCATATCCAGATCAGACAGATCAAATTCGTTAAGTGCTTTGAGCTGCTCAGAAAAATTCATAGCGACAGCTCCTGAGCCGCCTCGGGCAACTGCAAGCCGACGGTCAGCTTAAAAGTCGTCGCTTGGTCGCCATAATCAGGCGCCGCCTGCACCGCATCCAGATTCGGATTCTCAAGCCAGTCCGAGGCGTCTAGTCTCCTCATAAGACTAGAAACGCGATTATTTGACTCAGCGATCCCCTCTATCGACACCACATTGGCTTTGGTTTTAAGGGAGGTGTAAAACACACCGTCGGGGATAGTCCTGACCAGCTGATCCAGCAGCCTGACAATCACAGGACGGTTGCCTTGCAGGGCCTGTATGACCCTCATACGCTCTATCAACTGGTTGCGTTTGCGCTGTAAATCACGAATCTCCGCAACCTCCTGATCGAGTAGGGCGATGTTAGAGAGAAGATGCTGGTTGCGGGATTTCTGATAGTCGATCTGGCTATTCACAATCAGGGCCCAGAGGAACACTGACAGGGCTGCCGCGGCCAATGTGGCCCCTAAGCCTGTCAGAAACTGCTTTTTTCTCTCTTGCCTTCGCGTTTCGCGCCAGGGCAGCAGATTAATATTGGGCATCAGCGCACACTCCGCATCGCCAGCCCACATGCCACCATCATGGCCGGCGCATCCTTGGCCAAAGCCTGAGCGTTCACCCGAGAACCCACTGACATATCTGCAAACGGGTTGGCCACAATCGTCGGCGTACTCAGTCGCTCTTCTATAATCTCTGCAAGGCCGGCAATAGCTGCCACTCCGCCGCATAAAACGATGCAATCGAGGGCGGTGTATTCACTGGAGGAAAAGAAGAATTGGAGTGAGCGGCTCACTTGCTGGACCACCGCCTCTCGAAAAGGCTCCAGCACTTCTCGCTCGTAGTCTTCTGGCAGGCCACCCTGCTTCTTGGCTCGCCCCGCCTCTTCGAAACTAAGGTCGTAGCGATTCATGATCTCATCGGTGAGCTGCTTCCCACCAAACAACTGCTCCCGTGTGTAAACCGAGTCACCGCCGGCATAGACAGAGAGCGTGGTCATGCTCGCCCCAATATCGACCATGGCAATAGTCTCTGGATGAGTCATCGGCATCTGCGTATGCAGTAGCGCGAGCGCGCGCTCCATGGCAAATACTTCCACATCCATAACGGCGGGCGTTAAACCGGCAACCTCAATCGCATCCACCCGCGACTCGATCGTCTCCTGTCGACAGGCGGCCAAGAGCACGTTGACTTGATCATCCCTGTCCACCACGGGGCCTAGCTCCTCAAAATCCAGAGCGACCTCTTCCAGTGGGTAGGGGATATACTGATCGGCCTCAACGGTCAGCTGTGCTTCGAGATCTTCTTCGGATAACCCGGCAGGCATGGGAATGGTTTTGATAATCACCGCGGATCCTGCTACCGCCGCGACCGCGTGCTGGGCCCGGGTCTTGGAACGATTTACGAGCTCGCGGATCAGCCCGCCAACGGTCTCTACCTGATTAACGTTCTTTTCAACCACCGCCTCCGGCGGCAGTGGCGCTACCGCATAGCTCTCAACCCGATAGCGGTCGCCGCTCCGGCTTAACTCCAGCAGCTTGACCGTTGTCGAACTGATGTCGATGCCGAGCACCTGCGATGTCTTGGCTGCGCCAAATCCCCTCAACACTTGTCATTCCTTTGCGTGTGTCGATACCCCCAAGAGGGCCCAAGTTTTCCAGCATTCAATATTACGATGGGCTATCTGCGATATGACCGGCCAAAGTCGGTAAAAGGTCACTTAACGCCCCCAATTGTGTGAAATCTCCGCAAAAGCCCTGATATGTTTGCTCGCTCGAGCTCTGGGTGCACACGTATTGCTGCCAGTCAGAGCATAAGCCGCGACGAACGCAAGCCACTTCGGAGACTTCGCAGTGCCGAAAGCCAGAACACTGATGCTATATACCGCGCTGATAGCGTGCGCGGGGCTCTGGTGGCTCGCCGGCCTCTATCTGTATCTCAGCCCGAACCTCCCCGAGGAAAGTGCATTACGCAACATCACTCTGCGGACACCGATGCGAGTGTTGAGTAGCGACGGCGCCCTAATAGGACAGTTTGGGGAACAAAAGAGAAAGCCTTTACTGTTTGACCAGATTCCGCAGAGCTTCATCGACGCGCTGTTGGCAGCCGAAGATGACGGATTCTTTGAACACAACGGCATCGAACCACTTAGCCTGCTGAGAGCGTTTTCCGAATTATTACTCACTGGAAAGAAAGGTAGCGGTGGCTCCACGCTCACCATGCAGGTGGCAAGGAACTATTTCCTCACACTGGATCAGACCTTCCTCAGGAAGTTCACTGAAATTCTGCTGGCGTTTCAGATAGAGGCCCGACTGACCAAAGAAGAGATTTTTGAGCTGTATGTGAATCGGGTGTTCCTCGGACATCGAGCTTATGGTTTTGAGGCCGCTGCCGAGACGTATTATGGCAAGCCTCTTGCCGAATTGAGTCTTGCCCAGCACGCCATGCTGGCGGGCGTACCCAAAGCGCCGTCGCGCAATAATCCACTCAGTAACCCGGATAAAGGAAAGGTTCGCCGGGACTGGATCCTGGGGCGCATGGCGAATCTGGACATGATCGACGACGCACAGCGAGTTACCGCTCAAGAAACGCCCGTCACTGCCGCCTTTTATGGTCAGGTCGTGGAGGTAGACGCCGACTACGTGGCGGAGATGGTGCGCCGCGAGATGGTGGAACGGTTTGGTAACGCCGCCTATAACGACGGTTATGTGGTGTACACCACCGTGCAGGCCGATCTGCAGCAAGCCGCCCACGATGCCTTGCTCGGCGGACTGCGAACCTACGATTGGCGGCACGGATGGCGCGGCCCTGAGCGAAGACTCGCTCCCCGGGAGGGCGAATCAGCCGAGGACACGCTGGAACGCTGGCAGGAGGCACTGCGAGCCATGCCTACCATTGCCAAACTGCCGCCCGGGATTGTGACCGATACCACGGAGACCGATGTCTCAGTGCGCCTCAAGTCCGGCGAGACGATTTCCTTGTCGTGGGAAGACAATCTTAAGAACGTGCGTCGCTACAGCTCCGTGAATCAAACTACGGCGCCCGAACAGTCCGCCTCCGACCTGTTGGCACCGGGAGACTTGATTCGTGTTCGCCAAACGCCGCAAGGTTGGCGATTGACTCAGGTGCCCAAAGCTCAGTCGGCGCTGGTGTCGTTGGATCCCAAGCATGGGGCAATTCGGGCGCTAGTCGGTGGCATGGGTTTTGAGTTGTCTAAATTCAATCGTGCGACTCAGGCCAAACGCCAGCCCGGCTCCAACTTCAAACCCTTCCTTTACGCCAGCGCGCTGTCTTCAGGCATTACCCCTTCGACCGTGATCAATGATGCGCCGGTAGTGCTCGACAATCTCGCGGCGGCGGAAATCTGGCGTCCAGAGAACGACAGTGGAAAGTTTTACGGGCCTACAAGACTGCGAGA
>CALKMV010000051.1 GCA_938091485.1 uncultured Luminiphilus sp.
GACGCGTCGCCGTAGGCAGATTGAGCGAGCTCCGGAATGTATTGCGAGATGGGTTTGCTCAGATCGATCAGGCCTTCCTCTGCGAGCATGAGGATCATGGTCCCGGTGAATGACTTGGTCACCGAGAACATGATGTGTTCGCTAGTGGGGCGCTGCCCGTTCAGATATTGCTCATGAACGACTTCGCCGTTATGTAAAACGATGAATCCGTCTGTGTAAGCATCCGCCAGCCAGGCGCCGGCTGTGGTGCTACGACCGTCGCTGAAGGTGACGGGGACCTTGCTGATCTCAATCGGGTTGGTGGGTAAAGCAGCCGGCGTGGCCGCAGGGTTAATGCCGCGTGTCGGGAAGAGTTCTCGCATCCGCTGAAAGCTCCAGCGGTTGTAGGGGGCCACTAACCCGTTTTCGACGGTTACCTGGCGCTCCTCATGGGGTGGCGCACCAACCATTAGTTGTAGTGACTCAGCCGTCTCGGGTGTTTCTGACATGGCAGGGAGCACTGTGCTAGTGAGAGCAAATAATAGCCCCACGCGAAGGGTGTTTTTCATCGTCTTTGGCTCCTTTCCAATCGTTGTTGCGGCGAAGAAGAGTGGTTCACCGGCGCCAGCATTTATTCACTGCGATTGGCTGCCAAGTTCAGCCACGAAATCGCGCTTTAACGTTCTTGCGCACATGAGAAAACAGACAGACGCCAGCAAAAAGATGCTGGCTGTGACTGCCATGGCAAATTTAAGGCCGGTGGAGTTGGCGGTTTTACATAAGGTGTCGTCAGCGATACTTCTCACGACATCGGCCGCCTTACAAGACTCAGGTGAGAGCGCCGTTGCCGAGTCCAGCGCCACCAGTTCAAGTTGCATAAAGAAGTCGCTCATGAACCCTACAAAATAAGGCCCAATACCGTTGCCGATGAGTGATACCAGAATCAGTAGCACCGCAATAGCGGTCGCTCTCGAGCGGTTGCTGACCACGCCCTGACCAATATTGTATTGGGCGCCCAGATAGCTGTAATGAAACACTGCGCCGATACCCCACAAAACAAACACAACAGTGAGATCTTCTGAGAAAAACGCCGCGGCGTAAGCCGGCACCGCCAAGGCAATCCCGACTGCTGGGACCCAGGCCATTGCGGTGGGGTAGCGCCCGGTCAGTCGCTCGGTCATGTAGCCCCCGAGAAAAGTACCCGCGGCGGCGAGAAGGGAGAGCGGTGCGCCAAATTGCAAGGCGGCGTCGCGGACACTCAGGCCATGTTCCCTTTGCAGAAAGGGCGCTTGAAATGAGATGAGGCCATAGCCAACAAAGGCCACCAGTGACGCGGCTATCGCCATCCACCAGAAGGAGGGCTTGCTCCGTAGCTCAGCGAAAGTTGCACTCCATCCTGGCGCCCGATCTGCGCTTTGCTCTGGAGGGTCCGAGTACCCCCTAGGTGGCTCTTTGATACTCGCCCACACTAGCCACGCAACCAAAATACCGGGCAGGCCCACCGCTACAAAAGCAACTCGCCAGCCCTCTATATTCGCCCAGTCAAGACCGCCAAAGAGCCAGCTCAAACCGATACCATGTAACCAGTTGCCGACGTCGGCACCTTGCATCTGCGCGATCGGCCCACCAAAAACATTGGCAAGAACGCTACCCAGCGTCACGCCCATGGAGTAGACCCCTAAAGCCGTAGCGCGCTTGCGGGCGATAAAGTAGTCACCAATCAGCGAGTTCGCGGGCGGGGTGCAGCCTGCCTCACCAATAGCGACCCCGATCCTGAATAGAAGGAGCGTGAAGAACCCTGCCGCTACGCCGCATAGCGCGGTCATGATTGACCACAGCACAATGCAGACGCTGATGATATGGACTCGATTTGATCGGTCGGCCCACAGGGCAATGGGTAACCCCATCACCGCATAGAAAATGGCAAAGGGCGGCCCATAAAGCAGGCCCCACTGTGCATCAGTTAGCTGAAACGATTCGATAATCGGCTGGGCTACCACCGCTATCAATGTGCGGTCGATGAAATTCAGCGTGTAAACCAACATCAGCAGGATCAATACGTAGTGTCGGTATGAGGCTGAGCCGTATCCCGTCAAATGGCCGTTCACGGAGTCACTCATGGTGGTTTGCCTACAACAATTCCTGCTGGGGGCGATGAGTGTATCAATCAGAGAGGCATTGTGTGGGATGATTAAAGGTCGATCGAGATCTCCTGCCCTTTGGCAAAGCGCACGAAGGGGGCGCTCTGTCTGAGCTGCTCCGCCGGGGCTAACTGGATACGCTGCTCTACCAGATCAATGGCCCACCTCGTTACTGCTGGTAGATCCAGTTGTCGCGCCTCGCTCAGTGTCAGCCAATGGAGCTCATTGAGCTCGCCACTGGTATCGGTGATTTGTTCGGGGTTGCTGTAGATGAACTGATCGTGAATGAGGAAGAAGCGGGTATCGAACCGCCGAGTGCGATAAGCGGGCGTGATCGCCCGAGCAATAAAATCCATGTGTTCCAATGGAGGTTCCGCGCCTTGAGCGAAATACTCTCGCCATATGGGGTGTGTTGTGTTCATCGATCGGGAGGCCGGTCGACCGACAATGAGCCCCGTTTCCTCAAAGGTTTCTCTGATCGCCGCTAATGCCAGACCGCGGAGCTTTCGATCGTTGACCGCTTTTCGGGTGGATTTTCGCAGCCGATCCATGACGGGCTGGCTCAGTTCGCCAGGTACCTGCAGTCGCTGGTCGATAAGATCCAAACGACCGCCGGGGAATACAAATTTATTGGGCATGAAGCGGTGGCTGGCCGCTCGCTTGCCCATCAGTAGGGTGGGTTTTGGTCCGGCACGGACCACGATGAGGGTTGCCGCTTCCTTGGGTCGAGCCAGCTCGGCACTGCTTTCCCTGTATTCACCTGGGGCGGTGGGCGTCCTGCCGTACTGATGGCGCTTCATTAGGGATCCTGAAAATCTGCTTGGGCTATCCTAACGGCTTTATCACGGACGCCGAAACATAATGAAAAGCCCCGATGTAGACGGGGCTTTTTTTGCGGACTAAATTTTTGGCGCGCGGGTCTAGTTTGACAGTGCCAGCGTTGCAGCCTCCTGCTCACAGGCGTCCGCGTCGGGGGCTGATAACGAGGCTGAGCTCAGCTCCGCTCGCGCAGCGGTCATGGTCGCCTGAAACAGTTCGTTGTTTTGGAGTCTTGCGAAAGCCGCTGCACCAACAGCCATGCCCGCTTCGGTATCGCTCATCCAGTGCACGTTGCAGACCATGCGGCTGCGCGCATAGCCACGACCTCTTGCCAAAATCGGCTCTGCTTTTTCCGGGGCCAGCTGAGACAAGATTAATGCCCACCCCCATCCGATGGCGCTATGACCGCTTGGATAGGAGCCATCAGTTTCTAAAAGCTCTTGATCGTCTGGTGTGCAGATCGCTTCTCCATTGACGAGAAATGGGCGGGGCCGTTGATGTGCTTTTTTGGCGGGGTACGTTGCCAAACCAAGATCAGTCAGAGACCGCTGTAGCAGACGATAAAGAGCCGGTGTTTCAGTCTCGCTCACATTCGCTCCCAGAGCACAGGCAAATATGGAAGTGGCAGCAGGGAAGTGCAGATCGGCATCTCTCGCGGCCATCTCCCAGCGCGCGGAGCCCTCAAGGCTTCGCAGCGCTTCACTCGCAGCATCGTCGGCCCTTTGGCTGGCCGAATCCTCTGATGGCGGCGGTGGCACAAATGCCGCACTGTTCAGCGGTGGTTCTCCATGAAGGTAGCCCTCCATCAGTCCGTGACCCAGCTCTGGAACCGGCCCAAGAATATCGAGCGACGGCGCCGGTGGCTGACATCCTGCCAGTGCGCCGAGTAGTACGGTGATGGAAAGTAGCTTTTTCATATTCGAACCCCCGAGTTGAAATGTCTCGCTTAAGAGCATGACCTGATAAAATGTCGCCAAGACTTTAACGCGAAAGAGGGAGACGGAGTCCAATCATTTGATGACATCGTGCGCGCTGCTCTGAAGCACTGTCATCATGTCATCAAAGTGGTAGATGAAGACACCGGGTTCGGTTTTGGCGGACAGTATCAGTAGGCACTGGCTGACACTGGTAGCCGGCACGCTACGGTAACGGCGCCATTTCCCATGCATGAGCAGATCGGAGACTGGGGCGACCCCCTTTAGGAGTGTCTCTACCGGGCGACTTTGTTGTCTATCCCCCAGCAACAGACCGGGCCGAATGATATCGAGTCGCCTGAAACCCAACTCTTTGAGATGCTGTTCCACCTCACCTTTCACTCGGGAGTAAAAAACCGAGGTGTCAGTGTTTGCGCCCACCGCGGTGACGACCAAAAAGTGCTCGACACCCGCTTCTTTGGCAGCTGAAGCGAAAGTGATCACAGCGTCATGATCGATGGCGCGGAAAGCCTCTCGGGAGCCTGCTTGTCGAATAGTCGTGCCAAGCGCGCAGATTGCGACATCGGCGGGAGGAAGACGCGGTAACTTGGTAAAACTTGATACGATCTCGCTTGAGCCTTGGCCTGAGGGGCGCCGTCCCACGGTGGTGATCTGGTGGCCCTGACTCAAGCCCAATGTCAGTAGCTGATTACCCACTAAGCCGGTGGCGCCGGCCAGTAGCATCTTCATCCTGACAGCCCGCCCAGAGACATGACGCCCAGAACAAAAACGACGACCACTGTGCCGATAATCATGGCGGTCATTAACGCGGCGAAAAGCTTATTCATGAAGGCTTCCCGATGATGAGGTGGTCTTGCTTTTTATCATCGCACACCAGTCGCGTAAATCGGCCCCTCCAAAAAGTGCTTCCGGCAGTTAGCAGCAGTATGCGCCACGTCAAATCTCGCGGTGCATGTGGCGTTATCCAGTTAACGCCTCGGAGATGAGTTGGTTGAGAGGGCCGCTCGTGCTATCCATCTGCCACGTATACGATCAATATCAGATGTCCAAGGCGGCTGCCACTGAAGCTCATGGCATTGATCTGAGCAGATGTTGTTCATGGCGAGCTCATGTCAGAATGCATTGACATCGCTATTCGGTGCCTGATTTATGGAGCCTTTACACGCAACGGTTGCCAGCCTCTTTCTCGGTGCTGCTGGAACGCTGAGCAAAGAAGAGAAGAGCTCGCTGGAGTTTGCCTTTGACGGCATAGTGGGTGATCGACACCGAGGCCTGACCCGAAAAGCCTGGGAGCAGACGGATAAGCAGCCCGGGGGTACCGAACGTCGAAATGAGCGGCAGTGGTCGGCGGTGGCGCAAGAAGACCTCGATCAGGTCTCTCAAACATTGGGTTTGACGAGGCCCCTGAGTGCAGGCGATGCTGCGGTGAACCTCAGTATTTCTGGCTTACCGGATTTCTCGCGGTTACCTCGCGGCACGATCTTGAGGTTCGAGGGTGGAGTTGTGCTGATGGTGGAAGAATACAACCCACCGTGCGGCAGGATGTCACGTTACATTTCGGAAGGTCACGAAACCATTCATGGCGTTGCGCTAGGGGAGCAAGACTTCATCCAGGCGTCGAAGTTCAGCCGGGGTCTCGTGGGTGTGGTAGAGGTGGCGGGCGCCGTATCAGTTGGTGAGGGTGTCTCGGTAATGCCTGAAGTCTTACCAAAGTGGTTGCGGGCCTGATAACAGTATGAGAAGGAGTCGAGCGTCGTGGATAAGTTACTAAAGTTTTACATCAACGGAGACTGGGTGAATCCCGTATCCAACGATAGGATGCCGGTGCTGAATCCCGCCTCGGGAGAGCAAGTAAGCGAGGTCGCGTTGGGGAATGACGCCGACGTTGACCGGGCAGTTGCAGCCGCTGCAGCTGCCTTTGAGCACTTCAGTCAGTCGAGTAAAGCAGACAGGCTGAGTTTGCTAGCGCGTATCCGCGAGGTCACTGAGCGGCGCTTTGAAGAGCTAGCCCAAGCCATGCGGCTTGAGATGGGTGCGCCAATCTCGATGGCGAGAGACGCTCAGGCCGACGCCGCGATCGGGCATCTTGACGGCTTCGTCAATGCGTTGGAGAAACTCAAGGAGCAGGAGCGCTTTGAAAATGGGGAAGTGCTTCTGCGTGAGCCCATTGGCGTGTGTGGACTGATCACTCCCTGGAATTGGCCGATGAATCAGGTGGTGCTCAAGGTGCTGCCTGTTATTGCTACTGGCTGTACCTGCGTTCTAAAGCCTAGTGAGCACACTCCGGTATCAGCCATGCTGTATGCAGAGATACTTCACGAAGCCGGTGTGCCCGCCGGGGTGTTCAATTTGGTGAATGGTGTCGGTCCAGTGGTTGGCTCGGCTTTGTCACGGCATCCAGATGTACAGATGATGTCTTTCACCGGGTCTACTCGAGCTGGCACCGCCGTCACCCGCGACGCGGCTGATTCGGTAAAACGCGTGACGCTCGAGTTGGGCGGTAAGTCACCGAACCTCGTGTTCGCCGATTGCGAACTTAAGGAGCGTGTCACCCAGTCTGTGGCCGAGTGTATGTTTAATACCGGGCAGTCCTGTGATGCGCCCACGCGCCTCCTGGTGGAGCGCGCTTGTTATGACGAGGCTGTTGAGATTGCCCGCAGTGCCGCCGAGGCTACTGCTGTCGGGGATCCCGAGAAAGAAGGTGACCACATTGGTCCTCTGTTTGATCAGATACAGTTTGACCGGGTGCAAAATATGATTCAGGTCGGAATTGATGAGGGCGCCAAACTACTCGTTGGAGGGTTGGGCCGCCCGGAGGGTTTTGACACCGGTTGGTATGTGCGACCCACAGTGTTTTCTGATGTGAATAACACCATGCGGATCGCTAGAGAAGAAATATTTGGGCCGGTCTTGGCGATCATCCCGTTTGATACTGAGGAAGAGGCGGTGGCCATCGCCAACGACACGCCATACGGGCTGGCCGCTTATGTGCAGACGGGTAGCACCGAGCGCGCAGCGCGATTGTCACGTTCACTGCGGGCTGGTGCCGTTCACGTTAATGGCGGTGCCTATGAATATGGCTCGCCCTTCGGTGGCTATAAAGCCTCAGGTAACGGCCGGGAAGGGGGGGAGATGGGGCTCGAGGACTTTCTTGAAACCAAAATGGTGCACGGATTAGCGTGAGCCCTGCGGCGAATTTAATCCTCGCCAGTTTGCCAGTCCTTGCCTGCGATGCGGCCAGTCACGATGCCATCAGGCAACTCAATTCTGAGCTCTGTACCCACATCAGCACGGTCGCTGGGCACGTAGCCCATGCCAACATTGCATTCGAGCCGCGGTGAGTAGGTGATACTGGTAACGCATCCGGTGAGATCCGTCCCAGCCAGATGGATGGGGTAGGTTTCCCGGGGATTGCGGATTGGGTCACCCGTCACCACCAGTCGGACCATTTTTTGTCGGCAGCCCGTTTCGACGATGCGCTCCAGCGCCTCGCGGCCCAAATAATCTGCCGCTTTACCCATTTTGAAAAAACGGGTCAGACCGGCCTCGATCGGATTGTTTTCGATGGTCATGTCATTGCCGTGGGAGAGCAAACCGGTTTCGATTCGATCGATCAAGTTGGGGCAGCCTGGCCGCAGATTGAGGTCGGCTCCCGCTTCTACCACAGTGTCCCATAAGCGCTCCCCCTCGGATGGCTCACTGATGTAAAGCTCAAAACCTCCCTGACCACTCCAACCCGTGCGGGCAACCACTAGCGGAATACCGGCAATATGCGTTTCGATAAAGCGAAAGAACCGGATATCGGCAACCGGCTCGTTGATGAGGCGGCTTAGCAAGGTTTCTGACTTTGGGCCCTGCAGCGAAAGTGGAAATACGTTGGGGTCGCTCACTTTAACGTTAAAACCCGCACCAACGGCTAATCCTTTGACCCACAGCAACACGTCTGAATCGGAGATGGACAGCCAAAACCGGTCTGGTGCGAGACACAAGATAATAGGGTCATTGATGATGCCCGCCTGCTCGTCGATGAGCGGCACGTACATGCACTGCCCCGGGACAATATTTGATAGATCCCTGGGGGTCAGATACTCCGCCAGTCTCAGCGCGTCCGGACCCTCTATTTGGACCTGTACTTGACAGGCCACGTCCCAGATCTGGACATGGTCTCTTAGATGCCAGTAATCCTCTTCCAGAGAGGCATAGGCAGTTGGAAGTACCACGTGATTGTAGACAGAAGCTGCTACGGCACCAGCATGAGAGCGTGCTTCAAAGGGAGACTTGCGGAGCCTTCGGGAGAGGGAAATGACAGGTGCATTCATGAGTGAGTGATCTCGAGTCTCGCGGCCTTGGTTCCGAGCGCTCCCGGAATATGGCATGGCTTAACGGCAGTTGGTCGCAGCGCAGAAGCCCGATTCGGACCTCATGCGATGCGTGCTAAAGTGACTTCAACAGCGCTGTTTTGGCGAGAATATAAGCAAAGCTTCTCTGTCATGCACCTAATTTTTTTAGGTTGCTTGGGCAGTGGTGGGTTGGTGTTATTTGCGAATGCTTGGCGGGTGCCAAGTGGATATGAGGTTGTGGCTGTAGGTATCTGTTATGCAAGAAGAATTACTGTTATCAAAAAGTGACTGGTCGTTTCCCGTGCCGATTGCCTATGGCCCTGGACGCCTTCAGGAAATGGGGCAGCATGCGACGACCTTGGGGCTGACAAGGCCCCTGATCGTCACGGATCAAGGTTCGGTGGGGCTACCCTTCATTGACTCGCTGCAGCAAGCCCTGCTCTCGGCAGGTATCGGTAGCGAGGTTTTTGCCGAGGTAGCGCCCAACCCAAGAGAGTCTGACATTGCGTTGGCTCGAAAAGCCTACCTTGAAGGTGGACACGACAGCGTCATTGCCATTGGCGGTGGGAGTGGGATGGACGCCGGCAAGGTTACAGCGCTTACGGCTCATAATGAATGCGATGTTTGGCAGTTTGATTTTGATCGCGACGCACCGAGCCTGCCCGCCGATCACGTCTTTCCGACACTGATCTGCATTCCCACCACAGCGGGCACCGGTGCCGAAACTGAGAGCACGGCGATGGTCACGCATTCGGAGCGGGGCATGAAGTTGTGTGTATGGCACCAGGATCTCAAACCCTCCCTGACATTATTAGATCCTGAGATTACGCTGGGTTTACCAGCGGCGCTGACTGCCTGGACGGGTATCGATGCCATGGTGCATGCCATCGAGGCCTATTGCGTGCCTGATTATCATCCGATGTGTGATGGGGTGGCTCTGGAGGCGCTGGCGTTGATAGGACGCTGGTTGCCCAGTGCCGTTGAGGAGCCGGGTAATTTGATGGCTCGCGGTGGCATGCAGGTCGGTGCTTGCCTGGCCGGTGTGTCGTTCCTCAAGGGATTGGGTCTCGTTCATGCAATCAGTCATATGGTGGGCGCGGACTTTGACACTCACCACGGTCTAACCAATGCCATCGTGTTGCCAGCGGTGTTGAAATTCAATGCGCCTGCAATCAATGACAAGCTGCCGGCAATGTGCCGGGCTCTTGGTTTGCAGGGCGCCGACTTCGAGTCATTTTACTCGGAGATCTGTCAGCTGTTGGACCGGCTGTCGGTGCCCGTCACGCTGTCGGAAATTGGTGTGCCGCCTGAGGCGGCGCCGAGTCTCGCCAAGAAGGCCCACCAGGACGCTGCGGCGGGGACAAATCCTCGCCCTGCTGATGTGGCGACTATCGAACGGCTGATCCTCGAGGCGATTACGGTCGGTCGATGAAGGTCGGCAGAGGCGCAGGGGCTCGCGGCGCTTCAGCCTCAGGTTCCCCGTTTCGGGTGTGCACTGTATGAGGTCACGATGAACGGCTTTCAGCTTGGCATTTTGGGTAGCCTTGCCTGCTATCTAGCAATTGGCTGGTATGCCGGTCAGCGCGTTAAACATCTGGAAGACTTTTTTGTCGCGGGTCGCAACGCGCCGACCGTGTTGATTCTGGGGACTTTGGTCGCCAGCTTTATGAGCACCAATGCATTTATCGGTGAGGCAGGCATGTCCTATCGGGGTCATGCACCGTTGGTGATCATCATGACCTGTTTCAACTGCCTCGGTTACATCATTGGCGCCGTATTCTTTGGCAGATATCTTCGGCGCAGCAAGGCGCTGACGGTGCCTGCGTTTTTCAGGGGGCGTTTTGCCAGCCGACGTATCCAGATGTTTGCGGGGATGTCGATCGTGGCGGGGCTGTCCGCTTATCTGTTGGCGGTAACTTGGGGTATGGCGCTAATTATTACCGAGGTGACCGGTTTCAATGAGGTCGCAGCCATACTGCTGGTATGGGCGAGCTATACCTTGTTTACGCTGTACTCGGGCTCACGCGGGGTCATCCTCACTGATACCGTGATGTTCGTGCTGTTTTCCGGAATCATCGTGGCCACCTGTTTCTTTATTGTCGACGCCGCGGGTGGCTGGTTCACCGCGATTGAATCGCTGGCCATTTACCGGGACAAGCCCGGCATCATTGCCTGGCATGGTCGAATAGGGCCGGATGTCTATTGGCAGACACAGTGGGAGGCGCTGATCTGGGCCAGTATTCTTGGCATCGCGTGGGGCATTGTTGTGGCCGTGAGTCCCTGGCAGACCAGCCGATATTTGATGGCCCGCAGTGAGCATGTAGTCATTCGCTCGGCCTGTGGTGCGCTCATTGCGATGCTGCTTTTATATCTCGTAACGAACTTTGCCGCCGCCACGGTGAATCTGATCAATCCCGATATCACCCCTGCCGACAGCACCATGATTTGGGTTGCCCAGAACCTGTTGCCGACTGCGCTTGGGGCGATCCTGATATGTGGTGTGCTCGCGGCTGGTCTCTCCTCAGCGTCGACATTTTTATCTCTTGTGGGCTTTAGCGTGAGTCACGACATTTTGGGAGCGGGGACGGAGGAGGGTGCCACAGCGATCGATGAGACTCAGGAGCGACTGCGTGCCGCGCGGATTGCGATGTTAGCCGTTGGATTGTGTGTGATTGGTCTGGCGCTGATGCTGCCCCGCAATATTTATTGGCTTACTCACTTCGCCGGGCCCTTGTTCGCCTCCTCATGGGGCGTAGTGGCGTTTATGAGTGTGTGGAGCAAGCGCATCACCGAGTCGGGTGCCTTCTGGGGCATGATGACGGGGTTTGGAGTCAATGTAGGCATGAATGCATTGTCTTTGGCGGGTTTTGTTCAGTGGCCGGTTGCTGCGGATCCGATTTTAGTGGGTGTGGTGAGCAGCTATATCGCCGTTCGCATTGCCTCTAAAGCAGGGGATCACTCATTGGCTGCGTCGACCTACCGCGATGCGCTCCATCAGATGCCCGCATCGGAGCGAGACCCGCGAGTGATTCAGCAGACGTTAGTGTGGTCAAAAGTGATGGTGGCGATGGGTGTGCTGATCGCCCTAGCGATGACGCTGTTTTACGCGCTGCCCTATGGTCAAGCCGTCGCCCAGGCTGAACAGATCGCGCTCGGGTTCATGCCATGAGTGGTGAATTGATATTGGCGCTCGCCTACGGCCTGGTGTTGGTGCTCGCTGGATTATGGATTGGACGGCGCGTGAATCAGGACTATCGGGACCCCGACGATAACGACGAGCGTTAGGCTTTCCCGAGCGGGCTCGGAGCAGCTCCGACATGTGGCTCCGCGTGACGGAGCGTTCTTCTTAAAGCCTTGTGCTGGCGGTGTGCAAATCCTTTGGATATCGATAGAGTGAGAGCTGTCGGGTTGATCAGGAAAGCGCCATGAACGAGATTTTATCCTTCGAAGATGAGGCACAGGCCTACGCAGAGATCGAAGCCATGGGTTATCACGCCATGGCCTTTGATTTTCCGGCTGAGGAAAACGACTTGCACTGGCATGACTTTGACTCCGTGTTGTACGTGACGGCTGGGGAGCTCACCGTATCGGTAGAGGGCGAGGGAGAGTCGGTGACCTGCCAAAGAGGCGCAAAAATTGTTGCGACCGCGGGTGTGGTGCACCGAGAACAAACGCCGGGGTACAGCGCAATCATTGGTTTTTCGGTGCCACTTGAGTCGCTCACCCAGCCCATCAATAAGACGCTGCCGGTGGCGATGTAGGGATATCGACCGGCTCAGTCGTTGAGGGTTGAACCGGCCTCGAAGTCCGCCGCCCAGCGAATCGCATTTTCCAGTAGCTGGCGATACTGTCCGGATGCGAAGGTTTCCGGCCCGTCACCCGGTTGCAGATAGGCGATGCGGCTCTGTCCCTGGTTTTTAGCC
Source organism: uncultured Luminiphilus sp. (assembly GCA_938091485.1). Lineage (GTDB taxonomy): Bacteria > Pseudomonadota > Gammaproteobacteria > Pseudomonadales > Halieaceae > Luminiphilus. Next base: position 12,138 of record CALKMV010000051.1, read on the forward strand.
CAGCCGATCAAGGCGCTGCCTTTGGGGTGAGGCCAGTTATCGTTACAAAACATGTTCCCTGTTACCGCATGATGGGCCGAGAAAAAATGTTCTCGATCGAAAGTGTGGCCGCTGGTGAGCAACGGCTGAACGTCATCCTCAAACACCTCGTAAAGATAGAGCTCATCGGTGAGTGAAAATGTTTCATTGACGCCTGCGGTGATGGGGTGTGTCGTGTCTGTGACGCTGACCTCGTGGCTGACATCGTGCCGGTATCCTGAGTCGAGCACAGACTGACCGCGACACTGTGAAGGCAGGTAAAAAAACCGTCCGCCAATGACCTCTCCGTACTCCGGCCAAAGCGGCCAGCCTGCGATCGCGTGGTGCAGAAACACCATCCCTTTACCCGAGGCCACGAGGTCCATAAATCCTTGTTTGAGCGCATCCGAAGGTGGCACCAAGCCGGGGGGCTGGGTACTGAAGTCGATACCGGGCATATCGTAAAAAACCAGCACGTCCCAGGGTTCGGCAGCTTGAGGACTCATGAAGTGCTGGCTGGCTGGCTGTTCAACAATGGTATGCCGAATGCCCTCGAAGGACTCAAACACCGCAGCGAATTCGTCCCGCTCAAAAGGATGGCCTTTTACCGAGATCAGAATATTGAGCGGGCTGTGATAATCGATAATGCCCAAGTCACTGCCTCCCGAGTATCATGCAAGCCGAGCGCAGCCGACCGACGCTCTTTTTAAGTGTAACTGGAACCGATTGGCAGGGGCACACGAGGAGGATGATTTGAAGAAAATATATCTGATAATGCTGTTAATGGTTGCCGTAAATTTCGGTGCGCAAGCTCAAGATGCAGAGCTTAGAGACAGATATGAAATTGCAGACATCATGAACCGCTACGCCACAGCGCTGGACACACAGGACTACGCATTGTTGAGGTCAATTTTTTCAGTCGATGTGGAAGTGATGATTATTTTTGACGCAGACTCCCCTGATGGAGGGGAGGTCAAGCTCGTGGGTATCGACGATTGGGTCAAGTACGTGCAGGAGGCGCTAGCCGGTACCAAAGCCTCGCAGCACTTGTTGGGCAATCCAATGATTAAGTTCCTGGGCGATACCGCTATCGTGAGGACAGATTTGCAAGCGACCGAGTATTACAAGGATCTCAATAAACCAAAGACCACGGTGTGGGGGGTATACGAGACGCACATGGTCAAGGACAAAAACTGGAAAATCACGAAGCATACGCTCACCAGCATAGGTTCTGAGTAACGACTCTTGAGCACCTGAGATTCGCAGGTAGCGTCGTTCTGGGCGACTGCACTTCAAAGTGGCGCGTTGGAGGCGCAGCGGGTGCTGGCGGGACCCCCGCGTGAGCCCAGTAGACACTCATTTTGCGCACCTTGGCCAGGCGGGGCTTTGATCGCGCCAGTTCACTAACAGAAAAAGCACTTGTCTCTCTAGGCACAGGCCCTCGGCCCCCTTTGTTTTATGCTATAAGCCCTAGTAAGAGTAGAGGGTAGCCCGCCAAGGCTGCATCGAAACTCCATAATCCATAAGAAGAAGGTGCCCTATGAACGATCATACTTTTCGTCGTCTACATCCTCTGTCGCTCGCCTGCATGGCCATCATAGGCACGCTTGGCCCCCAGACCAGTACATCCGCCTTGGC
>CALKMV010000052.1 GCA_938091485.1 uncultured Luminiphilus sp.
GCCTGCGGGGTAAGTGGGTACGCCCTCAAACATCAGCGTTCGGGCGCCGATGGCGAGCGGACCGTAAACGATATAGGTGTGGCCAGTGACCCAGCCCACATCGGCAGTGCACCAGTAGGTTTCACCCTCGCGATAGTCGAACACATATTTCATCGACATCGCCGCCTGAAGCAGGTAGCCGCCCGTGGTGTGCATGACGCCTTTGGGTTTGCCCGTAGAGCCGGAGGTGTAGAGGATGAATAGCGGGTCCTCGCTGTCCATCCACTCGGGCTCGCAGTCATCACTGACCGCGGTGGTGGCTTCGTGATACCAAACGTCCCGACCGTCGACCCAGTCAGTCTCGCATCCGGTGCGCTTGACCACCATCACGCTGTCAACACAGTCGACCTTCACCAGCGCCGCATCGACGTTGTGTTTGAGTGGCACGGTTTTACCGCCACGGACGCCTTCATCGGCGGTGATCACCATGCGGCAAGCTGCGTCATTGATGCGATCTTTGAGCGCCTCGGGGGAGAAGCCACCGAAGACAACCGAGTGGATGGCGCCGATGCGCGCGCAGGCGAGCATGGCGAACGCTGCTTCGGGGATCATGGGCATGTAGATACACACACGGTCGCCCTTGCCGACGCCCTGCGCTCTCAACGCATTCGCGAGGCGACAAACCTGCCTCTTGAGTTCTTGATAGGTAAACGACTGACTAGTATTGGGATCATCCCCCTCCCAGATAATCGCGATGTCATTTGCGCGTTCTGGCAAGTGCCGGTCAATGCAGTTCACGGAAACGTTCAGCTTGGCGTCGACAAACCAGCGGGCAGCGCCTTTGGCGACATCGGTATCTGAGATCGCGCTCCAGGGCGAGTGCCAGTCGAGTAACTGGGCCTGCTCTGACCAGAATGTCTCGGGATCATCCAGAGATTGGCGATACAGCATTTGATAACGCTCAGGCGTCACGTGCGCGTCGCTGAAGTGATCGGGTATGGGGTAGACAGCGGTATCGGTCATAGCCTGTTTTCCAGTTGGTCGGGTCAATTGCGCGCGTCGCGAGAGACGGATGGTAAGTGTTGGCGTTTTTGACAACAAGCGGGCTGTGGGCGCGACAAGGATCTTTGTAAAGTACAGGAGTGCGAGCGGCCGATGCTCGTTGCGATGCATCTTTAGTGTTGTCGATGCGCATTTTGACTCAATGCGGGACAGGTTATGATGATGCGTTTGACGCGAACTCCACTGCCCGGAGACTGCATGATCGATACCAACGATGAGACCGCTCGCCAAGTCTATTGGCGTGAAAATCGGCGTTGGATGCTGATACTGGGCACGATTTGGTTCGTCGTGAGTTTGGGTTGCGGCGTGCTGTGGGTTGAAACCCTGAACCAGATTCAAGTCGGCGGATTCAAACTGGGCTTCTGGTTTGCGCAACAGGGCGCCATCTACACCTTTATCGTACTGATCTTCGTTTACGCGCGCGTCATGGCGCGCCTGGAGAAGCGTCTCGGGTTCGAGGAGCCCGAGGCATGAGTCTCACGGAGACAACTTACCTTGTCGTGGGTGCATCCTTTGCGCTCTATATTTTCATTGCGATCCGCTCGCGCGCCGGATCGACTCAGGAATTTTATGTTGCCGGGAAGGGCATTCATCCCGTGGCTAATGGCATGGCAACGGCCGCTGACTGGATGTCAGCAGCCTCGTTCATCTCCATGGCGGGTCTCATTGGCCTTTCTTACAACGGCTATGGAGGCTCAGTATTTCTGATGGGCTGGACCGGCGGTTATGTGATTCTGGCCATGCTGATCGCACCGTACCTGAGGAAATACGGCAAGTTCACCGTCCCTGAGTTCATTGGCGATCGGTATTACTCTGATACCGCGCGCGTGGTGGCGGTGATCTGCCTGATCATTTGCTCAGTGACCTATGTCATCGGGCAGATGAAAGGTATTGGTGTGGCTTTCTCGCGTTTTCTCGAGACGGATTACGAGACCGGTCTGTTTTCGGGCATGGTCATCGTCTTCTTCTACGCCGTGCTGGGTGGTATGAAAGGGATTACTTACACCCAGATAGCCCAGTTCTGCGTGCTGATTTTTGCTTACACAGTGCCGGCGATTTTTATCAGTTTGCAACTGACCGGTCAGCCGGTGCCACAAATCGGGCTGGGCTCTACCCTTGCTGATGGCACGTACCTGCTGGAGAAACTTGACCGCACCCTGCTGGACCTAGGGTTTCAGGAGTACACCACCTCGGTTCGCGGCAGCACCCTCAATATGGCCGCGTTCACCGCTTCGCTCATGATCGGCACTGCCGGGCTACCCCACGTCATTATCCGGTTCTTCACAGTGCCGACTGTGCGCGCCGCCCGCACTTCAGCCGGGTGGGCGCTGTTGTTTATTGCGATCCTTTACACCACCGCACCTGCCGTTGCCGCCATGGCGCGGCTGAACATCATGCAGACCCTGGAGCCTCAGCCCGGTCAGCATCTCGCGGTTGAAGAACGACCGGGGTGGTTTAGAAATTGGGAGCAGACGGGCCTGCTAGGTATTGAGGATAAAAACGGCGACGGTCTGATTCAGTACTCCGCAGACTCCGAAACAAACGAACTGGTCACGCTGGATAATGACATTCTGGTGCTAGCCAATCCCGAAATCGCGAAGCTGCCCAATTGGGTGATTGCGCTGGTCGCGGCGGGTGGCCTTGCGGCGGCGCTATCTACCGCGGCAGGGCTGCTGCTGGCTATCTCCTCAGCGATTTCTCACGACCTGCTCAAGCGCACCCTCATGCCTGACATTTCCGAGCGCCAAGAGCTGATGGCTTCGCGCCTAGCGATGGCCGGTGCAGTGCTGGGAGCAGGCTATTTGGGTTTGAACCCGCCGGGCTTTGCGGCGGGCACCGTAGCACTGGCCTTTGGATTGGCAGCGTCGTCCCTGTTCCCAGCCTTGCTACTGGGTATTTTCTCAAAACGGGTGACTCGAGAAGGCGCTGTGCTGGGGATGCTGGCGGGGATCGGGGTCACGCTGGCGTATGTATTTCAGCACAAAGGGATCATGTTCATCCCCGGCACGAGTTTCCTCGGCGACCTGCCGCCCAATTGGTTTCTGGGCATAGAGCCTAATGCCTTTGGTGTGGTGGGTGCCATTGTGAACTTCAGTGTCACCCTGACGGTGAGTCGCCTGACCGCGCCACCTCCAGAGTCGGTGCAGCAGTTGGTCGAAGATATCCGAGTGCCAGTGTCTTCTGGCTAGCGGCTAGCGGTGAGTTGGATGTTGTCAATCAAGCGCGTATTGCCCAGTCGTGCAGCAACGAACAGCGCGCAATCCTGATCCATGTTGTCGACGAGTTGTAGCGTCGACATCTCTCTGAGCTCTAGGTAGTCGACTGTAAATCCAGCGTGCTCCAGCGCCTCTCTGGCGGGGTCGATAATCGACGCCGACGGACCCTCGGGTGTCTCCGTCAGCGCCATGCCACAGCTTTGCAAGGTGTGCCACAACAAGGGCGCCAAGGCGCGTTCGGATGCGGAGAGGTACTGGTTACGAGAGCTCAGTGCGAGACCATCTTCCGACCGTTGAGTGGGCCCGGACTGGATGTCGATGGGCAGGCTGAGGTCGGCAACCATTTTTTTGATGATGAGTAATTGCTGAAGGTCTTTCTCACCGAACACGGCGATGTCAGGCCCGACCAACTGGAACAGTTTGTAGACCACGGTACAAACGCCATCAAAGTGCCCTGGCCGATCCTTGCCGCACAACGCGTCGCCGAGCACGGGGACATGAATCGCTGTGTGTTGCGCACTGCCGTCCGGATAGATGCCTTCTTTATCGGGTGTCAGTACAAGATCCACTCCGGCTTCCCGAAGCGCGCTGAGGTCGTCATCTAGTGTCCGCGGATAAGTATCCAGATCCTCATGCGCGGCGAACTGCATAGGGTTCACGAAGATTGACACCACCACTGCATCCCCGGCCGCACGCGCCTGCCGGACCAGAGCCAGATGGCCGTCATGCAGGTTCCCCATGGTTGGCACGAACGCGATGCGGCCAGCGCGGTGTCTAAGTGCCGTCAGGGGCTGTTCGAGGGCGGCCGTATCTGAGACGACAATCATTGTCGGTGCCTACGAGTAGGTGTGCTCTTCCTTAGGATAGTCACCCGCCTTCACTGCATCAACGAAAGCCTTGAGCGCAGCTTGAATCGACGGGGCACCATCCATGAAATTTTGCACAAATTTGGGCGCTGTGTCCGTCATGCCCAGCATGTCGTGGAGCACGAGAACTTGTGCGTCGGTGCCGCTGCCCGCTCCAATACCAATGACTGGGATATCCAGTTTCGATGAGATATCGGCGGCCAACTCGGCAGGAATACATTCAAGGACTAGTAGGCTGGCACCCGCGTCCTGAATCTCCACTGCGTCGGCCAGAATGGACTTCGCTTCTTTTGGCGTTCGCCCCTGCACCCGGTAACCCCCAAACACGTTGACTGATTGGGGGGTCAGTCCTAGGTGCGCGCATACCGGCACACCCCGCTCAACCAAGCGATGAATACTGTCGCTAAGCCAGGTGCCGCCCTCCAGTTTGACCATCTGCGCACCGGCTTGCATGAGCCGCGTGCTCGCGTGGAGCGTGTCGTCGGCATTGGAAAAACTCATAAAAGGTAAGTCGGCGACAATCAGAGAGTGGGGTCGTGCGCGAGCAACGCACTCGGTGTGGTACGCCATCGCGTCCAGCGAGACAGGGATCGTCGTTTCGTGACCCTGAAGCACCATGCCTAATGAGTCTCCGACAAGAATAGTCTCCGCTCCGGCCTCGCTGGCAAGCCGCGCGAAAGTGGCATCGTAGGCCGTAATCATCACAAACTTGTCACCTGATGCTTTCATGGCATCCAAAGTGCTGATGGTGATGCGCTTGGTCATTCTGTCGACTCCCAACGGCTGATTAAAAGCAGGTCTTCAGCTAAAAAAAGTAGGGTTGAAGTAATGCCGGCCCTTTTTAATGTTCAGCATGTAATCCACG
>CALKMV010000053.1 GCA_938091485.1 uncultured Luminiphilus sp.
TGGCGATGCCCGGGCTGCCGTCACTGGGACTCGATTCACTATCGGGGTGGCGCATTGGAGCAGACCCATGGCTGACGCAGGCAGTAATTTGATCGTTGCCCTCGATTTTGATTCTCCAGAAGCCGCGGTAGATCTGGCGGCGCAGCTCGATCCCAGCACAGTCCGTCTCAAGGTGGGGAAACAACTCTTCACGTTGGCAGGTCCCGACATGGTGCGTGAGTTGCAGGACAAGGGGTTCGATATTTTTCTCGATCTAAAATTTCACGATATCCCCAATACAGTCGCCAAGGCCGTGAGAGCCGCCGCTGATCTGGGTGTTTGGATGGTTAACGTGCATGCTTCAGGAGGAACCCGAATGATGCGCGCGGCCAAAGAGGCGCTAAATGATGCACCACATCAACCTTTGATTGTTGCGGTGACTGTGCTCACCAGCATGGGTCAAGAGGATCTCGTTGAGCTTGGATGCCATGATGAGCCGATCGATCGTGTTTGTCAGCTGGCCACATTGGCGCAAGATGCAGGTCTCGACGGCGTGGTTTGTTCCGCCGCGGAGGCCGCCGTACTGTCTGCCCGGCAGCGGGCAGGGTTTCTGCTTGTCACGCCCGGAATCCGCCAGGCCGGCGATGAAGCAGGTGACCAGCGCAGAATCGTGACGCCGGAGAAGGCAGTCTCGGCCGGCGCGACGCACTTGGTAGTTGGTCGCTCCATTACGGCATCTCGGGATCCAGCGGCTACAGCAGTTCAGATTCGTTCTGCGCTGGATGCTCAAGCGAGTAGTTGAAGCGATGCTATTCGATCGGGGATCCTGGGCGAGAGACGGGCATGGATTCAGGTCATTCAACATGCCAATTGTTCTGTGATCTGTCTGGATGGCGCCCGCACACCCATAGTCGGTTGCAACCCACGGGAGTGGGTATTCAAACCAGACTGATGGAGAAAAAACATGAATTCACAGCTCACAACATTAATGCCCGGCACCTCACGCGGCCACCGCGACAGCAAGCGCTCTGGATTGGGAATGAACCTGTTTGCACTATGCGCACTGCTCATTGGAATGGGGCCTTTCGCCAGTTGGGCAACTGAACCCGTGAATATCAATTTAGCCAGCGCGGAAGTGTTAGCAGAAGCACTTCAGGGGGTCGGTCTCGCTAAGGCGCATCGTATTATCGAGTACCGAGAGGCGCACGGTCCTTTTGAGTATATTGACGAGTTGGCAGCTGTGCAGGGCATCGGACCTGCTACGGTCGAGAAAAATCGCGATGTTATTCAACTCCAGTAAAAGCTCTAGAAGTGGGGCGTCATGATTCTACTGACGGGCGCCACAGGTTATGTTGGCGCCGCGCTTCGCGCGGCGCTTGAACAGCGAGCGCTACCCCTGCTGCTTGCCGGACGAAATACCGAGACCAAGCGAGAGAGCAGCTGGATCCAATATGACTTGGCGGGCATCGAGCCCCCTTCGGACGCGCTATTCGCTGGTGTGTCCTGCGTTGTTCACTGTGCGGGCCTAGCGCATCGTCATGCCAGAGAAAGCGATTTTCGCCGCGTCAATGTAGAGGGTGCGGCCCGCCTTGCGAAGGCTGCCGTAGACGCGGGCGTTGCCCACTTTGTTTATGTAAGCTCCATGAACGTGGTCCCCGCCCATGCACTGTCTCCACAAGAAGCGGCTGAACAATATCCGGAACCCTCTGAGGGTTACGCTGCTTCCAAATGGCGCGCCGAGCAAGCATTGATGGAGCTCTGCGCTAATAGCTCCTGCATGTTGACGATAGTCCGCCCCGGGCTTGTCTACGATACTGAATTCACCGCCAACCTGAGAACGATAGATCGACTGCTGCGGTGGTGGCCTTTCGTTCTGCCAGCTGTCGGTCGTCGTTGTATGGTGGGGCGGGCGGATCTGGTGGATTTGCTGGTCAGCTGTGTGCTGTGTGACTCAGGCTCACCAATCGGCGAAGGGATAATCTCGGCAACCGATGGAGAGTGCTACGACGCACAGAGGATTTCGCGTGCGCTGTCAATGACGAGTAAATGGGGTGTGATGCCCCGGTGGATGTGCCGCGTTGGGGGTGCGTTGCTCGATTGGCGTGAAGGCTATCCCATTGGCACTTCCTGGCAGGGCCTCTCAGTTTCTCATTGGTGTGGTATAGCGCCGGCCATTACGGGGTGGCGACCTTTTCAGACACTGGAATCTCGATCCATGGATGAGCGGTCTGCCGCGTGATGATTTTGCTTGTCATAGGCATGATTTCGTCCATTGGCCTTTGGGTATTCCTGCAAATTGCACCCCAGCTGAATCTGGTTGATCACCCCAATGAGCGGAGCTTGCACAGCACGCCGACGGTCGTCAGTGGCGGCGTTGTCCCCATGGCCTTGCTGGCTCTGAGTGTGGTGACGACCTCGGATTTACAGGGTGGTGAGGCAGTCTCAATTATCATGGCGGGTCTGGTGGTCATCGGCTTGCTTGATGATCGGTGGGGCATTGCGACTACTGTTCGCTTGGTTTGCTATCTCGCCGCGGGAATTGCTCTGCCTTGGATGGTGTTTGCAGACTTCTTCACCCATTTAGCGCTTTTGCTGGTGCTCGGGGTCGGTGTTGCCTGGTGTATTAATCTGGTCAACTTCATGGACGGCGCAGATGGTTTTGTGACCATTCAGGCGCTGTGTGTCGCGACAGGTCTCGGTCTGATCGCGGTGTTTGGCGGCACGCCGAACGCTGATTTGAGCTGGCTGTGTGCATTGCTATTCGCGTGTTGCGCTCCGATGCTCTGGTTCAACTGGCCGCCAGCCAAGTTGTTTATGGGCGACGCGGGCGCTATCCCGCTGGGTTTTTTCCTGGCACTGCTGGGGTTGATGGCCGTAGCCACTGACCCACTCGTGGGGGTCGCTTGGTTTATTTTGATGATGCCGTTTTTGATTGATACAGGTATGACGCTGTGTATCAGGATCCTGTCGGGCAAACCGCCCCACGTTGCCCACCGTGACCATGCATACCAGCGTCTGGCATTACTGGCCGGTGGCTCCTTAACCGTCTCACTGGGCCTGCTGGCTATGCAGGTGATATGGCTGTTTCCGCTGGCGGTGACGGCTGTCAGTGGCGGGCTATTCCCTTCGCTTCTGGTACTTTTATCAGCCATTCCTTCGATAGTGGCTGTGGTGTACGCGCGCCGCAGGGCTTAAACTGCCGCTTTCCAAATAGCTAACTGAATCCGAGTGGGATTCAGTTGCGTGTTACAGGTGCGTATGGTCAAGAAGATGGCATCGCGGTTCCGTGCGATGAGTGCTCATTCGGTCTCCGCTGTCATCTGGATGTTTGCCCGACGCTCACTCCCTACAACATTTCGTTTCTCGGGATGGCTCGTCCTCGATCTTTCGGTCGTTTTAGGCGCGCTCTATGGAGCCGCTGCTATCGGTGGTGAAGGACAGGGCGCCACTTTTGGGTCGCTCCCACCGCTCATCGTTTTTCTATTACTGCTATCCAGTGCATTGATATTCAGTGTCCAGGGCCTATACCTGTCGGTTATTCGCTATATGGGCCAGCAGGCGGTATGGGATCTGGTTAAAGCGGTTAGTTTCTCAACTGTGGCATTGGGTGCGGCGATCTTCTTTGCTGAGACATCAATGCCTGCCACAGCGCCATTGGTTTACTGGCTACTGTTGTTTGTCGGTATCGGTGGGCTGCGTTTGATTTCCAGGGGCTGGCATCAGGCGAATAGCTGGGCAGATGCGCGACGCGTCATCATTTACGGTGCGGGCGAATCCGGCCGCCAATTGCTTAATGCCTTGAACCATGGCACCGACTATCGAGTGGTGGCCTTCATTGACGACAACCCCAGTCTGCATGAGACAGTGATCAATGGCAGGCCCGTGCTGAGTGCTGAAGAGGTGCCCAGTTTGGTTGCTGAGCATGCGGTGCGACAGGTATTACTGGCAATACCCTCTGCTTCTCAGGAGCGGCGCCGCGCGATTATTAATTCGCTTGTGGGCCTGCCTGTTCGCGTGAGAACCATCCCCAAAATCAGCGAATTAATCTCCGGCAACGCCATTGTCAATCAGATTCAGGATGTCGATCTAGATGACCTTCTGGGCCGAGAGCCAGTGCCGCCGCATCCCGAGTTGATCGATCGTTGTATTACCGACAAGGTGGTCATGGTCACGGGAGCTGGCGGCAGTATTGGTTCCGAACTGTGCAGACAGATTTTGGCTTCTTCGCCACGTGAGCTCATCCTCCTCGATATTTCAGAGTTTGCGCTGTATAGCGTTGATCGCGAGATCAAGAGTCTTTGCCAACGTCAGGGTTTACGATTTCCTGTGGTGACTTTGCTGGGCAGCGTGCGTGATGAGCAGCGTCTGGAGTCGATCTTCCGGACCTTCTCAGTTGATACGGTTTACCACGCCGCAGCTTACAAGCATGTTCCCATGGTGGAGTACAACGTCGCAGAAGGTGTGGCCAATAACGTTCACGGCACGTGGAGTGCGGCTTGGGCGGCACATCGAGCGGGTGTAGACACCTTTGTGTTGGTCTCAACTGACAAAGCGGTGCGGCCAACCAATGTCATGGGTGCGTCCAAGCGTTTTGCAGAACTGATTCTTCAGGGCCTCTCACAAATCGAAACCAAAACCCGATTCTGTATCGTGCGGTTTGGCAATGTGCTTGGCTCATCTGGTTCAGTGGTGCCACTGTTCCGCGAGCAAATCAGGGGCGGTGGACCGGTGACGGTGACCCACCCTGAGGTGTCTCGCTACTTTATGAGTATCCGCGAGGCAGCTCAGTTGGTGCTGCAGGCTGGCGCATTGGGTACCGGTGGCGACGTGTTCGTTCTGGATATGGGCGAGCCTGTGCGGATCGTCGAACTGGCCGAGCGGATGATTCGTTTGAGTGGATACGATATTGAGCGAGACAATATGTTTGGGGAGCACATCGACCTCGAATATATCGGTCTTCGCCCCGGCGAGAAGTTACATGAGGAACTGTTGCTGGGTACCTCAGTGACGGGTACGGGACACCCGATGATCATGCGCGCTGAGGAAGATGCGTTTGACTTTGATTTCATCGAGGACGCGGCGCACCGACTGTTACGTGCCTGTGCTGAGATGGATCTGAATGACGTGACGGCGATCTTGACCGAGCACGTCATCGGTTTTTCCGGGCATGAGCCCCGACACGATTACGTCTGGGTCAAGCAGGGGCGCGTGGGGAAGCGCGTGCGCAGGGCGCTGGAAGCAGAGAACGTCACGCCGATTCGCCCCGAATTAGTAGGCCCTAGGCAGAGTATAGGTCGTCCAAACGATTGATTGCGCTCGTCGGTAGCCCACGGCCATAAGCGACCTGAATCCAAAACAGACGCATCCCGCCAGATACACTTGGCCAGTTCAAGCATTCTGAGCCGCCTCGTCATCATCAGGTCAGCGAATGTTCTGCATCAGCGTTTGCCGTTGCTCCATGCATAGGCCTCTTGTAGGGTCCATATTCACCAACTTCCAAGGC
>CALKMV010000054.1 GCA_938091485.1 uncultured Luminiphilus sp.
AGACGATATTGCCCGCGTGATCGGCACCTGATCGGCGACGTTATCGCCAATTGAGCGCCTGTTTTCGGGCGTGTACACTACGCCCCCTTTTTGTTCTTGCCCCGAGAGGGGTGGTTTCGCCGGTGTTGTGCGCCGGTTCAGAAGCGAAACGGTTTATGAATCAAACGTCAGCTGCGGGCGGTGTCGGTCGTCAATCGACATCCTCGCATGGTCTCTACCGTCCCGAGGAATTTCGGGACAACTGTGGCTTCGGGTTAATCGCTCATATTGAGGGCGAGGCCAGTCATCGCCTTCTGCAAACAGCCATTGAGTCTCTGACCTGCATGACACACCGGGGTGGTATCGCCGCAGATGGCCGCACGGGTGATGGCTGCGGTTTGTTATTACAGATGCCCGACGGCTTCATGCGAGCCCAGGCGAAGTCAGCCCTCGGTATCGACCTTGGCGAACAGTATGCCGTAGGTATGCTGTTTCTCAGTCAGGACAGCGGCTTGCAGCAGGTAGCTCGCGAGGCGATGGAGTCGGCCCTGAGCGCTGAAGGCTTGTCAGTTTATGGATGGCGCGAGGTGCCAGTCGACCAGAGCGTCTGCGGCGAAATCGCCCTCGACCAACTCCCTCGGATAGAGCAGGTCTTTGTCGATGCCAGCGGCATTGATCATGAACACTGTCTTGGCAAATTATTCACGGCCAGGCGCCGCGCTGAGATGGCGCTGGCGGATGACGCTGATTTTTATATCTGCAGCCTGTCTGATCGAGTCGTCTCTTATAAGGGGCTGGTCATGCCCTCTGATCTGGAGCGGTTTTACCCCGATCTCAATGATCCCACTCTGGAGACGGCGATCTGCGTTTTCCATCAGCGATTCTCTACCAATACCTTGCCGCGTTGGCCGCTGGCGCAACCCTTTCGCATGTTGGCCCACAATGGTGAGATCAACACGATAGAAGGCAACCGAAGCTGGTCCAGAGCGCGCACCCCCAAGCTCGAATCTCCATTGCTGCCTGACCTCAAGGAATTACTACCGCTGGTGAATACCGAGGGGTCGGACTCCTCCAGTCTGGACAATATGCTTGAGCTGCTAACGACCGGCGGCGTCGAGTTGCCCCGCGCCCTCCGTATGCTGATACCGCCCGCGTGGCAGAACATTGAAGGGATCGACCCAGATCTGAAGGCCTTCTACCAGTACAACGCCATGCATATGGAGCCATGGGACGGGCCCGCGGGCATTGTACTGACTGACGGTCGTTACGCCTGCTGTTTATTGGACCGCAACGGACTGCGACCGGCGCGATGGGTGACGACTGATGATGGCTTTATTACGCTTGCGTCAGAAATTGGCACGTACGGCTACCAACCAGAGCAAGTGATTGCGAAGGGGCGGGTTGGCCCCGGCCAGATTCTTGTGGTGGATACCCAGGAAGGGCGTGTCCTTCACACTGAGGATATCGATGAGTTGCTGAAGACCCGGCAGCCTTACAAAAAATGGCTCAGGCAGAACGCACGCTTGATCGAGGGCAGCTTCATCGGAGAAGCCGTCGCGGCCATTGCTGGCGCGCAGCTCGATGTGTACCAAAAAATGTTTCAAGTCAGCTTCGAGGAGCGTGATCAAGTGCTCCGGCCACTGGCAGAGTCGGGTAATGAAGCAGTTGGCTCGATGGGGGATGACACACCCATGGCCGTCCTCTCGAGACAGGAACGGTCTTTGTACGACTATTTCCGACAGAAGTTTGCGCAGGTTACCAATCCGCCGATCGACCCATTGCGCGAGTCAATTGTGATGTCTCTCGAGGTTGATCTGGGTCCCGAGAGAAATATTTTTGCAGAGTCAGCCGAGCATGCTCATCGCATCAGCCTGACCTCACCGGTGCTGTCCCAGTCCAAATTCCACACGATTACCGCGATGGCGGAGGAAGGGTTTAATAGCGTCGTCATTGACGCCACCTACGACCCTGCCGATGGCAGTCTTCGAAAGGCACTTGAAGCGCTATGCAGCAGCGCAGAGGCAGCCGTACGTGACGGCAAAAATATTCTGATCGTGTCTGACCGCAACATTGATGAAGCGCGCGTGCCGCTTCACAGTTTGCTGGCTACAGGCGCCATTCACCATCACCTGATACGAGTGGGCTTGCGCGCAGAATGTAATCTTATCGTCGAGTCTGGCAGCGCCAGAGATTCGCATCATGTTGCCTGTCTGCTTGGCTTTGGAGCCACCGCGGTTTACCCCTATCTCGCTTACAGCGTGATCGAGGATCTGCTGGCGCGCGGAGAACTGCTCGGTGATCCTCAGCTGTGCCAGAAAAATTTCCGCAAGGGCATCAATAAGGGCCTACTGAAGATCATGTCGAAAATGGGCATTTCCGCGGTGAACTCATACCGCGGCGCCCAGTTGTTTGAGGCTGTCGGCCTCAATGCCGAGATGGTTGACGTTGCTTTTACCGGTGTGACCTCTCGCATTGGCGGTGTGACGCTGGAGCAGCTGGAAAAAGACCAATGGCAAGTGGCGAGCCGGGCACGTTCACGGCGGAAGTCACTCGATCAAGGTGGCCTGCTTAAATATGTGCATGGTGGGGAGTACCATGCCTACAACCCCGACGTGGTGATGAGTCTGCAGGCGGCAGTAGTCAGCGGCGACTACGCCGACTATCAACGCTATGCGACGCATTGCAACAACCGCCCAACCGCTGCACTTCGGGATCTGCTGGCCCTCAAGTTGACTGACTCGCCTGTGCCGCTCGATGAGGTTGAGCCGATCGACAATATTTTTCGCCGTTTCGACTCCGCTGGCATGTCACTGGGTGCGCTGTCACCTGAGGCCCACGAGGCGCTGGCGATGGGGATGAATCAGATAGGCGCGCGCTCGAACAGCGGCGAGGGCGGAGAAGACCCCAATCGCTTTGGCACAGAGCGAGTCTCCAAAATCAAGCAAATTGCCTCCGGGCGCTTTGGTGTCACCCCGCATTATTTGGTGAATGCTGAGGTCTTGCAGATCAAGGTGGCTCAGGGCGCCAAGCCCGGTGAGGGCGGCCAGCTGCCGGGCGGTAAAGTCAATGATCTGATTGCGCGGCTGCGTTACTCGGTGCCGGGCGTCACGCTGATATCCCCCCCACCGCATCACGATATCTATTCGATCGAGGATCTCGCCCAGCTCATCTTCGACCTGAAACAGGTCAATCCAGACGCACTAGTATCGGTCAAGCTGGTCTCTGAGCCAGGGGTGGGTACGATCGCAGCTGGAGTGACCAAAGCCTATGCTGACCTTATTACTATTTCAGGGTACGACGGTGGGACAGCGGCCAGTCCGCTGACTTCAATCCGCTACGCGGGTTCACCTTGGGAGTTGGGCATCGCCGAGGTGCATCAAACCCTTCGCGGGAATCGTTTGCGGGGCAAGGTGCGCGTTCAGGCCGATGGCGGTATGAAGACAGGCCTTGATGTGGTCAAGGCAGCGATTCTGGGTGCGGAAAGTTTTGGTTTTGGGACGGCACCTATGGTGGCGATGGGCTGCAAATATCTTCGAATCTGCCACCTCAATAATTGTGCGACCGGTGTGGCGACGCAGAATGCCCAACTGCGCCAGAGCCACTTTGTCGGTGACGTTGAGCGCGTCGTGAACTTTTTTACCTTTGTGGCTACGGAAACCCGAGAGTGGCTGGCGAAGCTGGGCGTTCGCAAGCTGGAAGACCTGATTGGCAGGGTCGATCTGCTTGAGTGTCTGCCGGGCGAGACTGCCAAACAGCAGAGTCTCGACTTGAGCCCCATTCTTTGGGTTGATGAGGAGGCCGCAGATCAGCCGCAGTTCTGCCAGGTGACCAGCAACGACCCCTTCGATACTGCGGAGAAAGCCAATGTGATGGTGGCGGACATGTTGCCCGCCATCGAGGCGGCGAGTGGCGGTACCTTCTCCTACGCTGTGACCAATTGTGATCGATCGATTGGCGCGCGCCTTTCAGGCGAGATTGCTAAACGGCATGGCAACACCGGTATGGAAGCCAATCCGATCACGGTGCAGCTTACGGGCACCGCAGGGCAAAGTTTTGGCGTCTGGAACGCTGGCGGCTTGCATATGTACCTAGAGGGTGACTGCAACGACTACGTTGGTAAGGGTATGGCCGGCGGCAAGCTGGTGATAGCGCCTCCCCAGGGCAGCCGTTTCGAAAGTCGCAAGACCAGCATTATCGGCAACACCTGCCTGTATGGCGCTACCGGTGGCCGCCTTTTTGCGGCGGGTGTCGCAGGCGAGCGCTTCGCGGTTCGCAACTCGGGTGCCCACGCCGTTATCGAGGGTGCTGGCGATCACTGCTGCGAATACATGACCGGTGGTCTGGTCACGGTGCTGGGGGCAACGGGTGTGAACTTTGGTGCAGGCATGACCGGCGGGTTAGCCTTTGTGCTTGACGAGGATCGTGCTTTTATTGATCGCTACAATAGTGAACTCGTCGAAATTCACCGTGTGGCGGCTGAGTCCATGGAGGCGCATCGTCACTTCCTACGTGACAATATCCGCGAGTTTGTGACCGAGACGGGCTCGGAGTGGGGCGCGCATTTGCTTGAGAACTTCGAAGACTATGTGGGCAAGTTCTGGCTTGTGAAGCCGAAGGCCGCGGACATTAACCAATTGCTCTCGCGATTGCGGGATACGGACTGAGGCACGTCTTATGAGCACTCGCCTGGCCAATCCGTTTCAGTTCCTCGATGTCGACCGTAAGGATCCCGGCAAAAAGGATATGGAGACGCGCACCGAAGCCTTCGTAGAAATCTATGACCCTTACAATCAGGTGCAGGCGGCGGAGCAATCTCATCGGTGCCTCGAGTGCGGGAATCCCTACTGTGAGTGGAAGTGCCCGGTACATAACTTTATTCCCAACTGGTTAAAGCTACTGGCCGAGGGAAATTTATTTGAAGCGGCCGAACTCAGCCACCAGACCAATACATTGCCAGAGGTGTGTGGGCGTGTCTGTCCGCAAGATCGTCTGTGTGAGGGAGCTTGCACGCTGAACGACGGCTTCGGTGCCGTGACAATTGGCAATTCAGAAAAGTACATTACCGACACCGCGCTGGCCATGGGATGGCGACCCGATCTCTCTGATGTTGTGCCCACCGATAAGAAGGTGGCGATCATTGGCGCAGGACCGGCGGGGCTGGGCTGTGCGGACGTCCTCACTCGTAACGGGGTGAAGGCCGTTGTCTTTGATCGGTATCCCGAAATTGGCGGTTTGCTGACCTTTGGTATTCCTCAATTCAAGCTCGAGAAGCAGGTGATGGAGCGCCGCCGCGAGGTGTTTGAGGGAATGGGTATTGAGTTTCGCCTGAATACCGAGATCGGTCGGGATATCACCATTGACCAACTGATTGCTGATTACGATGCGGTATTTTTGGGCATGGGCACCTATAAGGCGATGGAAGGGGGCTTCCCGGGTGAGGACTTGCCTGGCGTCTACAAGGCCCTTGATTACCTGATTGCCAACGTTAACGAAAAAATGGATTACCCCCGTGAGCCTGAGGAGTACATCGACCTCAAGGAGAAGACCGTTGTGGTGCTGGGCGGCGGTGATACGGCTATGGACTGTGTGCGCACTGCGGTGCGCCAGCAGGCGGATCGCGTGTACTGTGTTTATCGCCGTGACGAAGAGAACATGCCGGGTTCGCGCCGCGAAGTGGCCAACGCAAAAGAGGAGGGCGTGCAGTTCTTATTCAATCGCCAACCTATTGAGGTGATGGATTATTTTGGCGAGGCCATCGGCGTCAAAGTGGTTGAAACGCGACTCGGCGAGCCCGGGCCAGATGGTCGTCGTCGTCCAGAGCCGGTGGCCGGGAGTGAGATCGTCATTGAGGCTGATGCGATCATTATGGCATTTGGTTTCCAACCCAACCCGGCAGACTGGTTCTCCAAGGCGGGCATAACCTGCAATGATTGGGACGGTGTGATCGCTCCGGAGCATCAAGCCTTCAAGTTTCAGACAGCGAATCCCAAGATTTTCGCGGGGGGTGATATGGTTCGCGGATCTGATCTGGTGGTGACTGCTATTTGGGAGGGCCGTCAGGCGGCAGAGGGGATGCTGGATTATCTGCAGGTTTGATTGGGCGGGGTCGTGTTCGGCGGGTCTGCAAGGGTACACTTTAACGAAGTGACTTCGTGCTTTGAGGGCAGTTTACCCCGCGACAGCATGACGATAAAAAGATCTGAAAGAGAAAGATCAGAACCAGAAAAATAAGAAAGACAAAACAACAGAGATAGCCAAAAGAGAGTCGATAGCATGGCCAGCTTGGAAAATGACCGGTTCCTTCGCGCCCTGATGCGTGAACCTGTGGACCGAACCCCCCTATGGATGATGCGCCAGGCGGGACGCTATCTCCCTGAGTACCGCGAGACCCGTGCCGAGGCGGGCAGCTTTATGGGGCTTTGCACCAACCCCGAGATGGCCTGCGAGGTCACGTTGCAGCCGCTCAGACGTTACGCGATGGACGCGGCCATT
>CALKMV010000055.1 GCA_938091485.1 uncultured Luminiphilus sp.
CCGGGAAGGTACACGACGCGAACGATACTTACGTCTCCGCAAGTGTTGTTCGACAACGGCCAGCGGTGTTTGGACGTGTCGTGGAACTGCGGCGGCGATAACCGCGACACGACGTACGTTAACGGTCCGAGGTTCCGGTTAGTTCTTGGCGGGTGCCTTTTTGGCTACGGCTTTTTTCTTGGCGGGTGCCTTTTTGGCTGCAGATTTTCGACTGGCCATGGTGATGTAGTTCCTCTTAAATGTCCCGACAGCCAATGCCGTGACTAATTGGGCTCGGGAAGCTATCAGACTTCACCGGTTGGTGCTACCGCTGATTTTGGCAGGTGCTACCGCTGATTTCGACCGGTGCTGATCAACCTGCGGAAACACTGACGAGTTGGGTGGGCTTCATGAGGAAACGAGGGATATGGATTTTCCACCGCTAACACGCGGTAGCCTCGTAAGGCGCTACAAGCGCTTTCTGGCAGATGTGATTCTGCCCGCAGATGACACGCCGGTCTGCGTGCACTGTCCAAATACCGGCGCCATGAGCGGCTGTCAGACGGCTGAGTCGTCGGTTTGGCTTTCCTATCACGAAAATCCCAAGCGCAAGCTGCCCTGGAGTTGGGAGTTAGTGGAGACGGAGACAGGGATTGCTTGTATTCACTCTGCGCGGGCTAATGATATTGTTGAGGAGGCGCTGCGACAGGGCTATTTCCCGTCACTGCTCACTGCTGGCGCTGAACTGCGGCGTGAGGTCAAGCTTGCCAAAGGATCAAGAGCGGATTTTTTTATCCCGGGACAAGGCGGCCTGTATGTGGAGGTCAAGTCCGTAACATTGCACTGCGGCGATGGAACGGGTGCCTTTCCTGATGCGGTCAGTGCGCGAGCGACCAAACATCTGGTTGAGTTACAGGCGGCAATGCAACGCGGTCATCGCGCTGCCTTGGTCTTTGCAGTTTTGCATGCGGGTATTACCCGCGTAGCCCCTGCAGAAGACATTGATCCGACCTATGCATCGGCCCTTCGCCAGGCAATGGCCAGTGGGTTGGAGGTGTATACGCTGCTCAATGACATTACCGTCGACGGGATCTATCCTGTCACGGCACACAGGTGGGATACCCGCGAGCTATGCAGCAGTCGTTGATTGCTTTTGGCCTCTCTAAAGAGCACCTCGTCTCCATAACACCCGATTTATGGGCCGAGGGTGAGACTGCAAAAGCTTTTGAAGTGCTCGGGCGCCGAGCCGCGGAGCGAGGGCTGGACCTTCGTGTCGCGTCGGCTTTTCGCGACTATGACCGACAGGTGCGAATCATTAATGGCAAGTGGGCGGGGGATCGGCCTGTTATCGATGGAGAAGGTCGATTACTCGATCGCGCTCGATACGATGATGATGAATGGCTTAATTCTATTTTGCGATTTTCCGCGCTGCCCGGCACGTCACGACACCACTGGGGTACGGATCTGGATATTTGGGATGCGTCGGCAGCAGGCGAGGACTACCGGCCACTATTATCTCCGCCAGAATACGAACCCTCGGGCCCTTTTTTCGAGATGACGCGATGGTTGGATGAATTGATCGCCGCTGACGATGCCGAGGGCTTCTACAAACCCTACGCGGTGGATCGCGGAGGCATTGCACCAGAGGCATGGCATGTGAGTTACCGGCCTGCCGCTTTGAACTATCAGGACATGGTGTCAGCCGAGTCGTTGATCCCCTTGTGGCGTGGGGAGCCTGACGACAATGGAAAAATCCATGAGCCACTGGCTATGTTGGAGGTGATCGAGCCTCAGGTGGATCATCTGTTGGAGCGGTTTGTCTTGGCTCCCTAGGGAATGCGCGAGGCTTTTGTTACTGCTAGTGCAACCTGAGTGAGGCTATTCAGGCCACGCTTTGCAAAGCTGCGGCACGAGTACTTTTTTTAAGCGCGTGTACTTTGGCATGCCTTTTTGGTAACTGGGGTAGGCTTCGCCTGCAATCAGTGGCTCGAAATAGGACCGCCCTGCGGCCGTCACGCCAAAACCATCTTTGCTAATAAATCGGCGCGGCATTTTCTTCTCATGATTGGCAACCCGATGAAGCGGCGCGGTGCCAATGGTCCAGCGATAGGGTTTGGTCGAGCGCCGCTCGACGGTTGGCATCACCGCATTGGCGCCCTCCATCGCAAGCTCCACGGCCGCTTTTCCTAGTGCGAATGCCTGATCGACGTCTACTTGACTAGCGATGTGGCGCGCAGCGCGCTGCAGATAGTCCGCAACAGCCCAGTGGTGCTTGTATCCCAGTTTGTCTTTGACCATTCCTGCCAGTAGTGGCGCTAAACCACCTAGCTGCGCGTGCCCAAAGGCATCGCGCTCACCCTGATCTGACAGAAGTTGACCATCTGCGGTGCTGGTACCTTCCGAGGCAACGACGACGCAATATCCATAGCGCTCTACACACTGGGCGACTTTGCTCAGGAATCTTTCCTGATCAAATGCAATTTCGGGGAACAAAATAATGTGCGGTGCGTCGCCGCGCTCGCACGCAGCCAGTGCACTCGCCCCCGCGATCCATCCGGCGTGTCTGCCCATCACCTCGAGAATGAAGACCTTGGTTGAAGTGGCGCACATCGACTCGATATCGAGTGCCGCTTCGCGCGTTGAAATCGCCACATATTTCGCCACGGAGCCAAAGCCGGGACAGTTATCGGTTAGCGGCAAGTCGTTATCAATGGTTTTCGGCACGTGAATGGCTTGGATGGGGTAGCCCATTTGCGCGCTGATTTGCGAGACTTTTAAGCAAGTATCTGCGGAGTCACCGCCACCGTTGTAGAGGAAGTAGCCGATATTGTGGGCGCGGAATACCTCGATCAGCCGCTGATACTCGGCTCGATTTTCATCAAAGCCTCTGAGCTTGTATCGGCACGAACCGAAAGCGCCGCCGGGGGTGGTCATGAGTCCATCGATCGCACGGCGGCTTTCCCGGGAAGTATCGATCAGCTCTTCTTTCAGTGCGCCGACAATCCCATTCTGTCCCGCTAAGACTTTGCCGAAGTGCTGGGGATGCGCTCGGGCGGTTTGGATGACTCCCGCAGCTGAGGCATTGATGACCGGTGTAACGCCGCCGGATTGGGCGTAGAAAAGGTTGCGCTGACTCATGATGAGCTGCCTGGGTGGCCTGACAGAAAGTGCGTACCGTAGACCTCGCGGAAGCCATTGGCAAACCGCCCGTGATAATCTCTGCTCAGCGCGGAGAGCCTCCTTGTCTGATCACATTCACATTCTCGGTATTTGTGGCACGTTTATGGGCGGTTTGGCGTTGCTGGCGCGCGAGTCTGGTTTTTCGGTCACGGGTTCTGACCGCAATATCTACCCACCAATGAGTACCCAGCTCCTCAGTAGCGATATCCCCCTCGTCGACGGCTACGGTGCCGATCAACTCTCGCCCGTGCCAGATTGTGTGGTGGTGGGTAACGCGCTGTCCCGAGGCCAACCGGCCATTGAGGCCATGCTTAATCGCGGCATCCCCTATACGTCTGGGCCAGAATGGCTGGGCCGTCACATCCTGCAGGGTCAATGGGTGCTCGCAGTATCGGGTACCCATGGAAAAACCAGCACGGCAAGTATGTTGGCATGGATTCTGGAGCAGGCTGGGCTTCATCCCGGATTTCTGATTGGCGGAATACCCAACAATTTTGGCGTATCGGCGAGGCTAGGCGGCGGGGATTACTTCGTGGTCGAGGCAGATGAATATGACTCTGCCTTTTTCGACAAGCGCTCAAAGTTTGTCCATTACCGCCCCAAAACAGCGGTGATCAACAATCTCGAATATGACCATGCGGATATTTTCCCAGACCTCGCGGCCATAGAGACCCAATTCCATCATATGGTGCGATGCATTCCCGATGAGGGGCTGATTGTGCGTGGTGGAGGCCCGGCGATCGACCGCGTGCTGGAAAAAGGTTGTTGGACGCCAGTCGAGACAGTAGCGAATGCGGATGGCATACCGGGCGCTGGTTGGACCTGGCGCGCACTCTCGCCTGCTGCAGATGTATTGCAGATTTCGGCGCCTGATGGGGCGGAAGCCGCGTTACACTGGGATCTGATCGGCGACCACAATGCCGCCAATGCGACAGCTGCAATCGCTGCGGCAGCCCATGTGGGGGTGGCGTTTCAGGTTGCTGTGCAGGCACTGTCTGGATTCAACGGTGTGAAGCGCCGACTTGAATTGCTGGGCAGGCCTGCGGGCGTGTCGATCTATGATGATTTTGCGCACCACCCTACCGCGATTGAGGGCACGCTAAGTGCACTGCGCGCGCAATTGGGCTCAGGCAATTTGATCGCCATCATAGAGCCGCGGTCCAACACTATGCGCTTGGGCGAACACAAAAAAGCGTTGGCCACCTGTGCCCAGGCGGCCGATTATGCCCTGTGGTTTGCGTCGCCGGATCTACAATGGGATTTGACTAGTATTGTGTCGGCAAGTGGGCAAGAGGTGCTCGAAAGCATTGACGCCCTGATTGATCGCGCGCTGGATGTGGTTGAACCTGGAGATAGCATTGTCATCATGAGTAATGGAGGATTTGACGGTTTGCACAGCCGCTTGCTGATCGCTCTGGAAGAGCGCGCTAGGTCGTGACCAAGGTCGAGCGATTTTACGCGCTGATTTTGCGCAAACCAATCTGGGTGCTGCTGTGTTACGCGTTGGTGGTTGGGGTGGCTTTGCTGCAGTTTCCCAAGTTGCGACTGGATGCCTCCTCCGATTCTCTGTTGCTTCAGGGTGACCCGGATCTGGCCTATTTTCGTGAATCCGCCGAAAAATACGCGGGGGACGAATTTCTCATCATGACGTGGGAGCCCGGCGTCCCGCTCCTGTCCCCGGACTCGCTGGAGCCACTGGCAGCGATGGTCGACGAGCTTGAGCGACTGCCCGGAGTGGCGAGCGTGACCACGGTGCTTGATGTGCCGTTGTTAGAGAGTCCGCCGCTCTCTCTGACTGCTTTGGCTCGCGCAGACAGTATTGCCACGCTGCGTGATCCCGAAGTGGATCGGGCGCTGGCGCTTGAGGAGCTAACAACAAGTCCGGTCTATCGAAATTTGCTGGTCAGCGAAAGTGGAGACCTGACCGCTGTGCAGGTATCCCTGCAGGGCGATGAGTTGGCTGAGGCGCTACTTGATGAGCGAGAAGCCTTGCGCACACAGGAGCGCGAGGGCGCTTTGGATCCGTTGCAAAGGGAGCGATTAGCGCAGGTCGAAGCTGATTACGATCTGGCGCTGGCAAGGATTGGCGCTGACCGAGACCGTATGGTTGCTGCTGTGCGTGACGTGGCTGCACGCTTTCGACCCTACGCCAAAATTTTTGTCGGTGGCGTGCCTATGATCGCCGCAGACATGATGGCTTTCGTGCGCTCCGATCTAGTCACCTTTGGCACAGCGATTTTGGCGGTCATGGCGGTGATGCTATGGCTGATTTTTCGCAGTTTGAAGTGGGTATTCATCCCTTTGCTTACTTGCAGCGCGACCGCAAGCCTGTTGTTGGGGGTGCTGGCGGGGACCGACTGGCGCATGACCGTCATCTCATCGAATTCGGTGGCGGTTTTGTTGATCGTGACGCTGTCACTGTCGATTCACCTCGTGGTGCGATATCGCGAGTTGCAGCAGCAGCATCCCGACGCACCCCGCGAACAGTTATCGGCTGGCGCAGCAAAACTGATGATGGTGCCGTGCCTGTATACGGCCATGACGACCATCGTGGCATTCGCGTCGCTGGTGGTGGCGGGTTTGCAACCCGTGATCGATTTTGGCTGGATGATGACTACCGGCATCGTTCTAGGTTTTTGTTCGGCTTTTACGGTGGTGCCCGCTCTGATGGTGGTGATCCCCGACAAGCCGCTGACCAAAGTAGGTCAGGCACAGCGGCCTTTCACCATTCGCTTTGCGCATATTGTGCAACAGCATGGCCGTCTAGTTGTCGCTGCCACTATCGGTTTGGTGATGCTGTCCGTGGCAGGTGTCCGCGCTCTAGAAGTCGAAAATCGGTTTATCGATTACTTCAAGGAGCATACCGAGATCTACCAGGGGATGGAGCTTCTTGATGCGCGTTTGGGAGGCACGATTCCGCTGGATGTCATTCTCAAAGCCCCCGCTGAGGAACCTGAAGTCGCAGCAGAGGCGCCTCAGGCTCAGGACGAGGGCTGGGACGATGACGATGGGTTTTTTGACGACGTGTTCGATATTGATTTCGGCTTTGGTGCGGATGACACACAGCCAACCGGTTATTGGTTTTCTGTGCCAGGACGGCAACTGGTCGATCAGGTTCACGCCATCATCGAAAATCGGGCTGAATCGGGGAAGGTGCTGTCGCTGTCCACTGCATTCGAAGTCATGGACGGTCTTTACGGTGGAAAATTGGGCGGAGTTGAGCTGGCGCTTGTGGAGAACAGCTTGCCCGACGACGTCAACAAGGCCCTTGTTACACCCTTCTATTTTGCTGAGGAGCAGGAAGCACGACTCAGTGTCAGGGTGATGGAGACCAGCGAGTCGCTGCGACGTGATGCGTATCTGAGGGAGTTGCGTGAGCAGATCCTAGCAGAGACAGGTATTGAGCCCGAACGATTGCAGTTCACTTCCTTGCTGGTGCTTTACAACAACGTCTTACAGAGTCTGTTCCAGTCCCAGATTATGACGCTGGGCGCGGTCTTTATCGCGATCGGGCTAATGTTCTGGATCTTGTTCCGATCGTTGGCGCTGGCGCTATTAGCACTGGCGCCCAATATCCTCGCGGCAGGACTGGTATTGGGGCTAATGGGTCTTGCCGGGATACCACTGGACATTATGACGATTACGATTGCGGCGATTGTGGTCGGGATCGGGGTCGACGACTGTATCCATTACCTCCACCGTTTTCGGGATGAAATTGCAGTGGATCAGGATTACCGCGCAGCAATGTTGCGTAGCCACGGCAGTATCGGGCGGGCGATGTATTACACCACGCTGACTGTGGTGGTGGGGTTTGCCATGCTGACACTGTCCAACTTCACGCCAAGTCTTTATTTCGGCGTGCTAACGGTGGTCGCCATGATCGCCGCTGTTGCCGGTGCACTGCTACTCCTGCCGCAACTGATCATGATTGTCAGGCCGTTTGGCCCGGATCACGGCTAATGGATTGTCGGCCACAGTGTGGGGCCTGCTGCATCGCGCCAGCTATTCGGCAACCCTTTTTGGGCATGCCCCTGGGCAAGCCGGCCGGTGTGGCCTGTTTGCATTTATTGGCTAACGCCCAGTGTGCTTTATATGGTGATCCTCGCCGTCCCGCAGTCTGCGCCCAGTTCAAACCCGAGCCCGCTGTCTGCGGTGAGGGTCGCACTGAGGCGCTGGCGCTGTTGAGCGCCCTAGAGCAAGAGACGGCGGGTTGACGATGTCCGAGATTGCCTTATTCCCCTTGTCGTCGGTGCTGATGCCATCAGGTCGCATGTCATTGCAAATCTTTGAGCAGCGATACCTCGATTTGGTGGCGCATTGTATGCGTGAAAGCGAGGGTTTCGGTGTTATATGGCTGCAGCAGGGGTCAGAGGTATCGGGAGGATCGCTCGATACGCCTAATGTTGGCGAGTACGGCACCTATGCCCGGATTGTTGACTGGGACCAGCTACCCAATGGCCTACTCGGCATCACGATTGAGGGCCAAGAGCCCTTTGATGTGCAATCGGTGTGGCGGGAACCCAGTGGCCTTGTGAAGGCCGAAGTGGTGTGGCGTGACATACCGGAAACGATGCAGCTACCCGACGCTTTCGTGGGTCTTGCAGAGGTGTTGGAGGGGTTGTTGCGGCATCCGCAGATCCAGCGTCTGCAACTGGACAGTGACCTGACGGATGGCTGGCGTGTCGGCGCTCAGCTGGCACAATTGTTGCCCATTGATGAAGGGCTCAAATATCAGCTTCAGGGACTGACTTCGGTGGAGCAGTTACTGGAGGAAATGGACAACATTCTGGTGGAGCTCAGCGGAGAGTCAGACCAGGCAGATCGCTGAAGCGCTGGAAGGCAATAGGGTAGGCCCTTACAGGCAGGAGAAAAGGTAAATGTTTGATCTCAAAATTACTGGCGGGTTAGTGGTGGATGGCACGGGCAATCCCGGGAAAGTGATGGACATCGGTATTGTCGGGGACCGTATCGTTGCGATGGGTGATCTGGCCGAGGGTGGCGCAGAGGAAATCGAAGCCACCGGACGCGTGGTCGTGCCAGGGTTTGTGGATATCCATACGCACTATGACGGGCAGGCCACCTGGGACCAGGAAATGGCGCCTTCATCGTGGCACGGTGTGACCACCGTTGTAATGGGTAACTGCGGCGTGGGGTTTGCGCCAGCGGCACCTGAACGACGGGAGTGGCTGGTGGGTTTGATGGAAGGGGTTGAGGACATTCCTGGTAGCGCCCTGACCGAGGGGATGACCTGGAATTGGGAGTCGTTCCCGGAATATCTCGACGCTCTGGAAGGGTTGGATCGCACGGTCGATGTTGCCGCACAGGTGCCTCACGGAGCAGTGCGCGCCTACGTTATGGGTGACCGCGGTGCGGCAAATGAGGAGCCGACAGAGACTGAGATTGCGCGCATGTCGGTCATCGTTGAGGAGGGGCTTCGAGCGGGCGCGGTCGGCTTCTCAACCTCGCGCACCATCTTGCACAAATCCATTGACGGAGAGTTAGTTCCGGGTACCACGGCGACAAAGGAGGAGCTACTGGGTATTGGTCGCGCGCTGAAGCGCGCGGGGCATGGCGTTTTTGAGATGGCGAGCGATCTGTTGCCTGAATGGAACGAGTTTGAGTGGATGGGTGATCTGAGCCGGGAAACCGGCGCACCCGTGACGTTCACCGCGCTTGAGTCTCCCATCAAGGGGCTGCCTTTCAAGGATCAGCTGGGCGATATGCGCGCCCAGAATGCCAGAGGCGGAAACATCGTTGCCCAGATTTCCATGCGAGGGACCGGCTTGATTCTGGGGTGGCGCGCCACTTTTCATCCATTTTCGCAGCGTCCGAGCTGGAAGGCGATCGCCGACAAGCCTTGGTCCGAGCAATGGCAATACCTTCAGGATCCAGCGTTCCGCAGTCAGCTGCTCTCTGAGAAGGGGGAACCCACGGGCAGCGACCTGCAGCTGATCGCTGATTTGATGGAGAGCGCCTTCTCAATGCAGTACGAGATGCTGCCCGGCTTCAATTACGAACCCGCGGCGGAGCAATCTATCGAACAGCGCGCCCTGGCGAGGGGTGTAACGGCTGCAGAGTATGCCTACGATTTTATGATGCGTGAGCAGGGCACGGGCATGATTTACTTCCCGCTGCTCAACTATGCGAACGGGAATCTCGATTTTCTCGAAGAGGCCCTGGACTCGGACGATTGCGTTAACTCGCTCTCGGATGGCGGTGCCCACTGTGGGACCATTTGCGATGCTGCGGCCACTACTTTCATGCTCCAGCACTGGGTGCGCGACCGGGAAGGGCACCGCATGCCGCTTGAGCGCGCCATCAAACGCCAGTGCCATGACACAGCCCGGCTTTATGGCTTTGAGGATCGAGGCGTGTTGGCACCGGGCCTGCTCGCTGACCTCAACGTGATCAACCTTGATTCATTGCAGCTGAATCTGCCGACGGTCGCCTTTGATTTACCCGCAGGAGGGCGCCGTCTTTTGCAGACGGCTTCGGGTTACGACTGCACTATCAAGTCCGGCCGGGTCACCTTCCGTGGTGGTGTTGCGACGGGTGAGTTTCCGGGGCGCGTTATTCGGGGTCCCCAGCCGATGCCGGAGGCGTCCAGCCTCCCAGCGACTGCCAGCGATTCACGATAAGACAGAACAGCTCGGCAGTTTTGGTCGCATCGTATTGGGCTGAGTGCGCCTCGTTGTTATCAAAGGGGATCTCCGCCAGCGCACAGGCCCTCGCCAGCACGGTATGGCCCACTGCGAGGCCGGCGAGGGTCGCAGTGTCGAAATGAGAGAACGGATGAAACGGGTTGCGTTTGAGTCCCAGTCGCTCGGTAGCGGCGTTCAGGAACCCGGCATCAAAGTGGGCGTTGTGGCCCACCAGAATGGCGCGATTGCATTGGTTTGACTTGACCGCCTGCCTCACGACAGCAAAAAGCTCTCCGAGGGCGATTTCCTCAGGTACCGCGCCACGCAGCGGACTCTCCGGATCAATTCCCGTGAATTCCAGCGCAGAGGGGTCAAGGTTTGCGCCCTCAAAAGGCTCAACATTGCGACTGTGGGTCTCGGCGATCTCTAAGTGGCCATCTTCACCCATCGTCAGCAGTGTCATGGCGATCTCTAAAATGGCGTCTGTCTGGCAGTTGAATCCGCCGGTTTCGATGTCCACCACGACTGGGAGGAAGCCGCGGAATCGGTCCCGCATGGCAGAACCCCCTGCGGCTATGACGATCTCGCTGTCATCTGCACCTGCTTCGCGGGTTGGGTCAGTCATAGCCGTTAGCGGGACAGTGTCCAGCTCACGCTGTTACCAGCACGAATGGGCACTACTTTGCTGTCACCGAGCTGGAGTGCTTCGGGTATGGATTGAGTGTCTTTGGTGAGTATCACTGAGCCGCTATTGCGCGGCAATCGATAGAAATCGGGGCCATTGAAACTTGCAAAGGCCTCAAGTTGATCGAGCGCATTTTCCTCTTCAAAGACTTCTGCATACAGCTCGAGTGCGGCGTGGGCGGTGTAGCAGCCCGCACAGCCACAGCTCGATTCCTTGTCACCCCGAGCATGGGGTGCGGAGTCCGTGCCGAGAAAGAAGCGCGCGTGGCCTGATGTGACCGCCTGGCGCAGGGCCAATTGGTGCTTATCCCGCTTCAGCACGGGCAAGCAGAACAGATGCGGTCTGACACCCCCTACCAGCATGTCGTTCCGGTTATAAAGCAAATGATGGGCTGTCACGGTTGCGGCGATATGGTCGCTAGATGCCTGAACAAACTGCACGGCGTCGGCGGTGGTAATGTGTTCAAACACAATCCGCAGCGCAGGAAATGTGTCGACGATAGGGATAAGCGCTGAGTCGATGAAGGCTTTTTCGCGGTCGAAAATGTCCACATGATGATCGGTCACCTCACCGTGTATCAGCAGAGGCAACTCATGCCGCTCCATCGCCTCGAAAACGGGATACAGAGCCTCGATGCCTGTTACGCCTGCGTCAGAATTGGTCGTCGCGCCAGCAGGATAGAGCTTGATGCCCTGCACATGCGGGCTGCCGGCCGCCTCCGCCACCATCTCGGTGGTGGTGGCGTCAGTGAGATACAAAACCATCAGCGGATCGAAATCTAGGCCCTCGGGGACATGAAGCAGAATGCGCTCTCGGTAACTCAAAGCGTCTGCCACACTCAAGACCGGTGGCGTGAGGTTGGGCATGACAATGGCACGTCCCGCCCAACGAGCCACGTCGGGCACAGTGTTGGCGAGGGCCGCACCATCCCTCAGGTGGATGTGCCAGTCATCCGGTAATGTCAGCTCTAACGAGGTCATGATCCAAGGTACCCGCTCGGGGCGGCCAGTGTAGCAGAGGTCGCTCGCTCGTAACCCTCGCTGTGGCTTGTCTGGCGCCTAGCCAGTCGCGGACGTACACTACTCTCCCGTTTTTTTTAGGCATCGTTATGGCAACGGCGAACAAGGTTGTATTGGCGTACTCGGGGGGGTTGGATACCTCCGTGATTGTGCGCTGGTTACAGGAAACCTATCAGTGTGAAGTGGTGACTTTCACTGCGGATATTGGTCAGGGTGAGGAAGTCGAGCCGGCTCGCGCCAAGGCGCAGGCGCTCGGCGTGGAGGAGATTTACATTGAAGATCTCCGGGAGTCCTTTGTGCGCGACTTTGTGTTTCCCATGTTCCGGGCTAATACCGTTTATGAGGGAGAGTACCTGCTGGGCACCTCCATCGCGCGACCCTTGATCGCGCAGCGGTTGGTCGAAATTGCCAACGATACCGGTGCAGACGCTATTGCCCACGGTGCAACCGGTAAAGGGAACGACCAAGTCCGCTTTGAGTTGGGTGCCTATGCTCTGAAACCGGGGATTCAGGTAATAGCTCCCTGGCGCGAGTGGGATCTGAACTCTCGTGAGGCGCTTATGGCTTATTGTGAGCAGCACAATATCCCCGTGGATTTTGCCAAGGCACAAAAGAAGTCTCCTTACTCTATGGATGCAAACCTGCTGCATATCTCCTACGAAGGTGATGTTCTGGAGGACCCTTGGATCCCGCCCGAGGAAGACATGTGGCGTTGGACAGTGAGCCCTAAAGCCGCACCCGATCAGGCCGAGGAATTGACCCTGACTTTTGAACGCGGTGACGTGGTGGCCATTGACGGTGAAGCGCTGACTGCCGCACAGGTGCTGGCGACGTTGAACGAGCGGGGCGGGGCTAACGGGATTGGTCGCGCCGATATCGTCGAAAATCGCTATGTGGGGATGAAGTCCCGTGGCTGCTACGAAACGCCCGGGGGTAGCATTCTGTTACGAGCACATCGTGCCATCGAGTCCATTACTCTGGATAGAGAGGTGGCTCATTTGAAGGATGAGCTGATGCCACGCTACGCCAAGCTGATCTACAACGGTTACTGGTGGTCCCCGGAGCGCCACGCGCTGCAGGCAGCCATTGATCAGACCCAGACCGTGGTCAATGGCGATGTGCGTGTGTCGCTATATAAGGGCAATGTGACCGTGACGGGTCGGCGATCCAACGATTCTCTTTTTGATGAGCACATTGCGACCTTTGAAGCGGATGGTGGCGCCTACGATCAGGCCGATGCCGAGGGCTTTATCAAGCTCAATGCACTGCGTTTGCGCATTGCCGCCACCAAAGGCCGCAAAAACCATTAGCGACGCTGGCTGCAGCTGCCGGTGTTTTACAGACTGTGCCACCCCGACGTGCAAGAGACGCTGGTCTCCCGAAAACCGTGTAAAGTGAGGCGGTTCCCTAGGGCGCTATATAGATGCGGCTCTGGCCGCTCTGCAGAGGTGCTTTAGACTGCGTCGCCCATAGCTGCCGGCAGGGACTGGCAAGGAAAAGTTTATGAATTCGACGGTTGATATCTCCCCAGTGCAAGAAATGGACGCAGAGGCATTCGACGTCATCATCATCGGTGCGGGCCTCTCCGGCATTGGCGCCGCGGTGCGACTTCAGCGCGATTGCCCGGATCGCGACTTCATCCTCTTGGAGCGACGCGACGCGATTGGCGGGACCTGGGACCTGTTTCGTTACCCTGGCATTCGCTCTGACAGTGACATGCATACCTTGGGATATGATTTCAAACCCTGGGAAGCGGAAAAAACTATTGCCGACGGCCCCTCGATTCTGAGCTACGTGAACGAGACCGCGGATGAGCACCGCATCCGCGATCGAATCCGTTTTGGTCATAAGCTGGTGGGCGCCGACTGGTGCAGCGAGCGCGGCCAGTGGCAACT
>CALKMV010000056.1 GCA_938091485.1 uncultured Luminiphilus sp.
GTGCCGGTTTCCGGTTGGAGTCGCAGGAAGGGACGGAAGGTTAACCCAAACAGAGAGTTTGACTATGACGCAGGTAAGCATGCGCGACTTGCTGCAAGCAGGTGCGCACTTCGGACACCAGACCCGTTTCTGGAACCCCAAGATGGATCAGTACATTTTTGGGGCCCGCAATAAAATCCACATTATCAATCTCGAGCACACCGTGCCCGCTTTTAACGACGCCTTGACCACGGTGCAGCGCCTGGCAGAGAAGAAAAATCAGGTGATGTTCGTCGGTACCAAGCGCGCGGCCGGTAAGATCATCGAGGAACATGCCCGGCGTTGCGGCATGCCCTTTGTGAGTCACCGCTGGCTGGGTGGCATGCTCACGAACTACAAAACCATCCGCTCATCGATCAAGCGCCTACGAGAGCTTGAGGAGCAGGAGCGAGATGGGACCCTCGCCAAGCTGACTAAGAAAGAGGCGTTAATGCGCTCTCGCATGAAGGAAAAGCTTGAGCGTTCCATTGGCGGTATCAAAGAGATGTCTGGTCTGCCTGATGTGCTTTTTGTTGTCGACGTGGACCACGAGCGTATTGCGGTGACTGAAGCCAATAAGCTTGGCATCCCGGTTATCGGCATCGTCGATACCAACAGCAACCCCGATGGCGTTGATTACGTGATTCCCGGTAACGACGATGCGATTCGCGCCATCAAGCTGTACGTGACAGCAGTGGCTGACGCAGTGCTAGCAGGTAAAGCGGCGGCGGGAGAGGTGGTTTCAGCTGATGAATTCGTTGAAGTGACTGAAGCGGCAGCCGAGCCAGCAGCATCGGTGGCGGAGGCCGGCGAGTCGGCAGAAGCGGCTGACACAGCCGCTGAAGCGGCATCGCCCGAGCCCGAGCCGGTTGAAGCGTCTGCTGATGACGGCGGCGCGGAGGCCAGCGCGGAGGCGGAGCCTGAAACGGTTGTAGAGGCAGAAGTGGCCGAGGGCGCAGATAAGCCTGCTTCCTGATCAACCAGGCGGCTCGATTGTGGGGTCTACAACCTCCAAAACATCAATGATTTTGCCGCCCCTAGGGCGGCTTTGAAAGGAAAAGACATGTCTGCGGCATTGGTTAAGGAACTGCGCGAGAGGACCGGTTTGGGCCTGATGGAGTGCAAAAAAGCGCTCTCAGAGGCGGACGGTGACATTGACGCCGCCATCGAGGCGCTCAGGAAATCCAGCGGGATGAAAGCCGCCAAGAAGGCCGGTCGAACGGCGGCGGACGGTGTCGTTGCCATACAGATTGCAGATGATGGCAGTTTCGGAGCAATGGTCGAGATTAATAGCGAAACCGACTTTGTCGCTCGAGACGATAACTTTCTGAACTTTGTTCGCAGCGTGGTGGGTAAGGCGTTTGAGCAGCGTATTGGCGAAGTGAGTGTTTTGGCGGAAGGCGAGACCGAAGAAGCCCGGCAGGCGCTGGTGCAAAAGATTGGTGAAAACATTAGCGTGCGTCGCGTGGTGACCCATGAGGCGGACGCGGGTGTTATTGGTGGCTATGTCCACGGTAATAATCGCATCGCAGTTTTGGTGTCGCTCAAAGGGGGATCTGAAGAGCTCGCCCGCGACGTCGCCATGCATGTGGCAGCCGTTAACCCTCAGGTTGTCTCACCCGATGATATGCCGGAAGACCTGGTCGCCAAGGAGAGGGAGATTTACTCTGCTCAGGCCCAGGAATCGGGCAAGCCGCCGGAAATTGTGGAAAAGATGGTTGACGGCAGAATTCGCAAATTCCTGTCAGAAAACAGCCTGACCGAGCAGTCCTTTGTCAAAGATCCCGATATTACGGTGGGCAAGCTGGTTTCGCAGGCCAGTGCAGAACTGCTTGGCTTTACCCGGTTTGAGGTAGGGGAGGGTATCGAAGTCGAAAAAGTGGATTTCGCCTCCGAAGTCGCCGCGCAACTCGGTAGCTAAGGCCGGCGCAACGCTCTCGGATCGATTGCGGCGACCTGATACGCTGCGATGATAAGAATCACCAAGGTTTCCGTGTGAACGGGAGCCCCCCGTTCCGGTAGCATGACGGATGTGGGTTCAATAGGTTGAGAGAGGCATCAATGGCGGCGGATAAGGTTTACAAGCGCATACTGCTCAAATTGAGTGGTGAAGCGCTGACCGGCCAAGAAGCCTTCGGTATCGATCCCAAAATACTGGATCAACTGGCTCTGGAAATCGGCCAGCTGGTCGGTATTGGCGTGCAAGTCGGGCTCGTGGTGGGGGGCGGCAACCTTTTCCGCGGCGCAGCGCTTAATGCAGCGGGACTCGATCGAGTAACCGGCGATCACATGGGCATGTTGGCCACGGTAATGAATGCTTTGGCACTGCGTGATGCTCTTGAGCGATCCAATATCGCTACGCAGGCAATGTCGTCTATTCCAATGAGCGGCGTGGTTGAGCACTATGACCGGCGAAAAGCGATCCGCTCGCTGTCCAACGGGGATGTGGTGATATTTGCTGCAGGCACCGGCAACCCGTTCTTCACCACTGACTCCTCAGCTTGTCTGCGGGGTATTGAGGTCAGGGCCGATGTCGTTCTGAAGGCCACAAAAGTTGATGGCGTTTACAGCGCGGACCCAGTCACTGATCCGGAAGCTGTGAAGTATGACGTGCTGACTTATGACGAAGTGCTCGACAAGAAGCTGGGTGTGATGGACCTGACTGCCATCTGTCTGGTGAGAGATCACGATATGCCAGTCAGAGTCTTTAATATGGCGCAGCGGGGCGCGCTTCTGAGCATTGTGCGTGGCGGCGATGAGGGCACGCTAATTCAGGCATGACCGGTTAGTGCGCCGCGCCGAGAGCAAAAAGAAATAGAGTCTAGGATCTATCATGATTAATGACATCAAACAGGAGACCGAGGAGCGGATGGGGAAAGCGCTCGAAGCACTCTCCCATAATTTCAACAAAATCCGCACCGGCCGCGCGCACCCCAGTTTGCTGGATAGCATTCGCATTGAGTATTACGGCGCGGAGACGCCACTCAATCAGTTGGCGAACATCAACATTGAAGACGCGCGTACTTTGAGTGTGGTGGCTTTCGACAGGGCCATTACGCCAGAGGTTGAGCGCGCGATTATGAAGTCAGATCTGGGACTGAACCCCGCGACCGCGGGCGACGTTATCCGTATTCCTATGCCGGTCCTGACCGAGGAAACTCGCAAGGGCTATATCAAGCAGGCGCGAA
Organism: uncultured Luminiphilus sp.; assembly: GCA_938091485.1. Classification (GTDB taxonomy): domain Bacteria; phylum Pseudomonadota; class Gammaproteobacteria; order Pseudomonadales; family Halieaceae; genus Luminiphilus. Next base: position 3,207 of record CALKMV010000056.1, read on the forward strand.
GCGAAGCAGAGTCAGCGCGTGTATCAGTGCGCAACGCGAGACGCGATGGCCTCGGTATGCTCAAGGAGTTGCTCAAGGAGAAAGAGATTTCCGAGGATGAGGAGCGCCGCGGCCATGAAGTCATTCAGAAGTTGACGGATGACTATGTGGCCAAGGTCGAGGCTGCTCTTGGTGAAAAAGAAACCGATCTGATGGCAATCTGAGGCCAGAGGGAAGCTCACTTGCAAGCCTCTGAAATTCAGCTCCGTAGCGTTCCGCGCCACCTTGCGATCATCATGGATGGCAACAATCGCTGGGCGCGCCGGGAGGGTTACCCGGGGGTGGCGGGGCATCGAGCTGGCGCTGAAGTCGTGCGGGAAATTGTCTCCGCCTGTGAATCTAGGGGTATTCGTTACCTCACGCTCTTCGCATTTTCCAGTGAGAACTGGGGTAGACCCAGAGCTGAGGTGCGGGCGTTGCTCGCGTTACTCTCTCGCTACCTCCGAAACGAAGTGGCCAAACTGGTCTCCGACGGTGTGAGGCTAAGAGTCATCGGCAGGCGCGATCGTTTCAGTCCCCGCCTGCAACGGTTGATCGCTAGTGCGGAGGCTGATACACAGGCCGGCGAGCGAGCGACACTGACCTTGGCTCTGGACTATGGTGGCCGCTGGGATGTGGCGCAGGTGACTCAATCCATTGCGCGAGACGTGCTGGCTGGAGCGCTGCAATTGGAAGACATCGGCGAAGAGACTATTTCGCAAAGGCTCGCAACAGCAGATCTACCCGATCCTGATCTTTGCATCCGCACGGCTGGAGAAACGCGCGTCTCTAACTTCCTGCTTTGGCAGTTTGCCTACGCGGAGTTTTGGTTTACTGAGGTACTCTGGCCTGACTTCGACGAGACGGTACTGGATCTCGCGTTGGCCGATTACGCGGTGCGGGAGAGGCGCTTTGGTGTTCGCCCCCTACTGCCCCGGTACTAATCACTGTTGGGGGATCGGCTCATGCTCCGGCAAAGAGTAATCACAGCGCTGATTCTTGCGGGCGCCTTCATCGCTACCCTGCTATTCGCACCCTATCCCGCTCAGTGTGTCCTGTTTGCTGCGGTGGCTTCCGCGGGCGGCTGGGAGTGGTCAGCTTTGGCAGGAGCCCGTTCGACGCCCACCCGGCTAGCCTATACAGCGGTGATTCCTCTGCTATGTTTGGGGCTCTGGGCAGCACTGGATATGGAGGATGCTCAGGCTGCCACGGCAGCGCAGCCGCTCCTCGCGGCCTCAGCGTTGTTGTGGTCGGCGATGCTATTAGGGCTGAAAAACTATCCCGCCGGTCGCAGCTTGTGGAGACGAACCTCGATTCGGGCGCTGATGGGGTGGGCCATGCTCACGGCGACCTGGTTGGCAGTGTCAATTTGCCTGACACTATCCAACGGCCCCGCGGTGCTTTTCCTGCTGATACTGACGGTCGCGACGGCGGATATCGGTGCCTACTTCGCCGGCCGGCGTTTTGGCCGACACCCGTTGGCTGCGGATATCAGTCCGGCGAAGACTTGGGAAGGTTTCTGGGGCGGCCTGCTCTGTGTGACGGCATTGGTGACGGTGGTATGGCAAAACCTGCCTCTGTCGCAATTACACTTGGGTTGGGGGTCATTGGTTGCTTTGGGCCTCGCCACAGCCGGTGCGTCTGTGGTTGGGGATCTCACGGTCAGCTTGCTCAAGCGGGAAGTCGGGCTGAAAGATTCTGGATCTTTGCTCCCCGGTCACGGCGGTGTGCTAGATCGCCTCGACAGCATTTGTGGTGCGGCGCCAGTGTTTGCATTGGGTCTCTTGTTGGTTGGGTATTGAAATGCGTCAGGTAGCCGTACTGGGGGCGACGGGATCGATTGGTATGTCCACCCTTGATGTGATTTCCCGTCACCCTGACCGCTACCGGGCGACACTGCTGGCGGCTCATCGATCTGTCGACGAGATGGAAACCTTGTGCAGGGCACATCAACCGTTACACGCAGTCATGAGTGATCCCGGCGCCTCTGCCGCACTAGCGGATCGCCTCTCAGATCTATCTGCCGTTGCCGTTGTGTCTGGCGCTGAGGCGCTCGACGCACTGGTGGCAGATGACACTGTAGATTCGGTAGTGGCCGGCATTGTCGGTTTCGCGGGTTTGCGGCCGACACTGAGCGCTGCTCGCGCAGGCAAAACGATTTTGTTAGCCAACAAAGAGGCGCTGGTCAGCGCGGGCGGTTTGTTTATGGAGGCTGTCCGCCAGGGAGGGGCAACGTTGCTCCCTGTCGACAGCGAGCACAACGCCATGCACCAATGTCTGCCCGTCGCATCAGATGGCTTACCCGATATGACGGACGTGGAAAAAATTGTTCTGACCGCCTCGGGGGGGCCATTCAGAGGTCGATCGAGATCGGCTCTGGAGGCTGTCACACCCGCAGAAGCTTGTGCGCATCCCAACTGGTCGATGGGTCAAAAAATATCGGTGGATTCTGCAACCTTGGCCAACAAAGGGCTCGAGCTTGCGGAGGCGTGCTGGTTGTTCGATCGAAGACCGGATCAGATCGAGATAGTGGTGCATCCGCAGAGCATTGTGCATTCAATGATTCGATATCGGGACGGCTCGGTATTGGCCCAGCTGGGTCAACCGGATATGCGGACACCTATTGCATACTGCCTTGCATGGCCTGAGCGCGTCGATGCGGGTGTGGCACCTCTGGATATTGTTGCAGCAGGCCGCCTCGATTTTGAGGCACCCGATCTGGATGCCTTCCCCTGTCTCAGGCTGGCGCAGTGGGCGATTACACAGCCTGGCGGCATGTGTGTATTTAGCGCCGCCAACGAAGTTGCCGTAGCGGCCTTCCTTTCCGAGGATATCCGCTTCATCGATATTGACCGGGTGATTGAAGCTACGCTGAAAGAAGTAGATTTGTTGGAACCTGACAGCCTCGATGCGGTCCAAGCCCTCGATAATAAAGCGCGCGAGGCCGCGGCTCGATATGTTGCGAGTGAGCTCACTCGCCTGAAAGGGTAGGACATGGAAGTGTTAGACACGGCACAAACGGTATTCGTTGCCCTCGCGACCTTCGCCATTGTTGTGGCGATTCATGAATATGGCCATTTTTGGATGGCTCGCCGGGCAGGCGTCAAGGTGCTGAGATTTTCCATCGGTTTTGGGCGGCCCTTGTTGCGGTGGCAGGGCAAAGATGAGACCGAGTACGTGGTTGCGGCCATCCCTCTCGGTGGTTATGTCCGCATGGTGGATGAGCGAGACGAAGAGATCGCTGAGGCAGACCGACCGCGCGCCCATAACCGGCAATCCGTGAGCAAGAAAATGGCCATCGCTGCCGCGGGGCCTATCGCTAATTTTTTGTTGGCCATTGTGGTCCTGTGGGTGCTTTTTCTCAGAGGAGAGGTGGGTATCGTCCCGGTGGTCGGTGCTGTTGCGCCTGACTCATTGGCGCAGACTGCCGGGCTTGAATCGGGTCATGAGATTGTCAGGGTTGATGGTCGCGAGACACCGACAGTGGCCGCGGTCAATTTCGCACTGCTGGAGCGTTTGGGGGATACCGGTGCCCTGAAACTGACAGCGCGTTACCCCGGGTCTGACGCCCTAACCGAATCCGAGGTGCCGATTACTCAATGGCTGAGGGGCGAGGAAGAGCCCAATCTCCTGCAGGCGCTCGGCGTGACGATTCGTATGCCGCCCGTAGTGCCGGTTGTTGGCAGCCTCATTGAGGAGGGAGCCGCCGTTCAATCGGGGTTTGAACCCGGCGATCTCATTCTCAGCGCCGACGGGGAAGCGATGCCGCTGTGGATGGATTGGGTGACCTACGTGCGTGCCAGACCGGATCAGCCGATCGCAGTAGTGCTGGAGCGGAAAGGCGTTCGCCAACGACTCGAAGTGACACCTGCCGGTGTGGTGTCCGAGGGCAAGAGAATCGGGTCAGTGGGAATGGCTGTGGAGTTACCCGTGATCCCTGAATCCCAGCAGCGGCACTTTGAGCGTGGGCCCGCAGAGGCGCTGGTTGCGTCGATCAATAGAACCGCGGATCTCGTGACGTTCACGTTTAAATCAATTGGCAGGATGCTGCAGGGGCTTATCTCTCCCAGCAACCTCTCTGGCCCCATCACCATTGCCAAGGTCGCTGCGTCGACTGCGGAGGCCGGCTGGGTCGCCTGGCTCGGATTTTTGGCGCTGCTCAGCGTATCTCTGGGGGCTCTGAATCTGCTGCCCATCCCGGTGCTGGATGGGGGCCATTTGGTGTTCTATGCGTTTGAGGCTATTTTTGGGAAGCCTTTGCCTGACCGTTTGCAAATGGTGGGTGTTCAGGTTGGCATCGTTTTAGTGCTGAGTATCATGGTGTTTGCGCTGTATAATGACTTTTCTAAATTTTGATTCCACACCATGATGAGTCCCAACGTCCTTCACTCAAGACCGATGGGTCTTCATGTCTTTCTTTATGTGGGCACCCGTGGTGTGCCCGTAACCGGTCGAGATATCTCTGAATTATGCCAATGAGGGGCTTACAAAGGCAGCCTGGTAGACACCTCGCCGCGATCTTCGCGCTACTGCTCAGTCTGGGTTTCGGGCACCCTGCAGCTGCGCAAATCGAACCTTTTGTCATTCAGGATATTCGCGTCGAGGGACTGCAGCGCATCTCTCCGGGAAGCGTATTTGCGGCACTGCCTGTCGGGGTAGGAGACAGAGTCGACACCTTTGCGGTGCGTGCAGCTGCTAAAAGCCTGTTCGCGTCGGGTAACTTTGATGACATCTCTATCGCTCGAGACGGAGGTGTCCTGGTTGTCGTTGTCGCTGAGCGACCGAGCATCAGTGAGATTACGATTGACGGAAACAAAGCCATTGAGACTGAAGCCCTGCTGGACGGTTTGAAGGGAGCGGGTCTGGCTGTCGGGCAAGTGTTTCAGCGATCGACGCTCGAGGGGATGCAGCTTGAATTGCAGCGACAATATGTTCTCCAGGGGCGTTATGACGCCACCATTGACTCTGAGGTCATTGCGGAGCCGCGAAACCGGGTATCGATCGCCATTGATGTCAATGAAGGAACCGTGGCTACCATTCAGCATATCAACGTTGTCGGCAACACCATTTTTAGCGACGACGATCTGCTCGATCTTTTCGAGCTAAAGACCGGAGGGTGGTTCTCTTTTTTCACCAGCGACAATAAGTACTCCAAGGAGAAGCTGACGTCGGATCTAGAGACGCTCTCCTCGTATTACCTCGATCGGGGCTATTTGCTGTTCAACATCGATTCGACTCAAGTGGCGGTGTCCCCCAATAAAGAAGAGGTGTATATCACCGCTAACGTGACTGAGGGTGCAAAGTTCACCATTAGTGACGTTGGACTCAGTGGCGATCTGGTGTTGCCCGAGGAGGACCTGAATCGCTTTCTTATCGTGCAACCTGAGCAGGTGTACTCTCAACAGCTCGTGACTGCGACCGAGGACTACCTCACCCGTCGTCTGGGTAATGAAGGCTATAACTTCGCCAAGGTCACGGGAATGCCCGAGATCGATGAAGATACCAGTACCGTGATCATGAAGTTTTTCATTGATCCGGGTAAGAGAACCTATGTTCGCCGCATCAATTTTGCGGGCAATATGACCACTATGGACGACGTTTTGCGTCGAGAAATGCGCCAGATGGAGTCTGCCCCCGCCTCCGCGGCAGCGATAGAACAAAGCCGCATTCGATTGGAAAGACTGGGTTTTTTCAAGACCGCCGAAGTCGAGACAAATGAGGTGCCCGGGGCTGACGATCTGATCGATGTCGATTTTACGGTGACGGAGCAGTCTTTTGGCTCTATCGGCGGCAGCCTTGGCTACGCGCAGGATGCGGGATTGATCCTTGGTCTGAATCTGCAACAGAACAATTTCCTCGGCACGGGCCGCAGAGTAGGGGTATCACTCAACTCTTCCCGTTATCAAGACGTGATCAGTTTGAATTACACCAATCCGTATTTCACTGAGGATGGTGTTAGCCGTGGCTTTGGCATTTTCTATCGCAAAACAGATCTATCCAAGATCAATGTGGCGAGTTACACCACGGACACGTGGGGTGCCACTATGAATTTCGGCTATCCGATCAGCGAGACCCAACGGCTGGGTTTCTCTTTGGGAGTAACAGACACCAAAATTACCTCCGGTCAGTACGCTGTGCAGGAAATCGCGGCTAGTCCACGTATAGCGCCTGAGATAGAGTATTGGTATTACTCGACACTCCAGCCCAACGGCACCTACGCGGCTGCGGAGGTCCTGGAACCGATAAACACCATTCCGCTTTCTGCATTGTCGCCTCCAGCAAACGAGGGGTTTTTGGACCTTAATGGCGACCAGTATCTGAACTGGAGCATCACGGGAAGCTGGCTACAGTCCACCTTGAACCGTGGTCAGCTGGCGACGCGGGGTGCTTCCCAGTCGGTTTCTCTCGAGGTGGCAGTGCCGTTGTCAGACTTGGAGTTCTTTAAGCTGAATTACCGAGGGGAGGTCTACTTTCCCCTGTTTGGCGAGTTCACGCTGCATCTGAGGGGTGAGCTGGGTTACGGCGATGGGTACGCCGATACCAGTGAGTTGCCGTTTTACGAGCACTTTTTCGCTGGCGGCTTTGGCTCGGTGCGCGGCTACGAGTCCAATACCCTGGGTCCACGGTCGACTCCGCCAGCAGTTTACGCTGCCAATACTGCAGTCACGGCCATTGATGAGAATGGTCGGCCAACTGAGTTTGGTGGTCCCGATGGGCGAGGTTTCGGCTACGCTATTGATTCGGCGACGGGCAAGGTGCCGGTACAGCAGTTTTATAACGAGCCTGACCCCTTTGGCGGAAACGTTTTGATTGAGGGGAGTGCGGAAGTGCTGTTTCCGATGCCTTTCATCAAAGATCGAAGCTCTTTGAGATCCGCCCTGTTTTTCGATGTGGGCAATGTTTTCAATACAAATTGCCGTGAAAATCAGGTGAATTGTTTTGGTATCGATGCGGGCGAATTACGATATTCTGTCGGGATTGGCGTAACGTGGCTGTCCGGTTTCGGTCCGCTGACCTTCAGTCTGGCGAAGCCACTGAACGCTAGTCCTATTGATGAAAGGGAAGTCTTCCAGTTTACGCTGGGCAGGGGCTTCTGACGCTTAAGATAATGGAGATTGTTCAATGAACGCACGTGTCTGGCTGGCAGGCTTTTTGATGGCACTTTTGCCATCGATTGTTCTGGCTCAGGGCAGAATTGCCGTCGTAAACCTCGAGCAGGCGATTCTACAAACCGACGTGGCCCAGCAACGTTTAGAGGAGTTTGAGGCCAATGAGGACTTTGCATCCGATAAGTCCCAGTTTGATGCCTTGCGCGCTGAACTGGATCAGTTGGTGAAAGATTTCCAGCGCGATCAGGCGGCGATGAGTGAGGAAGATCAGGTTGCTGCCAGGCAGAAAATGGCGAGCAAGCAGTCTGATCTTGAATATGTCGCCAAGAAGCTTCAGACGCTGCAGACACAAAACGCTCAGCGTGTGATGCAGGAGCTGGCGCCTCAGGCGCAGGAAGTGTTGCGCGAGATCATCGAAACCGATCAGATTGGCCTTTTGCTACAGCAGCAAGCGGTCATTCACGCCGATCTTGGCTATAACATCACGGCGAAGGTATCGGATAAGATGAATCAACTGGGCGCAGAGTAAGCGCCCATGCCTACCCTCGGGGGGCTCGCCACCGCCCTGGAGCTCGAGCTACAGGGGGATCCTGAGCGGGTTATCCAACGACTGGCCTCGCTTGAATCAGCCACTCCCGAAGATCTGAGTTTTGTCTCGGAGAAAAAGCATCTCTCCAAGTTATCCGGTTCGCGTGCGGGCGCCGTCATATTACACCCCGATTGGGCAGCGTCTTGGTCTGGCTGTGCGTTGCTGAGCGACACACCGTACGTCACTTTTGCCAGAGCAACCCGCATCTTCGACAACCATCCTCAGGCAAGTGGCCAGATCCATCAGCGTGCCTCCGTGGCAGACAGTGCCCGCATCGGTGCAGATGTCAGCATTGATGCGGGGGCGTGCGTGGAAGCGGACGTTGTATTGGGAGATAGAGTCTGGATTGGGGCGGGCGCCTATGTGGGCCACGGTACCCATATCGGTGCTGATACGGTCATCAAGCCCAACGCCGTTATTTGTCATGAGGTGAGAATCGGCGCGCGCTGCACCATACATCCCAACACTACGATTGGTGCCGACGGTTTTGGCTTTGCCCCGAGTGCTGAGGGGTGGGTCAAGATCGAGCAGCTCGCCAGTGTCATTATCGGTGATGATGTGGAAATCGGTTCCAACTCTGCAGTGGATCGCGGTGCGTTAGAGGATACGATTGTCGAAGACGGCGCGATTATCGATAACATGGTACAGATCGGACACGGCGTTCGAGTCGGCAGCCGAACGGCCATTGCATCCCAGGCAGGTATTTCAGGTAGTACGCAGATTGGCGCCCGGTGTGTGATTGCGGGTCAGGTTGGCATGGCAGGACATCTCACCATAGCGGATGACGTGCACATTGGGGGGCAGGGAAGGGTTGCCAGTTCTGTAACGGAGCCAGGCCATTATTCCTCCGGCACGCCAATCCAGCCCCTCAGAGCATGGCTCAGGAGCGCTTCGCGATTCACGCAATTGGATCAGATGGCACGGCGCCTCTCAGAGTTGGAAAAAGCGGTGGGGCTTGAGCAGAAAGAGGACGACAGCGCGTGACACTCGACATTGAAGAAATTCGTAACCGGCTACCGCATAGGTACCCGTTTTTGTTGGTGGATCGCGTGGTCGCTATTGAGCCTGGTGAGCGCATTGAGGCGTATAAGAACCTCAGCATCAATGAGCCGTTTTTTGACGGCCATTTTCCGGGTATGCCGGTATTCCCCGGGGTGCTGCTGCTCGAAGCTATGGCTCAAGCAGCGGGTATTCTGGGTTTTGTCACGATGGATAAAACCCCCGCGGACGGCTCGATCTACTACTTCGTGGGTGCCGATAACCTGCGCTTTAAGCGGCCCTGCGTGCCTGGGGATCAGGTAATGCTCTACGCCAGTATCGTGAGCGAGAGACGCGGTATCTGGAAGTTTGAGGTCGAGGCACGCGTGGAAGGCGAGCTGGCCGCGGCGGGCACGATTCTTTGTGCCAACCGGTAACCCGTGATTCACGATACCGCCATTGTCGACCCCGATGCACGCCTGCATGATTCTGTGGAGGTGGGTCCATGGACATTTATTGGACCCGGCGTGGAGATTGGTGAGGGCACCAAAATCGAATCTCACGTAGTGATCAAGGGCCCTACAAAAATCGGTGCCCGTAATCACATTTACCAATTTTCGACGGTGGGTGAAGCCACGCCCGACCTGAAGTACCGCGACGAGCCAACGGAGCTCCACATTGGCGATGACAATGTGATCAGGGAGAACGTTACGATCCATCGTGGGACCGTGCAGGATCGCTCCCTGACCTCAGTCGGGCATCGCAATCTCATTATGGCTTACGTCCACATAGGCCACGACAGTGTGGTACGCAGTGATACCATTTTGGTCAACAACACGGCGTTGGCGGGTCATGTCGAGATTGGAGACTGGGCGATCCTTTCGGGATATACCTTGGTGCATCAATTCTGCAAAATTGGGGCGCACAGCTTCAGCGGGATGGGGACTTCAATTGGTAAAGATGTCCCTGCGTTTGTAACTGTGGCGGGTAGCCCAGCCGAAGCGAAAACGATCAACGCGGAGGGACTGCGCCGGCGCGGGTTTGACGAGGGCGAAATCTCCGAGTTGCGCCGAGCCTTCAAAATTCTTTACCGCCAGGGCCTCACCCTTGATGTGGCTCTGGAGCGTCTGCAGAATATGGTTGAGGAAACCCCGAGCGTGCAAACGCTTATCGATTCACTCAAGCAATCCCAACGAGGCATCGTCCGTTAGTGTCGACCGATACGCTGCGCCTGGGAATGTGTGCGGGTGAATCCTCTGGTGACATTCTGGCTGGCTCGGTCTTGCGCAGTTGGAAGCAACGGGGAACTCAACTTGATTTAGCTGGCATTGGCGGTGAGCGAATGCAAGCAGAGGGCCTAAATTCGATCTGTGCTATCGATCGACTGGCTGTCATGGGGTTGATCGAGCCTTTGAAGCGTCTTCCGGAACTGCTGTCAATCAGGCGCAAATTAATCTCACAACAAAGCGCCTTTGAGCCTGAGCTGTTTGTTGGAATCGACAGCCCGGATTTTAATTTGCCCGTGGAGCGCCGGCTAAAATCTTTCGGGATGCGCACTGCACATCTCGTTAGCCCGTCTGTATGGGCGTGGCGCCGGGGCCGCCTTAAAGGTATCAAGCAGTCGGTCGATAAGATGCTGTGTTTGCTGCCGTTCGAAGTCGATATCTACGATCAAGCTGGCATTGATGCTGTCTGCGTGGGTCATCCTCTGATTGATGAGTTGCAGCAATTACCCGCTAGTGATGATCTTAGGCATTCTCTCGGACTTCCGACTGATAAGACGCTACTCGCGGTACTGCCGGGCAGTCGCGAAGCTGAGGTCCGTCACCTGATGCCCGTATTTTCCTCAGCCATGAAGTCGCTGCATCAGCGGCATAGCGACCTCCATTTTGTTATTCCCGCCGCAAACGTTCAGCGGCACGAGCAAATTCAATCAGCGCTGCAGCATACTGACCTGCCCGTCAGCCTCGTTCTTGGCAAGGGTCGCGAGGTCATGCACTCCAGCGACGCCATTTTGATCGCTTCCGGCACCGCGACACTCGAGGCGATGTTGATGCGCAAACCCATGGTGATCAGCTACCGCATGGCGACGGTATCGTGGAGCATTTTATCCCGCATGGTGAAGACGCAGCATGTTGGGTTGCCCAATATTCTTGCCGGTGAGGAGATTGTGCCGGAACTGTTGCAGCATGAAGCGACACCGTCCGCGCTCGCTGATGCAGTGTCACGCGTGCTGGATGGGGCTGGTGCGCACCAGGTGCTGCGTTTCGACGAATTGGCAGGACTGATCGGCGGTAACTTCGCTGAGCGCACTATCGACGCGCTACTGCCTCTGGTCGAGGGTCGATGACTCCCCCAGACTTATTTGAGAGCACAGCCGGTCATTTGGTGGCAGGTGTTGATGAAGTCGGCAGGGGGCCGTTGGCCGGCGATGTGGTGGCGGCTGCCGTTATTCTGAATGATCCAGCTCCTGAGGGTGTCACCGACTCAAAAATGCTAACGCCTGAGCGACGTGAGGAGCTCGCGGCGCGGATCCGAGATGAGGCCGCATGTTGGGCGCTGGGTAGGGCGACAGTGGCAGAGATTGACGAGATGAATATCCTTCAGGCGTCGCTACTGGCTATGCATCGGGCTGTGGCGGCGCTGACGATACAACCGTCGCTGGTGTTGGTAGATGGCAATCGGCTGCCGGTATGGCCCTATGAGGCGCGTGCCATCGTAAAAGGCGACCTGACTGAACCCGCTATTGGTGCGGCGTCTATCCTAGCCAAGGTTCAGCGTGACGGCGAAATGTTGACGCTCAATGAGCAGTATCCGGGATACGGGTTCGACCGCCACAAAGGCTACCCCACGAAGGCCCATTTGGCAGCACTTGGGCACTTGGGTGTCTGTCCAGCTCACAGAAGGAGCTTCGGCCCCGTCAGACGCTTGCTGGCGGACCCCCAGGTGGGATAGCGTTCAGGCATGACCTCGTTTGTTCACCTCCGGCTCCATAGCGAATACTCTCTGATTGACGGTTTGCTCCGCATCCGTCCCACGCTGGATCGGGTGGCAGAGCTCGACATGCCGGCGGTGGCAATTACTGATCACCATAATTTTTTCGGTTTGGTGAAGGCATACAAGGCGGCTGAGAGCCTAGGGGTAAAACTCATCGTTGGGGCAGACCTGCATGTCCTCGATCCGCATGATCAGGATCGACACCATGAGCTTTGTCTGCTTGCCCAGAACGAGACAGGTTATCGCAATCTGATGCTGTTGCTATCGCGTTCTTACCAGCAAGGCCAATATTTGGGCAGGCCGAGAGTGGAACGCGCATGGGTTAGGGAATACTCCGAGGGTGTCATCGCCTTGTCGGGTGGTCGGCAGGGAGATGTTGGCCAGGCATTGTTGAATGGCCGCGAGGCCGATGCGCGAGCTGCGTTGAGTGATTGGCTGGAGAGCTTCCCTGATCGATTCTATGTGGAATTGCAGCGGACAGGGCGAGCGGGGGAAGAGGACTATCTTCACGCAGCCGTGGCGCTGGCAGCTGAACATCACTGCCCAGTGGTGGCGACCAATGATGTGCGTTTTCTGGAGGCGGGAGAGTTTGAGGCGCACGAGGCCCGGGTGTGCATCGGTGACGGGCGGACGCTGGATGATCCGCGAAGAATCCGCGCCTACTCAGACCAACAGTATCTTCGCTCAGCCGAGGAAATGGCAGATCTGTTCTCTGATATCCCTGAAGCCCTAGAGAACTCGGTCGAAATTGCCAAAAGATGCACGGTCTCTCTGAGCTTGGGCCAGCCTTTTTTGCCCAATTATCCGGTTCCCCAAGAAGAGACGATTGAGGGCTATCTTCGTCGATTGTCCCATGAGGGACTGCAGAGGCGTTTTCCCGAATGGAATGACCAGCAGCTAGAGCCCTATCGCCAGCGTCTTGAGTTTGAGCTCAAGACCATCAATCAGATGGGTTTCCCCGGATATTTTCTGGTAGTTATGGACTTTATTCGATGGGCCAAAGAGCAGGATATCCCGGTCGGCCCTGGCAGAGGCTCGGGTGCCGGATCTTTAGTGGCCTATGCATTGGAGATCACAGATCTCGATCCGATCGAATACGATCTGCTTTTTGAGCGTTTCCTGAATCCCGAGCGCGTTTCGATGCCTGACTTCGACGTGGATTTCTGTATGGAGCGCCGGGACGAAGTTATTGAGTATGTGGCGCAGACCTATGGCCGTCACGCGGTGTCACAGATCATTACCTTTGGCACCATGGCCGCCAAAGCGGTGGTGCGAGATGTCGCGCGGGTGCAGGGTAAGCCCTATGGTCTAGCGGACCGCATGTCCAAACTGATCCCCTTTGAAGTAGGCATGACCCTGTCGAAAGCGCTGGAGCAGGAGGAGCAGTTGGTACAGCTCCTTGAGGAGGACAGCGCGGCGCAAGAAATCTGGGATATGGCCGTGCAACTGGAGGGTGTGACGCGCAACGCCGGGAAACACGCGGGCGGCGTGGTGATTGCTCCCAGCGAATTGACCGATTTCTCTCCCATCTACTGCGATGAGGACGGAGGCGGGGTCGTCACCCAGTACGATAAGAATGACGTCGAAGAAGCGGGGCTGGTGAAGTTTGACTTTCTGGGTCTCCGCACCTTGACCATTATCCAGTGGGCGATCCAGATGATCGATGCACGGGGAAATGCTCCGCTCTACATCGATGATATTCCGCTCAACGATCCCGAAGTTTTTAGATTACTGCAGGGCGGCGACACCACCGCGGTATTTCAGCTCGAAAGTCGCGGGATGAAAGAACTGATCAAAAACCTTCGTCCGGATTGCTTTGAGGACATTATTGCCCTGGTTGCATTGTTCCGGCCCGGTCCTCTGCAGTCCGGCATGGTCGAGAACTTTATCAATCGAAAGCATGGCCGTGAAACGCTCGCCTACCCCGACGCCCAATACCAGCATGAGTGTTTAAAACCGATCCTGGAGCCGACTTACGGCATTATTCTGTATCAGGAACAGGTCATGCAGATCGCCCAAGTGTTGGCTGGCTACACACTGGGCGAGGCTGATTTGCTGCGCCGGGCGATGGGTAAGAAAAAACCCGAGGAGATGGCCAAGCAGCGCAGCGTTTTTGAAGAAGGGGCGGCGGCACAGGGCATTGATCCCACGCTGGCCATCAAGATCTTTGATCTCGTCGAGAAATTTGCAGGCTACGGCTTTAATAAATCTCACTCGGCTGCCTATGCGCTGGTGTCGTATCAAACGGCTTGGTTAAAAACCCATCATCCCGCCGAATTCATGGCCGCGGTGATGAGTTCCGAAATCGACAATACCGACAAGCTTTTAACCTTTCGGGACGAAGCCAGGCGGATGGGTATTACGGTTCAGGCGCCGTCCATTCAGTCAGGGGAATATGCGTTCTCTGTCGATGGTGAGGGGCAGATTCGCTACGGCCTGGGTGCGATCAAAGGGCTTGGAGAGGGACCAATTAGCTCTCTGTTAGCGGCTCGCGTTAACGGCCCGTTTGCCAGTTTGTTTGATCTGTGCGCGCGGACGGACCCCCGTAAAGTGAATCGAAGGGCATTGGAGGCACTGATAAAGAGCGGCGCACTCGATGAGCTGGGAGTGGATCGTTGGGTGCTGCTGGCGGCGCTGGATGACGCAATCAAAGGCGCTGAGCAAGTGGCTAGCAATACGGCTGCTGGCATTGATGACTTGTTTGGCGAGGTGATGGCAACCAGTGATCACTCTGAGGATCCCTATCAGGAGCATCGAGGTGCTCGGGCGTGGTCTTTGACGGAGTTGTTGAACGCAGAAAAAGAGAGTCTCGGCAGTTTCCTCAGTGGGCATCCTATGGAGGCCTATGAAAGCGAGGTGAGAAAGTTTGCTCCACGTCGCATCCGCGAATTACAGGCTAACAATCAAGCGGTAGTGGCAGGGCTCATTCTGGATATACGCACCATTAAAACCCAGCGGGGGCCGATGGCAGTGCTGACCTTAGACGATGGCTCAGGCCAAATCGAAGCCACGGTCTACAACGATGTTTTTACGGAGCACCGCGACCTGTTGCAGAAAGATCGCATCGTATTGCTCGACGGCAGGCTACAGTTAGATGATTTTAATGGTGGGCTCGCTATGCGCACAAAAGCGGTTCGATCGCTGGAGCAAGCGCGCAAAGCTAGAGTGTCGCAATTGCGCCTGCGGGTCCCCAGTCATCGGGTCGATGAGCGTTTCAATACCCTGCTGGCAAATACGCTGCGCAGTGCTGTAGGAGGTCAATGTCCCGTAGTAATGGAATACGTGCAGCCCAAGGGGTCGGTAGCTGTCCGTTTGGGTGGCGCCTGGCAGGTGCACCCTAGCGACGCGCTTCTGGATGAGTTGCGGATCGCTGTGGGTAACGACGCGGTGGACTGGGTTTATGAAGGTTAGTTTTGGAGCCTTTCTGTTGTTACTCATTGGCTGCGGAGAGGCCTCGCCGCCTTGTTCTAACCCCAGCTTGCTGGAATCTGCGCCCAGTGCAGGCTGTCTGATCTGGGACCATCGAGGTGCGTTATTGGTCAAGGATTGGTCGGGTGAGTGGGCGTTGCCGGGCGGAAGCGTCGCCGCGGGAGAATCTGCGCGCTGTGGTGCTGAGAGAGAGGCATTTGAAGAGACGGGCATGGCGGCTCGCTCCGGCTTGCTGGCTACCGTTTTTGATAATGGGTTCCATCTTTATTGGTGTGAGGTGTCCCCCTCTGCCGCCCCAGATGTTCACCGTCCGCTCGAGGTGGCTGAAGTGATCTGGTGGCAGCTCGAAGACCTGCCCGACGGGTCATGGCGGTATCCCGGGCAGGGTGAGATTATTCGTGATCTGATTTTGGGACGAGTGGGGTCGGCAATTGATTAACCCCGGCGAGTCAATCAAACAGCAAACTGAAAGGAGAAAAACCTTCCGATGAATCAGGAGCAGATCGAAGCGGCCGTCTTTCGGCGATTACTGTCGCACTTGGATGGACGTAAAGATGTCCAAAACATTGACCTGATGAATTTGGCGGGCTTTTGCCGCAACTGTCTGTCTAAGTGGTATGCCGAGGCCGCTGGTGCGCAAGGTGTGACGTTGGACAAGGAAGCGGCGAGGGAGATTGTGTACGGCATGCCTTATGAAGAGTGGAAAGTGCAATATCAGACCGACGCGACACCCGAACAGTCGGCGCAGTTTGCCGCGCAGCAATCGGACTCAATCAAGGAGTGATGCCAATACGTCTTCGAGTGATACCACGTCGGCATATTTGGCATTGAGGTCGTATAGATTGGATTCATGGGCCTGCTCATCCCGGTCACCACAGGCCTCCCGCGGCACTAGGACGCGGTAGTTATTCTGCAATCCGTCTACGGCAGTCGCTCTAACACATCCACTGGTTGTGAGGCCTGTCACCACCACAGAGTCCACTCCCCTCGCTTTTAGCCAGTTATCCAGATCGGTGCCGTGGAAGCCACTGGCATGACGTTTTTCCAGCTGAAGATCTGAGGTGGCGATGGGTAACCGTGGATCAAATTTGACCCACTCAGAGTCGGGGGTCAGTAGGTTCAGCGCTGGCACCCTCGCTCGAAAAACAGAGGCCTGTTCTTCACTGCGATAGACTACGGTTGTCAGCACGACTGGAAGACCTGCCTGATGAAAGGCGACCATCAGCTCTGTGTTAGCGGCTACGACTGCATCTGCCTCTGATCCCAGCGGGCATGTCGGGTCGGTGAAACCCACCACGACGTCGACAATAATCAGCGCAGGATGGCTGCCCATTCCCCCATCCACTCTATCCAAAGCTTTACGTTCTGACATGACTAGCGCCCAGCTCACCGTACTCGTTACTATCGACATCATGAGTCATCTGAAACGCCAGTGCCAGATGCGACGCCATTGCTACCGCGGGAGATGCTTGCCTGATGAATGATGTGCATCAAATGTCCGTCGATGTCAGTGCATTGATCGATGCCGATTGGCCTGAGTGGCAATCAGCGCTTGAGGATATCCGTCGGGAGTACGGCGATGAAGGCGTGCGGGCATTACTGCGACGACTTCAGGAATACAGCATCGACCAGGGCGTGACGCTATCCGATGCATTACTGAACACGCCCTATATCAACACGCTTTCAGTCGACGATCAGCCGCCATATCCGGGAGACCTAGAGCTCGAGAAGCGCATCGAAAATATCATTCGCTGGAATGCCGCCGCCATGATCCTGAGGGCGCAGGACGAGGGTGCTGGTTTGGGTGGGCATATTGCGACCTATGCCTCAGCGGCGACCGCAATGGAGACAGCCTTTCATCATATTTTTCAGGCGGCGGGTCGGGGGGATCTGGTGCTACCTCAGCCGCATGCTGCGCCAGGTATCTACGCCAGAGCATATCTGGAGGGCCGGTTGACCGAGCAGCAGCTGCGTAACTTCAGACGTGAATTGGGCGAGGGAGGAGGTTTGCCTTCCTACCCGCACCCTCGCTCCATGCCCGACTTCTGGCAGGTGCCCAACGCCTCAATGGGCTTATCGGTGCCCATGTCGATCTATATCGCGCGTTTCGCCAAGTACCTTCAGCATCGTGGACTGCTGGCGGCCGATGATGCGCGCATATGGTGTTTTATCGGCGATGGCGAGGCAGACGAACCCGAGGTGCTCGGTACAATCAATATCGCCGCTCGAGAGCGGCTCGACAATTTGGTGATTGTCGTCAACTGTAATTTGCAGCGCCTCGATGGACCTGTTCGCGGTAACGGCAAGATTATTCAGGAGCTGGAACGGGCGTTTCGTGGCGCCGACTGGCAGGTCCTGAAAGTGATTTGGGGAAGTGGCTGGGACGCATTGCTTGCCTCGGATCACGAGGGGGTATTGCGCCATCGTATGGAGGAGTGTCTCGATGGCGATTACCAGCGCTACTCCATTCTTCCTGGAGACGAGCAGCGCGAGCACTGGGTTCACGGTGATCCCCGCCTAGAGCAGCTCATGAATACGCTCACCGATGTCGAGGTCGCCCAGATCAAGCGCGGAGGGCAGGACCCTAAAAAGCTCTATGCCGCGTATCGCCGAGCCTGTGAAAGTGAGGATCGTCCGACAGTGATTCTCGTTAAGACCGTCAAGGGCGATGGCATGGGCTCCGCCTTGCAAGGTCGTAACACAGCGCATCAAAAGAAAGATTTGAGCCGCGAGGAGCGGATTGCCTGCGCGCGCAGCTGGGGAATACCGCTCGACGATGAGGCCATTGCCCGCGCTGACTTTTATCGTCCGGAGGAGGACAGCGAGGAGTTACGATACCTGCGCACACGCCGGGAAGCACTGGGAGGCTATTTGCCTCGACGTGAAGTCCCCGCTGACAGTCTCAAGGCGCCTGATGCGGCGATCTTCACTACCTTCGATGCGGGCAGCGAGTCACGCAGCCTGTCTACCACCGCCGCCATGGTGCGTTTGCTGACCAAACTCCTGAAAGATCCTGAGGTGGGCGAATTTATTGTGCCCATTGTGCCCGATGAAGCGCGCACGTTTGGCATGGATGCATTGTTTAAGGTGGCCGGCATCTATTCGCCCGACGGGCAGCGATATACCCCCGTCGATGCAGAGGCCTTGAATAGCTACCGCGAGGCCATTGATGGACAGATTTTACAGGAGGGTATTTGCGAGGCGGGGGCGATTGCCTCGTTTATTGCAGCGGGAACCTCTTATGCCACCTTCGCAGTGCCGACCATCCCGTTCTATATCTTCTACTCGATGTTTGGCTTCCAACGCGTGGGTGACATGATCTGGGCGTCAGCCGATATGATGGCCCGGGGCTTTTTGTTGGGTGGCACGGCGGGTCGCACCACCTTGAACGGGGAAGGCCTTCAGCATCAAGACGGACACTCTCCCATTCTCGCCAGTACGGTGCCCTCAGTACGAACCTATGACCCTGCTTTCGCCTGGGAATTAGCGATTCTCGTCCGTTTTGGGATACAGCGGATGTTTGTGCAGGATCACGACGAACTGTTTTATTTGATGATGTACAACGAGGCGCTGCCCATGCCGGCTCGACCGGGGCATGATGATCTCGAGGAGGGCGTGGTGCGGGGTGGATATTTACTAGAGCCCGACGAGGGCGATGGACCACGCGTCAACCTTTTGGGCTCCGGTACGATTTTGTATGAAGTGATGCAAGCGGCTGCGACGCTCAGACAGGAGGGGTACGCAGTGGCTGTATATAGCATTACCAGCTATGTGGAACTGGCCCGCGATGCTGAGCGAACGGAACAGGCCGATACTGATGATGTTGAGCCAGCGTGGCTGGCCAGTCTCTTCCCTGATCCGGAAGTGCCCATTGTGGCGGCGACAGACTATGTACGCACTCTGCCCAGAATGATTGCCAGTTGGATAGCCGGGCCGTTTACGGCCTTGGGAACCGATGGGTTCGGTATGAGTGAGCGCCGCTCGGATCTGCGCGCTCACTTTAAGGTCGATGCCGCTTCCATTGCCGATGCCGCCCGCAAACTGATAGCGAACTCGGTCCGCAAGTGAACTCCAAGTGGTGGCGCTGATCCAGTGGCGCTACACTTGGCGCCCGGGGTTCTGGCGGCGAAGCTTACTGACCCCCCGTTGAAGGAGATAACGATGGCCGAGAAGGTGGTGATTAAGGAGGTTGCAGCCCGCGACGGGCTTCAGGCGCAGCCTAAACACCTCACTGTTGAGCAGCGGATCGCGCTGTTGGGTGCCCTCGTCGAGACGGGCGTGTCGGAGCTGGAGATCGGGTCGTTTGTGTCGCCGAAAGCCGTACCGCAGATGGCGGGCACCGATGAAATAGCCGCTAACCTGCCCCCGGCTCAGCTTGCCTACAGCGCGCTGGTGCCCAATATGAAGGGCTACGAACTAGCGGTTCGGGCCGGCATCCGCAGCCATGCTATCGCGCTCGCTGCGACCGAAGAGATGAACCAGAACAATATCCGTAAGGGCCTCGAGGATACCTTCACGATGGGGGAGGAGATTCTGGATCGTGCCGCTGCTGAGGGCGTTGATATTCACGCTTACCTTGCAGTGGCGTTTGAGTGCCCTTATGAGGGGGCTGTTGAGGAATCGCTGGTGCTGGAACAAGTGGACCGCCTGATGCAACACCAGCCTGCGCGATTGATGATCGCCGATACCATTGGTGCCGCCAATCCTGCCGCTGTGCATTCCATGATGCGCAAGCTGGTCGATAGATATGGTTCCGAGCGGCTGGGCTGCCACTTTCACGACACCCGTGCCATGGGTCTGGCTAACGTTTATGCCGCATTACAGGCGGGTGTTCGTCAGTTCGATGCCTCGGCAGGGGGTTTGGGGGGTTGCCCCTTTGCGCCTGGCGCCAAAGGGAATGTGGCGACCGAGGATGTGGTCATGCTGTGTGAATCGATTGGCTACGATACCGGGCTCAACATGCCAAAGCTGTTAGAAGCGGTTGCGTTGCTGAGCGATATGATTGGCGCCCCGCAGGGTGGTAGAGCCCACACTTGGCTATCCAAGCAGTGTGCTTGAGGTAGACCGTGCGCGTCAGTGAGGCCATCGTCGGCCGGCAGAGCATTCGCGCGTTTCTGAGCGACAGACCAGTCACTGACGAACAGATAGAGGCACTTTTGACCATTGCTGGGCGGGCGCCTTCTGGCTCGAATATTCAGCCCTGGCACACTTATATCGTGCGTCATAAACGCAAAGAGCGCATTACTGAGGCTTGTTCTGCGCGCTATCTAGAGGGTGATGAGGGTGAATACGAATATCACTACTATCCCCGCCATTGGCGGCAGCCTTACATTGGTCGACGCCGACAAACAGGCTTCGGGTTGTACGGGCTTTTGGGGATAGAGCGGCAGGACGCCGAGGCGGTAAAAAACTATCGCGTACAGAACTATCAGTTCTTTGATGCGCCGGTGGGGCTTTTTTTTACTATTGATCGAGATATGGAGCAGGGTAGCTGGGTCGACTACGGGATGTTCTTGCAATCTTTCATGTTGGCCGCCCGAGAAATGGGATTGGAGACCTGTGCTCAAGCAGCATTTTGCCCTTACCATGACACGGTGATGTCTATCCTAGAAGCACCCGCCGAGCAGATGCTCGTATGCGGCATGTCTCTGGGATACGCCGACCCGGATGCGCTAATCAATACCTACCGCACCGGGCGACTGGACGCACGAGAGTTCATGACGGTGCTGGATTGATCAGCTGGCTCGCGCCACCATCTGTTTAGCGATGATCATTCGCTGAATCTCGTTGGTGCCTTCACCAATACACAGTAGCGGCGCATCTCGGTAGAAGCGCTCGATCTCATACTCGGGTGAGTAGCTGTAGCCACCAAAGACCCGCATTGCATCCAAGCTATTTTGCACCGCCGCTTCCGAGGCGAAGAATTTGGCCTGTCCCGCTTCCAAATCGCAGCGCTCGAGGCGGTCAAATTTGTCAGCAGCCTGGTGCACCAGCAATTCAGCTGCGGCTGCCCGAGTCGACATTTCGGCCAGCTTCAATTGAATGGCTTGATGCTCAGCGATGGGCTTGCCAAAGGTTTTTCGATCTATTGCGTAATGGAGTGCCATGCTGGTAACGCCCTTGGCCATTCCTGCGCCTCGGGCCGCAATGTTAATGCGCCCTAGTTCTAAGCCACCGGCGACCTGCTGGAAGCCCTTTCCTTCCTCTCCGCCGACCAAATTGTCGGCGGAGACACGGAAGTCCTCAAAAATCAGCTCGGCACTGTCAATCGACCGATAACCCAGCTTCTTGAGCTTTTTACCGACGCTGAAGCCCTCGCCCTTTTCGCAGATGAAGAGGCTCATGCCGCGATGGGGAGGCGAGGCGCTGGGATCGGTTTTGGTCAGTACAGCCAGACAATTGCCCTTGATGCCGTTAGAGATCCATGTCTTGGTGCCGTTCAGCACATAGTGGTCACCATCTTTTTTGGCGACCAAGCGAATGCCCTGTAGGTCTGATCCCGCATCGGGCTCGGTCAAACCAATACCGCCACGCAGTTCTCCGGTAGCGAACTTGGGCAGAAAGTGTTCCTTCTGCGCCTGCGTACCCGCGCGCTCCACACAGCTCGCCATGATGAGGTGAGAGTTGAAGATGCCCGAGGGTGCCATCCAGACCTCACAAATCCGCGAGACGATCCGCGCATAGGTCGAGGCGCTGAGACCCAGACCGCCATACTCTTCAGAGATCGTGGCGCCGAAGAGCCCCAGCTCTTTCATTTGCTCCACCAGTTCGGTTGGGTACTCGTCCGCTTGATCGAACTTCCGCGCGATAGGGCGCAGCTCCTGCTCGACCCACTTGTCAATGGTGGCCAGAATTTGTTGTTCGACAGACGCGTCGTGGCTCATGCTGTGTCTCCTAAAAAGGGGGTTTAGGCAGGGTTGCGCTTAGGAATGAGGATCTGCCGCTCAAAGACGCAGACTTCGGTGTCGTCCTGATTGATGCCACGGGTGAGCACACTGACGATGCCCGCATTGGGTCGCGAGCGTGATTCACGTTTGTCTAGCACTTCCGTGTTGGCGTACAGGGTATCGCCCGGAAACACCGGCGCAGGCAGTTTGATTTCCTTCCAACCTAAATTCGCGATGGCTGCCTCACTCACATCCGACACGCTCATGCCGACGACGATAGCCACCGTCAGTGGGCTCGCGACCAGCGGTCGACCGAACTCGGTCTCCGCGGCGTACTCCTCATCGAAATGGAGTGGGTGGGTATTCATGGTCAGCAAAGTGAACCAGGCGTTGTCCTGTTGTGAGATCGTTCTTCCGGGCAGGTGGTGATAGATGTCCCCTACCGTAAAGTCTTCGAAGTGACGGCCGCTCTGGTGAGCGTAGCGCGCCTTTGCACTGGTTTTGGTCATGATCAAATACTCTGCGATAGTGACGGAGCGGGTTGTGGTCACCCGATAACCATCTAAAATGTCTGGACAAATCAAGTCTGGGGGGTTCAGAGCTGTCATGCAAGTTGAGCAAGTGAAAAAGCGAACCGATGACGAACCACAGAGTTCGTCCCGAGTGCCCTTATACCGACAGATTGCGGACAACCTGCTAGCGGGCATTCGAGAGGGAAAGTTTCCCGTCGGCACTTTTTTGCCCGGTGAGCTGGAGCTAATCGATCGCTTCGACGCCAGTCGACATACGATCCGCGAGGCGTTGCGTGTGCTGGAAGACATGGGGCTCGTGAAGCGACAGCGGGGACGGGGCACGCTGGTGTTGTCTACCGAGGCATCGCCTGCCTTTGTGCAAATGGTGCGCTCACCCTCGGAACTCTTTAGTTACCCCGACAACAGTATTTTTCGACTGTTATCCGATGATCGCATTAAGGCGGATAGGCCACTGGCGAGGGAGTTGGGCTGTCAGGTGGGAGATGAGTGGGTTCAGATTTCGGGCTTGAGGACGCTGGGAGATGAGGGCATGCCGATCTGTCTGGCCAACGTTTATGTCATCCCGGAATACGGTTCGATAGCGCAACGGCTCGGCGCTAGCTCACGTCCCGTTTACGAGATGATCGCCGAGACTTTCAAAGAATCCATCGAAAACATCACAGTTCGCCTGACAGCGGGGGTTCTCTCAGACCAAAAAGCCGCGGTCCTCGGCGTCGAGCCAGGCTCGCCCTCGCTCAGCGTCAGCCGATTTTATGAGGGCAGAGGCGGGCGTATTTTTGAGGTGTCGATCTCTGAGCACCCCGCCAGCAACTTCAGCTACACCTTCGAATTCACCCGCGGCTGGCAAACCGCCGATCACTGGTCCTGGAACAACTGAAATGACCCCTGAAGATTTAACGCCCATCCGCAGTTTCCTGTTCACACCCGCAAACCATCCTCGGCGCGTGGAAAAGGTCTTTGAGGTGGGCGCCGATGCTGTCATCCTGGATCTAGAAGATGCTGTGGCGATCAGTGAAAAGCCTGCTGCGCGGCAATGCGTGGTGGATGCTTTTATCGCCCGTCCCAACAGCGGTATCCGGCACTACGTCCGGGTAAACAGCATCGACACGCCTTACTGCGCTGACGACATCAAAGCTACCGTCGGCCCATGGCTCGATGGCGTTGTGTTGCCAAAGGTAGAGTCACGAGCCTGTCTCAACCAACTGGAAAACTTGCTGGCCGCCGCCGAGACGGCGCAGGGTATGGCCGTGGGCAGCCTGGACCTGATGCCGATCATTGAAACGGCGGCAGGGGTGGAGGGAGCGAGAAAGATTGCCACTGCCGATAGTCGCATCAAGCGCATGGCGTTTGGTGGCGGTGATTACACGCTCGATCTGAATTACGAATGGAATGCTGATGAGTCTGTGTTGGCCTATGCACGAGCAAAGCTGTCTCATGCTGCGCGGCTCGGTAATCTCGAACCGCCGATCGACACCGTCGTCTTGCAGATCAAAGATGATAAGCGGTTCTTGCAGTCCGCCCGCCACGGAAAACAGTTCGGCTTTGGCGGCAAGCTCTGTATCCACCCTGCTCAAATTCCATTAACTCACGAGGTATTCACACCCTCCGCCGAGGAAATTGCCCACGCCCGGGCGGTGGTGGCGGCGTTTGAGGCCGCAGAGGCAGAGGGCTCGGCCTCCATCCAGTTGGACGGTTATTTCATTGATTACCCCATTGTTTACAAGAGTCAGCGCATTTTGGCGCTGGCGGACACCTTGCTGAGCTAAGGGCCGATAGCCGACTGGCCAGTCGGCATCCGAAATCGGTTGGTGTATCATGTCCGGACATTTCCGGAGCTCCCGATGCAGGCATCACCGCTTACCCAGCAAACCGCACCACTGAGTCGCGCAATCGCCGACCGTGCCATGGCTTTGCAACGAGATCAGGTTCCGCAGGATGTGTGGGAATATCTCAAGCTGTGTCTGGCGGACGCGGTAGGGATTGCTTTCGCCTCGCGGGCCTACGATTTTGCCCACAAGTCTCTGGATTCGCTGAATCTGCTTGGTAGCGATGGCGCGTCGACGATTATCGGCCAGCCCGCGACTGTCTCATTGCGTGACGCAGCCTTGATGAACGGGCTTTTGGTTCATGGTTTGGACTACGACGACACCCATCTAGCGTCGGTAGTGCATTGCACTGCCAGTGCATTCCCTGCTGCGCTGGCGTTGGCTGAGCAACGCGGCCTGAGTGGTGCTGAGTTGCTTCTCACCACGTTGATGGCGATCGAAATCGACGCGATGCTGGGCACCCAGGCGGGTGGCGTGTTCCAGCAGGTGGGCTTCCATCCCACGGGTGTTGTGGGAATATTTGGTGCCACGGTCGCGGCGGCACGCGTGATGGGGGCAGACAGCGACGCGATGGTGCGTGCACAGGGCGTGGCGCTCAGTTTGAGTAGCGGCAGTATGGCGTTTTTAGATGATGGCAGCTGGACTAAGCGACTGCATCCCGGGTGGGCAGCCTCAGCAGCCTTGCAGGCTGCGGCGCTCGGTGTATCTGGGTTTCAGGGCCCAGGTGAGGCTTATGGAGGGCGCTTCGGTTTTTATGCGCTGTACGCGCCGGGCACCTCGGTGGAAACAGAGGCGGTGTCATCCCAGCTGTTCCGCGACTGGGCGTTGCGCACCGTTGCCATCAAGCCCTACCCCATCTGCCATTTTAATCACGCGCCTGTTGATGCCGCTCTCGCATTGCGGCGGCAGTATGGCTTTACGCCAGACGCGATCGAGTCGGTCACCATCGGTCTTGATGAACGCCAGTTCGGTGTTGTCGTGAACCCGATCAAGGCCAAGCGAGCCCCCCAGAGCGAATACGATGCCAAATTTAGTGCGCCTTACGCAGTGGCCACGGCACTCTGCAAAGGCAATTTCAGCTTGGCTGATCTGGAGGACGTCGCGCGTGTCGACCCAGAGGTCCTCTCGATGGCCCAGCGCATTGACTGCGCTCATGACGACCGATCTCGTTACCCCGACGCCTTTTCGGGCGGCGTCAAAATTACCCTGACAGACGGTACTGAGTTCGACCATTTTGAGACCGTGAATCGGGGTGCTGAGGGGCAGCTACTCTCTCCTGAGCAGGTAAAGGCTAAATTCCTCGATAACTGTGCGCTCACCATTCCTGCTGCAAGGGCAGAGCAGTTATGGAGCGCGGTGTTGAACCTTGATGAAATGAATGACGTAGCAGAGTTAACTGCGCTGCTACGAACCGAATCCAACAGGGCGGCGCAACGGCCCCCCGGGAGCGA
>CALKMV010000057.1 GCA_938091485.1 uncultured Luminiphilus sp.
GTCTGGTGTCCGAAGTGCGCACCTGCTTGCAGCAAGTCGCGCATGCTTACCTGCGTCATAGTCAAACTCTCTGTTTGGGTTAACCTTCCGTCCCTTCCTGCGACTCCAACCGGAAACCGGCACCCGGGTCCGCACCTGCGAGGGGACGTGCTATTTGCCATTATTGGCTCGCCGGATCGCTCCAGCGGCGCGCTTTATACCACAGGCGCCGAGACAGTAAAAGCGCGCCCCAAAAGGAGCGCAGAGTCGGTTACACTCTCGATCCTTCGGGATCCAATACCGCTGGCAGCAGCTGATGAGCACGGTCACACCTAAAACCGACACTGAGATCGACGCCATGCGCGAAGCAGGTCGTCTGGCTGCGGCGGTGCTTGAAATGATCGAGCCTCAAGTCGAAGTAGGCATGACGACCGGCGAAATCGACCGCATTTGTCACGATCACATCGTCAACGTGCAAAAAGCGATCCCTGCGCCGCTCAACTATAAAGGCTTCCCCAAATCGATCTGCACCTCGGTGAACGAGGTGATCTGCCATGGCATCCCCTCGGACAGCAAGAAATTGCGCAATGGCGACATCATCAACATCGACGTCACGGTGATCAAAGACGGCTGGCATGGCGACACCAGCATTATGGTGGGCGTTGGTGACGTCGCTCCCCACGCTGAGCGTCTGATGCGCATCACGCAGGAATGCCTGTATCAGGCACTGGCGCTGGTCAAACCTGGCGCCTCGATGGGCGATCTGGGTCATGTTATTCAGCAACATGCTGAATCTAACTACTACTCTGTCGTTAGAGAATACTGCGGCCACGGCATCGGTCAGGTTTTCCATGAAGAACCGCAAGTGCTGCATTACGGAAAACCGGGCACGGGTCTGAAATTGGAGCCCGGCATGACCTTCACGGTGGAACCCATGATTAACGCGGGCAAGCGCTACACCAAATTGAATGCGCGAGACGGCTGGACCGTGACTACTCGGGATGGCCGACTCTCTGCACAGTGGGAGCACACTATCGTTGTCACAGACTCGGGTTGCGAGGTGCTCACCCGGAGGCAGGATGAAACCTTCCCCTTCTGAGGCACTGCCTGACGCGTCCATCCCCCCTTTCGACGCTTTCCTGTTGCAGGACACCAACCCTGCTCTCGCGGCCCGGGGTTTCCTCCAGGCAGCGAGAGAAGCGCTGGCTGCGAGCTTTGCGCCCGGCAAGCCGATTGCGCCTTTCCTTCGACAAACCAGCGACATGGTTGACTCAGTGCTCACCCGATTGTGGTTGGAATACGTGGGCGAGCAGCCGGCAGCCGCATTGATTGCCGTCGGTGGTTACGGGAGAGGCGAGTTGTTCCCACAGTCTGATATCGACGTACTCATCCTCACCCGAGAAGCGCCAGAAGCGGACACAGCCCGCCAATTGGAGCGGTTTGTCACCAGTCTCTGGGATACGGGACTTCAGATCGGGCACAGTGTCAGGACATTAGCCGAATGCGAGGAGTTGGCAAAAGAGGACTTGACCGTGGTGACCACGATGATGGAATCACGCCATCTCGAGGGCGATGCCGGTTTGATTACAGAACTCGCGAACATCATCAAGCCTTCGGCTATGTGGCCGGCCAACGACTTCATTCGTGGCAAGTTGGGCGAACAGCAGAATCGCCACGATCGCTATAGCAACACCGAGTACGCGTTGGAACCCAACATCAAGAGCTCGCCTGGCGGGCTGCGAGACCTGCAAGTCATTGAATGGATCACGCTGCGATGCTTTGGCGTGGGCCTCAGCGAGGTCAACGAGCCAGACTTTCTGAGCGAGTCAGAACGCGATCAGTTGCGGAATGGGCAGGAGTTTCTCAGTCAGGTGCGCTTTGCACTGCACAGCATGACGGGGCGCGCCGACGACAGACTGCTTTTTGATCATCAAAAACAGCTCGCGTCACTCTGGGGGATGGTCGATGGCGATACGCTGGCTGTCGAGCAGTTCATGCAGGTGTATTACCGCTGGATGAAAACCCTCAGCCAACTCAACGAATTACTGATAGAGGTTTTTGAGCACCGACTTGCCGACGCGCCAGACTCTGATGTTCGGGTCATTGATGACGATTTCGAGGTCAGCCATAGCCGCATTAGAGCCAGACACGACAGTGTATTTCAGGACAACCCCAGCAATCTGTTACGGCTATTCGTGCTGATCGGCAACGACCCGTTGGTCGATCGGATTGAACCCAACACTCAACGCCTGCTCCGCCGGGATTCGCCTCTGATCGATGATGCCTTCCGGGCCACGAAAGCAAACCGTGACCTGTTTATGGCAGTGCTCGGTGTTCCCCACAATATGACCAAACAACTCAGACGCATGTCGCGCCACGGCGTTCTCGGGCGTTATCTGCCCGCATTTGGCAAGATCATAGGGCAAATGCAGTTTGATCTTTTCCACGCGTATACAGTGGATGCGCATACGACTGAGGTCATCGCCAACACCCGACGCTTTATGCGCGCCGATTACACCGACCGCTTTCCGGTATCAACTCGGATTGCCCGCCGCTTGAGGGACCCCAGGCTGCTGTACATTGCCGCGCTGTTTCACGACATCGGCAAAGGTCGGGGCGGCGATCACTCGGAGCTGGGGGCGGTGGATGCGGAGACGTTCTGTGTCGATCACGGTTTGTCACAAACCGACACCGAATTGATTGTCTGGCTCGTGAGGAACCATCTCTTGATGAGCCACATCGCTCAACGTCGGGATATATCCGACCCTGAGGAAATCCAACGCTTTGCCGAGATTGTGGTGACTGAGGAACGGCTCGACTACGTCTACACGCTGACGGTAGCCGATATTGCCGGCACCAACCCCGAGCTCTGGAACGCGTGGCGCTCCTCGCTGATGCGCCAGCTGTATACCGAAACCCGTCGAGCCCTAGGCCGCGGTCTGGACAATCCACTCGACCGGGAAGAGGTCATCCGAGACACCAAACGCAGTGCCGCCGATGCGCTGGAATACCGCGGCTTCCTCGGGGATGAACTTGAAGGGCTGTGGGCCACGCGAGGCGAGGACTATTTTGTCCGGGAACGCGCTGAGGATATTGCCTGGCATACCGAGGCCATTGCGGACCACCATCACGAGCGAGGCGCACTGGTGCTGGTTAAGCAGGCCACCGAGTCGCCTATCGGCAACGCGACCCAGATATTTGTGCACACGCTGGACGAGCCCAGTACCTTCGCCAGGATCTGCGCGGCACTCGAAACGCTCGACCTCACTATCCACGACGCACGCATTTACAGTGACGCTGACGGCAGCACCCTCGATACATTTTTTGTATTGAAGAGTGACGGATCCTCCCTGGACAGTCACCCGGACACGTTTAAGGAGATCGAAGACAGGATTCGTCTGCATCTCAGCAAAGCCGAACTGAAAACGGTGTCCCGACACACGCCGAGAACCGTCAAAGCCTTTACCATTCCAACCACTGTCGAGTTCTCACAAGATGAAACCAGCCACCTGACCACTCTGGAGATCACCACTGCTGATCGACCCGGACTGTTGGCGCGGGTGGGGTCGGTGCTGTCTCGCCACGACGTCTCTGTTCAGGGCGCGAAAATCCAAACATTGGGCGAACGGGTCGAGGATATCTTTTTTCTCGTCGATGCAGCGGGCGGGCAACTCCAAGAGCAGACCTTACTTGCCGCACTAGAAAGCGACCTCATCGAGGCATTGGGCACAGGCCAGCAAGAAAACAGCGTGGCATCGGAGCTGAGTATTTGAATACCGGCCTGAATACCCTGCATCCCTACCCCTTTGAAAAGCTGGGACAACTCTTTGAGGGTCTACCCCACGCCAATGGTCAGATCATTCCGCTCACCATTGGCGAACCTCAACACGCTCCACCCGAGAAGGTGACAGACCTGCTGAGCAAGCACGCCGCCCTGGTTGCGCAGTACCCCGCCACGGTAGGCCGACCCGAACTGCGCGCTACTATCGGTGAGTGGCTGGAGCGTCGTTTTCATCTGCCCTCACTGGACGCTGACAGACACATCTTGCCCGTCAACGGCACGCGCGAGGGCCTGTTTGCAGTGGCGCAAACGCTGGTGACCCACGGTAGACCCGGAGCGGTGTTGTGCCCAAACCCCTTTTACCAGATCTACGAGGGAGCAGCGTTACTGGCGGGCACTGAGCCTGTCTTACTGAATTGCGACGCCAGTAACGGGTTCCTCCCAGATTTCGAATCGGTGACCGCAGAACAGTGGCAAAGCTGCCAGCTGTTGTTCATTTGCACGCCAGGCAATCCCTCCGGTGCAGTCATGTCCCGAGAGGGACTACAGCAACTCATTGCCCTGGCCCAAGAGCATGATTTTGTGATCGCCAGCGACGAGTGCTACAGCGAAATCTATCCAGACGAGCAGTCTCCGCCCATCGGTTTGCTAGAAGCCGCTGCCGAAATGGGCAATACCGACTACCGGCACTGTCTGTGTTTTCACAGTCTGTCAAAGCGATCCAATCTGCCCGGGCTGCGATCTGGCTTTGTTGCCGGAGATCCGCACTGGATTGAGCAGTTCCGGCGTTACCGCACCTATCACGGCTGCGCGATGCCGCCGCATCACCAGATTGCCAGCGAGTGGGCATGGAGCGACGAGCAACATGTCCTCGACAATCGCGCTCGCTACAGGGAAAAATTTGCCGCTGTAACACCCATTCTGACGCCCGTTCTCACCATCCCCCCGCCCGACGCCGGATTTTATCTTTGGCCAGAGACACCGATCGACGACGAATCCTTTGCCCAGCATCTGCTGCAGCATGCTGGCGTCAAAGTACTGCCCGGGAGATACCTGGCTCGGGATACCACCGCGGGAAACCCCGGCGTCAACCGGGCTCGTCTGGCTCTGGTGGTAGACCTACCACAGTGCATTGAAGCCGCAGAGCGCATCGCGCACGCAGTGAAGTCAGGTTGGTGACATGAGTAGTTCAAGCAATTTGAGTAAAGCCGAGCGCATCGCCTATATCGACGACAGATTGCAGTCACTGTATCCAAAAACACCGGTACCGCTTGATCATAAGGATCCCTATACCCTGCTGATCGCCGTATTACTCAGCGCGCAGTGCACTGACGAGCGGGTGAATCAGGTGACCCCTGGGCTGTTCGCAAGAGCGGATTGCCCGGAGGCAATGATCACACTGAGCGTCGAGGAAATCCGGGGCATCATCCGTCCTTGCGGCCTCTCGCCGCAGAAATCTAAAGCCATCCATCGCTTGAGCGAGCTGCTGTTGGAGCACCATAGCGGTGAAGTGCCCCCTGATCTCGCAGCGCTCGAAACGTTACCGGGTGTGGGCCATAAAACCGCGAGTGTGGTGATGGCACAGGCATTTGGGATGCCGACCTTTCCAGTGGACACCCATATCCACCGGCTCGCACAACGCTGGGGACTGACCCGAGGGCGGAACGTGGTCGAAACAGAGCGGGATCTCAAACGCGCTTTCTCTAAAGCGCGCTGGAACGCACTGCATCTACAAATCATTTATTACGGTAGGGAATACTGCACTGCGCGGGGCTGCGACGGCCGGGTTTGCGAAATTTGCCGCACCTGCTATCCCGCACGAAAACACCCCAAGCGCTGCAACAAGGCTTGATCGCCGCGGCGATGCCCTCGCAATTCTGCTACTCTGCGCGACCCGACACGGGATGACCCGCGATCCGGTGTGACGCCTCAACCCGTAAACTGTAAATCACTGCAAAGGTTACCCCGATGAGTCAGCCGATACTCTTTGGTATTCCTAATTGCGATACGGTCCGCAAGGCACGCAAGTGGCTAGAAAGTCAGGGGATAGCTTACGAGTTCGTTGACTTGAGAGCCGATACGCCGCCCGCTCACAAGATTAATGAGTGGCTTGATGCTGTCGGGTCTGACCGACTGATCAACCGACGAAGCACCACCTTCAAGCAGTTATCTCAGGGCGCCAAAAAGGCATTGGAAGACGGGGACCCGGTCAGCGTCCTGCTCACCCAGCCCACCTTGGTCAAACGTCCCGTTTTGGAGTGGAACAATGCGGTATCAATCGGCTTCAAGGCGGAAGACTATGCGCAGCTATTCAGTATCTAAGGAACCCATCTCATGAGTTCGCTTCACGGTTTTGGTTTGGGCATTGTGTCTGAGAACGCTCAGGGCGCCGTGCTGGATACCTTTTACCCACTGCCCGTTGCTCAGGTCAGCGGTGAGTTGGCCAACGTCCTCGCGGGCGTCTCGGGAAGACTGGACGCTGCGCAGCTCGGAGAGTTGTCGAAGGCGCTGGAATCAGTTGGCGACAGTGCCGGAGCCGAGCTCTCGACACAACTGGGCAGCGCGGATTGTGGAGTGGTTGCAACACCGCTCGTCGAGAATACGCCACCCGATTCCCTGGAGGAGGCCTACCTCAAACTGCAACTCATTTCTCATCGATTGATGAAGCCACACCAGACTAATCTCGGCGGATTATTTGGTCTGCTGCCGAATGTGGCGTGGACAGACCAAGGGCCCGTGGACCTTCGAGAGCTCCCGCAGCGACAGCTGGACGCGCGGCTCAAAGGCGCAGTCCTTGAAGTTTCCAGCGTCGATAAATTCCCGAAGATGACCAACTATGTCGTGCCAGCTGGCGTTCGCATTGCGCATACTGCCAGAGTCCGTTTGGGAGCCTATCTGGGTGAAGGTACCACCGTCATGCATGAAGGTTTCATTAACTTCAATGCGGGCACCGAAGGCCCCGGGATGATCGAAGGCCGCATATCGGCGGGGGTCTGGGTGGGCGAAGGCTCCGATCTGGGAGGAGGCTGCTCCACCATGGGCACGCTATCCGGCGGTGGGGATATTGTGATCTCTGTGGGTAAAGAGTGCTTGATCGGCGCAAACGCGGGCTTGGGAATTCCTCTCGGCGATCGCTGCACGATTGAAGCGGGTTTGTTCGTGACCGCCGGCACTAAGGTCAACGTTTTAGACGAGCGCGGCGACACCATCGAGACCGTCTCTGCCAGAACATTGTCCGGGCGCTCAGATCTCTTATTCCGGCGCCACTCGAGCACCGGTGCCGTGCAGTGCCTGACCAATAAAAGCGCGATCGAGCTGAACGAGATGCTGCATGCCAATAGTTGACGGCCAAGAGCCCACACTGGCTTTGACGCGCGACTTGATTGCTCGCGCCTCGGTCACCCCCGAGGACGCCGGATGCCAATCACTGATGATGGCGCGTCTGCAGCAGGCAGATTTCGCCGTCGAGCCGCTCCGCTTCGGTGAAGTGGATAATTTCTGGGCAACGCGCGGCTCGTCAGGACCGCTGTTAGTATTTGCCGGACACACTGACGTGGTGCCCCCGGGAGACGGCGAGCGATGGGAGTCCGATCCCTTCATTGCCACTGAGGCGGGCCCTGATCTGGTAGGTCGTGGCACCGCAGACATGAAAGCCAGCCTGGCCGCCATGGTCGTCGCCTGTGAAAATTTTGTCGGCGCGCATCCCGATCACAAGGGTCGCATCGGCTTTCTCATCACTTCTGATGAAGAAGGGCCAGCAAAAGATGGGACCCTTCGCGTCATAGAAGCACTGAAAGAACGCGGCGAACAGATCGACTGGTGCGTTGTCGGCGAGCCCTCAAGTACCCACGAACTCGGCGATTTGGTGAAGAACGGTCGTCGGGGATCGCTCAACGCGCGGTTGGTGATTCAAGGGAAACAGGGCCACATCGCGTACCCACACCTTGCTGATAACCCCATCCACCGCGCCATGCCGACCCTCAACGCGTTGGTGGTAGAGCCATGGGATCAGGGCAATGACTTTTTTGACCCCACCTCCCTACAGATCTCAACGATCAGGGCCGGCCAGGGCGTGACCAATGTCATTCCCGGCAGTATCGAGGTGCTTTTTAATCTACGGTTCAGTACCGAAGTCACAGCCGATGAGATTCGTGAGCGCTGTGAGGCCATTCTGGATCAAGGTGGCCTGATCTATGATATCGAGTGGTCATTGAGCGGCGAGCCCTTTTTGACAGAACCCGGAGCGCTGCTCAATGCAGTAACTCAAAGTATCGAGGCGACGACCGGCCGGGTGCCCAGTGTGTCTACGGGAGGCGGCACCTCAGATGGGAGATTCATCGCACCCAGCGGCGCGCAGGTGGTCGAGGTCGGTCACGTCAATGAGACCATTCATCAATGTAACGAGCGTGTGAAACTCGCCGACATCCCGCAGCTGACCAAAATCTATGAGGGTATTCTGGAACGCTTACTGGTCGACTGACGGGACCGTCAGCTGCCTGAGAGACAGCCCCTGTGTTGCCCAACGCTCCACCTCAATGGCAATCCATTCATCGGCAAAAGCGCCCAGCGCTCTGACTAGCGGTGAACGTTCCTTGGCAGTATCAGCTCGCAGTACCGTCAAACCCGCATCGACTGATCTATCCAAGGCCGCCTCAGCGCCGCGCATCACTGAGATCAAGCCCTCGATCGCATGCCGTGTCTCAAACAGCAGATCATTCAAAGGTCGCGACGCATCGCCAGCCGGCTCACCGCTGGAAGACGAGATTGCAGGCAACGCCAGCACGATATGGTCGATTGGGCCTCTTTGCCTGAGTAGATCTAGTAGATAACCCTGACCAATCGGTGACCCCAGAATGAGATCATGCCACTCGGCGTGTTCTGCGCTATTGCCGAGATCGGACCTGATCCCCACCGCATCAGCAAGATGGCCGCAGAGGATCGGGCGCGGATGCGATGCTACATCTCGCAAGACCCACTCCGGCATGAACTCCACCCCTATCCAAAACCGACTCGCGGTCACAAAAATCTCCTATTTCTACTCACGAGGAATGCTCCAGTCTCCGGGTGAACACATCAAAGCGCACAGACTTCCCTCGCAGGCTATGCGCAGGGCGACAATGCCCCAGTATCGGTGCGCGCAAGGGCCGTTTGACCACGATCCTCTCGACGGGCTGATCCCATGCCCACTGCCATAGGGCTTCGCCGTCATCCACCTGATCAGCCAGATGCTGAAGCATCGCGGCCTCCTTTTTCACCGCCGCCGCTTTTTTCCGTTCGGGGAACATCGGGTCGAGGTAGATCACTGCACCGGCGGTCGCGCGGAGCGTCTTGCTGTCCCCTGCAAGCACCGACATTCTATCCGCCGCCTCCCTGACCTGATCAGCACCACTCACTGCGGCGGCTTTCACGGCTTGATCGAGCAACCACGCCAATACGGGCACGCGCTCACAGAGCATGACCTGACAACCCAAATCGGCCAAGACAAAGGCATCACGCCCCAATCCTCCCGTGGCATCCCATATCAGGGGCTTCCGATCGGCTTTCAGGCCCACGGCGCGACCCAGCATCTCGTTGTGCCCCCCTTTCCGACGATGCTGCATGGCAGCAGAATCGAACTGCGCGGTGACCTTGACCCCATCCAATTCGAGCCAGGCGCTCGTCTCTCCAACGACCAAGAGCAGACCAATTGCTTCCTGATAGTCACCATATTCGAGCGCGAGTTGTTTGGCCGCCTCGCGGGCCCGGGCTGGCGACTCTCCTTGCAGAGAAACGACCGTGGGCACTGCCGCGATAGGGGCTTGGTGGGGGGGCGTTATTTGCATTGCATCAGGGGCCGTGATTGACTGCCGGCGTCAGGTGAGCAGCCATTATATGAAGCTATTTGAAACAGAGTTAGTGCGCGGGCTGCTCTTTGCCCTGTTGGTGTCGGGAGCGGGTTGCGCAGAGCTGGGGCGGTACGACATCACTGTAAATGACGTCATGGTCTACGAGCCTGCAGCACCATATCGCGTGGGTGGTATTGAAGATTCTGCTCTGGCGGATTGTCTAACGCAAAGCCTGCTAGATATCGATGCCCAGGCGGCGACCGATCTCGTGGCGCTAAACTGTAGTGATGCGGGGATACAATCGCTCGCCGGACTAGAACAATTCTCGCTGATCCGATCGATGAAGCTCAGCAACAACGACATCCGCAACCTGTTGGTGCTTGAGAGACTCACAGCACTTCGTCAGCTATGGCTCGATGACAATGACGTCGTCGACCCGATACCGGTATTGCGTATGACAAATTTGGAAGAGCTCTATCTGGCGGGCAATCCGCGCCTGCAATGCCCGGACCCAGAAGATGTGCCGCACCATCTTTCCCTGAACTTGCCTGATCACTGCTTGAGATGATGACCTACTGGCTTTACCGCGCGATCGCACTCCTACCGTTACCCATCAAGTACGGCCTGTCCACTGCCGCCGCATTTTTGTTACGACGGGTGTTTCGCTATCGGGCTGAGGTGATCGATAACAATTTGCGCAACGCCTTTCCTGAACGGGACGCAGACTGGCGCCGGTACACGGCCGCTCGGTTTTATCGCCAGTTCACCGATGTCACGATGGAAATCGTCCATGCCTCGCGCATGAGTCTCGATGACTTTAAACGCCGTGTCACCGTCGAGGGGATCGATGAACTGAATCGACTGACGGAAAATCGAAGCCGCTCAGTGATTGTCCTCACCATTCATCTTGGTAACTGGGAGTGGATGATGCACGCGGCCAATGCCCACGGCGATATTCCCATTGACCCGGTATATCGCCGCTTGCACAACGCCGGCTCCGATCGCTTCGCGTATGAAGTGCGCAGCCGCTTTGGTGGCGAACCCATACTCATGGAGAGAGTGGCGCGCAATGTACTCAAGCATCGTCGACGCTTTCGAGCGCTGGTGCTGGTTGCCGATCAGTCCCCTGGACAGCGGGATAACGTTTACTGGACCGAATGGCTGAATCAACCAACTGCTTTTTTTACGGGTCCCGCGACTATTGCGCAA
This sequence comes from uncultured Luminiphilus sp., assembly GCA_938091485.1. Classification (GTDB taxonomy): domain Bacteria; phylum Pseudomonadota; class Gammaproteobacteria; order Pseudomonadales; family Halieaceae; genus Luminiphilus. The sequence continues at coordinate 10,795 of CALKMV010000057.1, forward strand.
TTGACAGACTTTCCTGTGATGTTTGCGCGCTGCAGGAGAAAGTCACGCGGAAACTACCATCTGAGCCTCATCCCCATCGTTGAAACACCAGGTCAACTGACAGAGGAGGCCATTATCGAGGCCTACGTTAGGGCCGCTGAGGACACCATTCGCGATGAACCCGAGAGCTTTCTGTGGTCAAACCGGCGCTGGAAGCATCGACCGCCGACGGATCAAGCCTGAGCTGCGATCTCGACGGAAGCATCCATTTTTCGCAGGTCGACCCAGTCAAAGCCCTTCTCCTGCGTCGCATGAATCACCTGACAATGAGCGAGATCATCCCAACCAGATAACGCAGCATCCGCGAGCTCAGGATGATTATTTTGCTGGCTGATATGTGCCACAAACAGCAGCCTCAGCTTTGACGTGTCTGCATAATCAAGAAACTGTCGAGCCTGCGCATTCGTGAGATGACCGAAGTCCCCTCCCACCCTTTTCTTCACGGAATAGGGGTAAGGGCCCTCGTCCAACATTTGCGGGTCGTGATTAAACTCAAGTATCAGTGCATCACAGCCAGAAAAAGCTCCAACAACGTGGGGCGTGATGCTCCCTAGGTCGGTGAGCACCCCCAGTTTGAGTCCGGCGTGGTGCAAGCAAAACTGAATGGGCTCTCGCGCATCGTGCGGTACTGGCTCCGCCAAAACAGTGAGGTCACCAATATCAAATTGATCGCCCGGCCGGATCATTACGCCGCGCAAAAGCCCGCTCAGCTTTTGGCTCGACGCCGTACCGGCTGTGAGAAAAACAGGGATCTCATGGGCTTTTGCCAGAGACACCACTCCGCGGCAGTGATCTCCGTGCTCGTGGGTGACCAAAATAGCGTCGATGTTAGGACCCGCAACGCCCAGACCCGACAGTCGCTCCTCTGCCTCGCGCCGGGGCAAGCCGCAGTCAATGAGGATCAGTGTCTCGCCCGTGTCGACTAGCGTCGCGTTCCCCTTGCTACCACTTCCGAGGGACGCGATTCGCATCAGGTGATATTACCCCGAAGAATAGTTAGCAGCGCTTGCTGTTCCCGCCGGTCGACCGGCTCACCTTCAATACCTCGAAGCGTGATCAACATGACCCCTTCGCTAGCTTGGTCAAGGTGGATCTGATATTTGTGTCCCGCGAGAGGGTGCTCGTCCTCTCCGCCCCACAACCAATCGAACCAACCGCTATCTTCATCATCTTGCGGGCCGATAAAGGTCGCGTACAACAATCCCTCACTACGGTTGCGGTCATCGATAACGAAGTCTGCCTGCTCGGTTCCCTTGATCAACGACGCCCAGGCACGATCGAAAGGCAGCTCCAGCCGGATTCGCGTCTCTTGCTCAGTATCCTCTAGAGCAATGCGGCCAGAATCACTCATGGAGCGATCTGCCATCATTGAAATAGGGGCCGTGTCTGCGCTGTTGGCGAGGTACTGCGCCACATCCTGAAGCATCTTTTCCTCAAGGTCGCCGTCGTCAGATTCTCTTGGCCAGGTGGCGTCCTCGGCGCTGCGGGTCTGCTGTAAGACATGCAACTCCGCCGTATTTCTTTGCACGCCCGTATCGACCCGAAACTGAAAACGCACCGCGAGTTCTCTGTCTTCAAGCTTGAACCACTGCGTGTCGATCAGACCCGCTTCGGCATCTACCGCCGCCACACCGATACCGCTGGTGGTCAGAAACGCTCTGACCTGCGGCCATAGCTGCCCCGGTGCCACGTTGGCCAACGCCCAGCGCTCGCCGGACAGACTCTGGATCCGCACTGCATCGGCCTGCGTGTTCGCGGTCAGCGGAGTCGGTCGCGGCGTTTCAAATTTTGCTGCAAGTTGAGCACTCTCAGAAACAGGCGGCACGGGATAGTCGGGCTGTATGGCCTCCGTAGAAAGATGCGGAGGGACGTCAATTGGCGCCAACTCCGGTGCGGTCTGATATCGACCCGCGTTATCGGGGAAGAGTCCATCTTCACCAAATAACCAACTGCACCCTGAGAGAGCGGTGACAACTAAAGCAGAGCACACCAATCGAATCACGCGAAATACGTCTCCATTGCGGCCGCAAGCGGGGCTTGGCAGGGCTCCGACAGCGGCGTCAGCGGCAATCTGATGCCTTCTTCGATCATACCCTGTTGCACCATGGCCCACTTGATCGGGATGGGGTTCACTTCGATAAAGAGCAGTTTATTCAGATCCTTGAGACGCGCATCGATCTCTGAAGCCCCTTCCCAATCCTGAGCCAGCGCCATACTGCACATAGCGGCCATATCGGGAGCAGCGATATTGGCAGTCACTGACACATTTCCCTTGCCGCCTCGACGCATCAGCTCAAGCGCGGTAGCGTCATCTCCTGAAAAAACTGCAAAGCCATCAGGCACTGAGTCGATCAACGCTGCGCCGCGCTCGACGTCTCCGGTCGCGTCCTTAATACCCACGATGTTGTCGATCTGGCTGAGTTTGACCACGGTCTCGTTGAGAAGGTCACAGCCGGTGCGGCCGGGCACGTTATACAGAATGATGGGCAGATTGACCGAGCGCGCGACGGCTTGAAAATGCTCAAACAAGCCTTGCTGCGTGGGTCGGTTGTAATAGGGTGTAACTGATAGTGAGTAGTCGGCGCCAGCCTCGGCTGCCGCGACAGTCAGTTCAATGGCCTCGTGGGTAGAGTTACCTCCTGTCCCTGCTACCACAGGGATGCGTCCCCCCGACTGCTCGACCGCAAAGCGGATCGCTTCGCAATGCTCGGGCACCGTGAGAGTCGGACTCTCCCCGGTCGTTCCCACGATACCCAAGCCGCCAGTGCCCGATTCGATGTGGTACTCGATCAGACGCGCAAACGTGGGCCAGTCAATAGCGCCGTCTACGTGCATAGGCGTTACCAACGCAACAATGCTTCCGGTTATCATCGACTCACTCCGAGAGGGGCTTTATGGCGCAGGAACTGACCAGCATGGTGTCGCAATTATCCACTTCAGACCAAGTTTCACAACAGCAACACGTACGATATTTTGTGGTACGACTCGAGCACTTTCTGCTCATTTTGCTACTGTTCATGTCCGCTTACTGCTCACATCCTGTGCTGGGGCAAAACCCGGACTTTGACCTTATTGTCGATCCTCTCAGCGCGATAGACCGGCAGTTTATGGCGGATCAGCGCGCCCGCGTTGAACAGCTTGCTAACCGGCTAGGCCGAGGCCTCACGGGCAACGCTGACCGTGATGTCGAAACACTGCAACGCATCCTCGACGAAAATCTGGTGTCCAGCAATGACACGCTGACTCTGCAGGCAATGGGGGTTGTATTCGGTGACCGACTGGGTGACGCGCTGGATATGCACTGGGTGGTTTATCGCGACAACAAAGGGCGATCCAGAGCACTACATTACCGAAACACCGATATCTTTCTCTTTCCCATCACCATGATATCGCGGCGTCATGGAGCCGGGAGTGATCGACGGCTAAAGCCACTTTTCGATGAGACGGTCACCGGGACCCGCGTGTTGCTGCCTGGCGGCAAATGGTTTCAGTAGCTGCCTGCGTTCCCTGCCGCATCATCAGCACAAGTCATCACACATTAGCCGAGGACTGATAAGAAAAGATCCCCCCCTGACCCGTCGTGCGATGGTGCGGGCCGGTGAGCGTCAGATCACCCGTGTCGTAAGCGACATCTCCCTCGTATAGAAACGTCATCGTGTCTCCCTCCCTCACGACTTTGGGGAAAAAGACAAGCGGTTTTCCGCTGGCTGCGCCTGCTGGCAGCGCGCCGGGGCCCTGCCAGTTTTGGATATCGTGAAGCGAGACCAATGTTGGCGGTGTCATAAGCAATTCACCACTGTGATGAGCCTCAATCGCTCGGGCGGCCGACCACCACTGGTGCTCAACAATCTCGCTGCCATCGACAGTGACGACCGTATCAGCGGCGACCTCCGTAAGGAAAAACCAGGTCGAAAAACGCCGCTTGACCACAGTCGGAGTCAGCCAATAGGAAAAAGGACGCAACGCGCTGGGAGGCACCACAATTCCTGACTCCTCCTGAAGCTCACGCGCAGCGCCATGACGGGCCTGTTCGAGTTCGTCTCCCCCCGCATCCGTCTCTTCGACCTTGCCACCCGGAAAAACCCACAACCCAGGCATATGCTTGAGCTGATCACTTCGTCTGAGAAGAAGCACTTCCCGGCCAGCTCGTGACTGCCTCAACACTATAGCCGTGGCAGCGGGCGATGCCTCACTGACTCGGTCAGAAAAATCCATCATCAGGCTAGAGGACTGGGACGCAGCTGAGACATTGCGCATAGACGTGCATCGGATCCCGCAGGCTCGATAAACTCCTCACCACAGGTGTAAAGCCCTCCACCAGCGAGCCGAGCCACCCCTGTGGAGCCGTCATCGAGGCCCCCAATGAGCGACTCAGCTCTTCTAGCAAGACGCTTTCGAAAGAGGGCGGCACCGTGGTGCGGCCGGTCCGCCATTCTTCAACGCCGGCAAGCTCAGCTGCTGCTGCAACGGCCTTATCAAGCCCCCCTAACTCGTCAACCAATCCGATTTGCGACGCCTCAGCCCCAGTCCAAACCAATCCCTCAGCGATCAGTTGCACCGCTTCCTCACTCATATCGCGTCCATTAGCGACCAGTTCGATGAAGTCCTCATAAGCGCCATTGGCGAGCGCTTGAACAATACTTGCCATCTCTGGACTGAGGCCACGGTTGAGGCTAGCCTCGCCCGCCAGCGGAGTCGTGCCCAAGCCGTCTACGGTCACGCCGATGTAATCCAGAATGCCCTCAATTGTGGGAAAAGCGGAGAAAGCACCAATACTCCCGGTAATGGTGGTAGGCAGTGCCCAGATCTCATCCGCTTCAGCCGAGATCCAATAGCCTCCCGAGGCGGCAACGCTACCCATGGAGACGATCACGGGTATGTCGGCCTCTTTAGCCTCAGACAGCTTGCGGCGGATGAGGTCAGAAGCGAAAACGCTACCGCCAGGGCTATTCACACGGAGCACGATCGCGGCCAGATCCTCAGCCTCCAACGCCGTATCGATGTAGCCGATGACGGTGTCGCTACCTGCCATCCCTTCTTCGCTGTCTCCGGGCACCAAAGTCCCCTCGACCGGCACGATGGCGATTAGCGGTAACCCTTCTTGCTCGATGACGCGCTGCGATTTGATGTCGTCGACATAGCGTTCGAAGTTGACCATCTCGGCGAATCCATCCTCGTCGGTGACACCCACCCATTCCGCCAGCGCCTCGTCCATCTGTGCATGATCGGCCAAGGCGTCAACCCAACCCCCATCCAACATCGTTTGGGCAAGATCATTGCTCGAGGCCGCAAGCTGATCGGGGAAGGAGGCGATAAACGTATTCATGGCGCCCGCTGGCATCTCCCTTCCCGACTCCGCCAACTCGGTGTAGGTAGACCAAAGACCGCTTAACCATCGCGATACCACCTCACGCTCTGAGTCCGACATGTCGTCCCGGAGGTAGGGTTCTACCGCTGATTTGTTTTCACCAGCCCGGAACACATGCATCGTGACGCGCGCTTTTTCTAAGAAGCTGCGGAGATAGGACCGATAGACCGAAAAACCCTCCAGGAACATGCCGCCCTCGGGATGCAACATGACGTGATCAGCTTGTGAGGCCAGCAGGTAATGCGCCTGAGAATAAAAATCCCCGAAAGCGACCACCGACTTTCCCGCAGCCTTGAACTCGGTGATGGCGGCACTGATTTCGACGGTCTGACTCGTTGACGGTCCAATCAGGTTCTCAAGATCCAATACCAAAGAGGTGATTCGGTCGTCGGTCGCGGCCCATCGGATAGCGCGGACCACGTCGTTAAGGAGCGCGGGCTGCTCGTAATCCTGATTGATGAAAGCGGATACCGGGTCGACTGGTGCAGGATCCTCTACCAAAGGACCCGATGGCGCGATCAACAGTGCTGCCTTTTCTGGCAGCGGCTCCGGTGTCGAATCTTTCATTCCCGCACTAAAAGCAATCACAAACACCGCAACGAACAGCAGAGGTACCAGCACTGAAATAGCCCGGCTGATGCCACTTAATAGGCGCCAAATCCCTTTCAACAATCCCATCATCCTGTGATCTTCTCCTCAGTTGTATGCGAATCAGCTGCTGATTCACTTCTCACATCTACGCTTCCAAAATGCGTCAGCGAAAGCTAGTTCGTGTCACGCTGGGTCGCCCCGCAACTCTCGCCCTCGGTAGCGGATATACAGCATACAGGCGATAAAATTTGTGACTACCAGCACCAAACCTGCGACAGAGATATTGTCTGCCTGATACGCAAAGGCCGCCTCAACGGCGGAAATAAAATAGAACAGCAGCACCAACTCATACCAAATCATGAGCCGCAGGCTGTCTTTCACGGCCGCCCAGATAAACAGGCATAAAGGCGCGGCGCGCAGACCAGCCAGCAGCAATGTACCGGCAAAACGCTCAACATCCGCGGCCTGTTGCAACAAAAAACCCACCCAGGTCAGGCACATCAGCCACCACAAGGCGCGGGTCAGATTTGATCGTTGGGTCGGTCGTCGCATCATGTAACGTTTGGCGGCACTAGGGAGCGCGGAGCGCCCATTCGGCCACTCGCTTCCCCAATGCGCGACAGATTGATGACTCGTTGTCATCCATCGGCCGATCGCCAGCCTCGGTTGACCAGTGACTGGCGCCATACGGGGTACCACCGGCCTCAGACGCCCGCAGCCCAGGCACCGAATAAGGCACTCCCACCATCACCATGCCGTGGTGTAACAGCGGCAGCATCATGCTCAGCAGAGTGGATTCCTGGCCACCATGCAAGGAACTAGTTGACGTAAAGACTCCCGCTGGCCGGTCAATCAAGGAACCCTGAAGCCAGAGCGAACTGCTTTCATCGAGAAACTGTTTGAGGGGTGCCGCCATATTTCCAAATCGTGTCGGGCTACCCAGCACAAGACCAGCACAATGCTTGAGGTCCTCCTGAGTCGCTGGCAACGCCATTGCCTCGCTTTCGTCGTCTGGCACAGACAAAGATGGCACCGTTCTCAGCCGAGCCTCAATGCCGCTGACACACTCAACCCCGCGCGCCACTTGTTTGGCCATCGCCGCAGTCGCGCCGTCACGACTGTAATACAGAACCAAGATATATGGCTCACTCATCACGCTATGTCATCCGCGAAACGCTCTCGACGGCGCCTCGCTACGCACTGTACAGTCACTCTAGGATCTTTTTGTACCATCGAATCGCCATGTTAACGCATCCACAACTCCAGAATGCGCACCTGAGGTTCAACTACCTTATCAACCGGTTTGTTGAGGACAGGCTGAACGCAAATGCCGCCGCGCTGACTTTTGTGAGCTTATTCGCGCTAGTGCCCATGCTGACTGTGACGCTCTCCATTGCGTCGGCGCTGCCGGCCGCAGGCGATATCGAGGAAAAACTGAACGAGTTCCTGCTGCAATTCCTATTGCCCGAGAGCTCCACTCAGGTTGTGCAGTATCTCTCGGCTTTCATTTCTCAGGCTCGCTCACTCACCGTATTCGGTGTGGTCATACTGCTGGTCTCCGCAATACTCATGCTGCGCAATGTCGAGAAAGCGCTGAATGATATTTGGCGAAATCGCGCCAACCGAAAACCATTACAAAGCTTCTTACTTTATTGGGCCATTCTGAGCCTTGGGCCGGCTGCAATTGGCATTGGCCTGGGCGTTAGGGCCTATCTGTTTGCCGCTACCAACGATTGGGGTGGTCTGCATACTTTCGGACTCGGCTCTCTGCTGATAGGGCTGCTTCCCTTTGCTATCAGCACTGTGGGGCTCACCTGCCTTTATGCCGTAGTCCCGAATTGCCAGGTGCCACTCCGGCACGCGCTAATCGGCGGGATTTTTGCCGCAAGCACCTTCACTATCGCAAGGATGGTATTCACAGCGGTGATGGCGAAGTCCAGCTACACCCTGGTTTACGGCGCTTTTGCAGCCGTACCGCTTTTTCTGCTCTGGATCTACGTGACGTGGGTCATTGTTCTGATAGGTGCGGTGCTGGCCCATAGCCTCTCCGCTTATCAAACCGCCGAGCAGGCACGAACGCCGACTTTAATGAAAGCGCTGGATATTCTTTATCTGTTTTGGCGGGCTCAAAAAGAGGGTCGTGGCATCGCGGAACTGGAAATTATTGGTGCCGATGATTTGTTAAGCGGGGGTATTGATGCAGATAGCTGGCGAAGCATTCGCGACTCCTTGATCAAGGCACAATTACTCAAGCGATTAGATCGTGGACACTACCTTCTGAGTCGCGATCTTCATCATGTTACCTTGGCGGAACTCGCTGATCTGATGCGTGCGGAGCCGGCCTACTCTCAAGCCACACTGGCTCTGCCATGGCAACAGGCCGCATCGACCCTGCTGAATACCAGTCGGGAGCAGGAAACATCGCTGCTCTCTGTATCTCTCACCGAGCTCTTCTCAACGCAGAAAAATGCGGCATGACCCGCCTGATTTGTGTCGCCCTGTGCACTCTGTGGTTGCTAGGCTGCAGCGAACAAAACGCGGCGCTACCTGACACCGGCCAGTGGAGCATCGTCAACTATTGGGCTATCTGGTGTGTACCGTGTCGACAAGAAATCCCTGAACTCAACGCAATCGACCGCGATACAGACCTGGCCGTATTCGCTGTGAACTATGATGGTCAGCAAGGAGCAGCGCTCCGCGCTCAGGCAGACGATTTGGGCATTGCCTTCACGCTACTCGAACAGGACCCAGGTCCGGGACTGGGTATTGAACGGCCTCGTGTGCTACCGACGACCTTGCTGGTCAGTCCCAATGGCGAGGTGACTGACACGCTGGTCGGACCACAAACCCGCGAGACCTTAATAGCAGTATGGCGCCAGCGAGCCGATCTACGGGTCGAGATGTAAGCCGCCACCGCTAAAAGCTACGCACATGAGGCCTGTTTCGACGGGTGGGTAAAAAAAAGCCGGCTGATAATCAGCCGGCAATGAAGGAGCCACTCAAAACGGGGAGAGCCTCTGTATTAGCGCTCTCGCTGCTCAGACGTTTCCCTTGCAGTGCACCCGTAGACACCACCATCTCAACAACTATCCCTAAGACAGACGATTTAGCAAAAAGTTCCCGCTTCAGACAGATTTTTCAGCTCGCGCGCCAGCTAGCCGAACTCATCTGCCCGTCACCAGAGCTGACAAAGAGCTCCAATTCAATGATTTCGCCCAATTCAGACTGCCTCAGGATCTGCTCCAGAAGGTAATGAGCCAGCGCCTCGACAGTCACATTAACGATGGGCAAGAGCAGGGTTTCATCGACCGGGAAGCGAAGCGTCTTCCCATCGAATGTCGCCAGATATTCGCCAGCTCGCTCCTCTACCGTCAGCCAAGGCGAGTGATCAGGCAGGAGCATATACTCGTCATGGGCGTCGCAGAGCTTTTGCAGGGCTCGCTTATAAACGTTGTAGTCCGCAGAAAAACCGTTATCCCCCATCTCAGCCACAATACGCGCGGACACCCCATAGTTGTGGCCGTGCAGCCGTTCTCGTTCGGTCGCCGAAAATATCGTGAAGTGCGCAGCCGAAAACTTATGCGCCTGCTTGTCGATATGCAGTGTGGCCAGTTGGGTCATCGGGACAACCTCGCGTCGTGGGAGCGTTATGGTGGTTGATGAGCCGACATTCGGCAAGTCCGCTCACGGGCCAGCAGCAAGCCGCAATAGCGGGAACCCCGTGACCCCAACCATCCGCTGAAGTACCCTGTCGGTCACTCAATTTTCTCAGGAGTCCTCATGGGGCCCATCGCTATCCTGACCGGCGCCAGCTCTGGAATTGGTGCAGCCGCGGCCGAGCAATTTATGCAAAGAGGCTTCACCGTGATCAATATTTCTCGGAGAGACTGCCCTGTAGACGGCGTCGAGACGATCTCTACGGATCTATCCAATGCGGATTCGGCGGCTCAAACCTGCGAAGCGCTCGCGGCTCGTCTACTGGAAGCGGAAAACGCCCCGGTTTGTCTGGTCCACAACGCTTCACTAATGCTCAAGGACCGATGCGACACGACTGAAGACGAGGCATTACTCAAAGTGCTGACAGTGAACGTGGTCGGAATCAACACACTGAACCGGGCACTGATGCCACTGATGCCAGAGAGTTCAAGCGTGTTGTACGTCGGCTCAACCCTGTCAGAAAAAGCCGTCGGGGGCGCCTACAGCTACATCGTAAGCAAACACGCGCAGCTCGGTATGATGCGCGCCACCTGTCAGGACTTGATGGGTCGGGGTATCCATACAGCGCTAATCTGCCCCGGATTCACCGACACCTCCATGCTCCGCCAACATGTAGGTCACGATGAAGCAATACTCGGTAGCCTTGGGGACATGAACAGCTTTGGACGCCTGGTATCGCCCCGAGAGATAGCAGACCTGATTGTGTGGGCGCATGAGCATCCGGTAATCAATGGATCAGTGATGCACGGCAACCTAGGTCAGATAGAGCACTGACGTGGTCATGGGCAAAGATCTGATCCGCGAACGTCGCGAGCGCACCTTTTTGGTGCTGGCCGGCATTTTCCTGTCCGCCATGACACTTCTCAATGTCGTTGGCATTACCCGCTTCATCCAGCTTGGCCCTCTAGCACTAGCTGTAGGCGTTCTCCCCTACCCGCTCACCTTCCTGTGCACCGATCTGATCAGTGAGCTCTATGGTCGGGCACGAGCCAACTTCTTGGTCAGTGTCGGCCTGGGTATCAATTTTCTTATCCTCGGTGTGCTCACCCTTGGCTCGGTAGCCCCGTCAGTGCCAGAGGCGGTCATGCCGCCCTGGCAGGTATTGCAGCTTGCGGCACCCGTTACCCTGCCCAACGGCACTATCGTGGAATCAGAGGTGGGTTTATTTGAGCTGATTTATGCCACCACCTCGGGTGCCGTATTCGCCTCGATGATGGCCTATGTCGCCGCCCAATATTGCGATGTTCAGCTCTACCACTTTTGGAAGCGTGTCACCCACGGAAAGCACCTCTGGCTCAGAAACAATTTCAGCACACTGCTCAGCCAACTGGTTGATTCTGTCATGGTGGTCACCGTCACCTTCGGCGCTGCGTTTTTAGCTGGCGACATCGCCATGCCAGCTTTGATGACGCTGGTCGGCAGCAATTACGCCTTCAAAGCTCTTTGCGCGTTGTTAGACACCGTGCCGCTCTACCTCGCCGTTCACTGGTTGCGACGTTATTTGCAATTGGGTCCCGGCGAATACGCCATCGGTGATGTCACAGCCGCAGAAGGCCCGACTCTCTGACAAAGGGGATGGTGACGCCCCGTCTCTGTGCCAAGCTGAGCTGATCGAGTTGATTAATAAACTCGACGACGACTCTCGGATCCCGAGGGAGCCTCAAAGCGCAGTACTTAATGACCTCGTCAGCCAATCCAATACCCGCAGCGCTACCTCGGAGACGCAGCAGATCAGCCACCTGTTCCTCCGTGAATCGAGGCATCTGGAAGACGGGCAAACTGCTCAGCCTAGAGCGCAGATCCGGCAATGTGTCGACAAGTTGCTGGGGCGATTTGCTCGCCGTCACGAGCAGTTGCCCACCGGATTCCTGCACGGCGTTAAACAGGGCAAATAGGGCCTCCTGCCAAACAGAGTTTGATTCTGCACGGTCTATGTCATCGATTGCCACCAATCGCGATAATTCCGCACCGGCTAAGACCTGGTCAGGAGGATAGTCGATCAAGTCCACCATCGGGACATAGCGCGCCGCGCCGCCCAGTGCGTCACAACAAGCCTGCAGCAGGTGACTTTTACCAATACTCTTTCCGCCCCAGACATAGGCACTGTGCTCGGGCAACTGCCTCGTCAGTAGTTGCTCCAGCGCCACGGTATCTGGTCGACTCAGCCAATTATCCCAGTTGGCCAGGTCTTCTCGCCCCATAGACAGTGGTAATTGGCCTGAGTGTGTCTTCATCGTCATCGCCAGTAGATTGACATGCCGCTTAGGGCCGCTGCCAGGCAAGCACTAATCCCTCAGTGGTATCCGGATCTGTGTGTACCCAAACCAAATCTGACCGCGATGCCATCAGCCTGACAAGCGTCTCCGCGTCACCAATACCCGCCAACTCCAGGGTTAAAATATCCCCTGTGACCGCGACGGGTTTCACATTGACCAGCGTTTGGATATTAGCCATCTCGGTGGTCACCGCGCGATAGTCCGCAAGGGTCAACACATTACGAACGCTCACCCTCAGCGCCTCTGTCGCCTTGCGGTCGGTAAGCGCAACGGCGTACTGCTGCCGCATCTCTTCCATCGCCATGTCGAGCCCCGGATCGATCAGTGCTTCGGTCGAGGCCGCTTGAACCGATACGGCCCGCTCTATGCTGTTATCACGATAAATCCACTCACCGATGTAACGGCCCTCACTCAAACCGATGAGCCGTCCAACCAGAAGATGCGTCATGCCGTAGCGTTCTGAAGCCTCCACAATCGGTCCGAAATCGCGGCGCCAGAGTGTCTCGGGAGAGACCAAAACTGAATCTGATAAATCGTACAAAGGGCGCCTCAACTTGATTCCAAGCTGGTCAAAGGCCTCGCTCAAGGATTCCCACAACAAACTTTCCTCATCGGTATTGCCAAAGCGGCGCCCAGAGAGATCATCGACCACCAACCATAACAAGATGGGTGGACGCGCCTCTGCCCAAAGCGTGCCATTAGCTGCTTGAATCAGGCTCTCTATCAGCGACTCATCAATATGTGCGACGAAGCGGGTTCTGTTGTCGACTCTCTCGAACTGGTAAAGGGACAGGTTAGACCGTGCCGCATCCAGGGCGGCACTCACGGTGGGATGCGTTAGCAATGCGCGATCACCGGAGCGTTTCAACAGCACGCTTTCCAGCGCTTCGCGGGCCGCCTCATCGACGCTGTCCTCGCTGCGATCATCCACGTCAATGCGGACGATCACTTCAGCATTTTGTCCCAGCGCTGCCTGCGAGGCGCCCACAGTGAGGCCCAGCAGTAGTGCAAAGCTCAATACCAGAGCGCCACTCAGTCGACCTTGCCGTGTCACGGTCGCGAGGCGCATCGGTGGACTCTCATTGATTGCAGACTCACTTGGGCGCGGCTGGTAGCAGAACACGGCTGGCAAAAAGTCGGGCTGTGGCATGTGAAACACGGCTGGTTTCCTTTAGCACTCTAAATAGCACTACCGATTGCACTACGGGTTTTTCTGGGCGCGAACCGCCGCCCAGAGATTGCACCGGCATATTATCAACCAAAGTGCTCCGCTTTGCTTTCCTCGATAGTGCCGGCAGATTACTATCTCACTTTGACTGGCAGGGACCGCGGCATGGCCGATCCATCCTCCTCAGAACCCTCACTGACCTACCGCGATGCCGGCGTCGATATCGATGCGGGCAATGC
>CALKMV010000058.1 GCA_938091485.1 uncultured Luminiphilus sp.
GCGACCCCCGCTACGATGGCTCTGCGACGAAATCGTGTGGTTTGATCTTTTCCAAAATCGGGCACGGCATGCTCCTTGTTTCGCTCACGCGATATTTTATATTTGGGAAACAGGCGCCGGATCCACTCGGACCCGGACGACTTTTAACTTTACAGTTGCCGTAACATATATCAGTTCAAATGTGACAGCAACAGCGTCCGACAGGGTGATCAACGGGGGTTTGTTGCATTTTGCAATAGCGCGTCAAGCGCCTAGGGGTAAATAACTCATGAGCTGGTCACAGTGGTTGCCGCTGGCACTGGTGTGTCTCTTGGGCGCAATGTCACCGGGCCCCAGTCTGGCGGTCGTTGTGCGCCATACCGTTGTCGCGGGCACGCAAGCGGGCGTGGTGTGCGCAGTGACCCACGGTTTCGGTATTTTTTGCTGGGCGTTGCTGATGGTCAGCGGACTGGGCGCTATCTTGCTGACACAGCCCGTCTGGTTCGATACGGTCCGCTATCTTGGTGCGGCGCTCCTATTTTATCTAGGTTGTCGCGCCTTGCTATCGGGACCGGTAGACGTCAGCCTGACCGAGGCCGACTCCCACATGTCTGGGCGCAGGGCTGGTTGGGCGGGTTTTTTACTTGCGCTGTCAAACCCCAAGGTGGCTGTTTTTTTTGCGGCCCTGTTTAGCCAGTTTATTCGCCCCGAGGCCACGCTGGCAGAGCAGCTCATCATTGCCACCACAGCGGGAGCTATCGACACCGCATGGTACATCGTCGTGGCTGTGACCCTGTCACATAAGCTGATTCTGGAGCGGGTGCGAGCACGTGCCGCCTTGTTGAACCGCTGTTTTGGCGCAATACTCATCGCCTTGTCACTGGCAGTGCTGGTCTCGCGTTAGAGACCTTACTCAGCCGACAGTACGACAGAACAATTTGTTGGGGGGATCAGGTATGGCCATTCGGTGGCGTATCGCGATTTTGTTGGCGGTCATTACGACTATCAACTACATCGATCGGTCGGTGTTTGGTGTGGTAGCACCCGTGGTGCGGAGCGAATTTGGCATCGGTGATGCCGACTATGGGCTGATTACCAGCGGGTTCCTGTTGGCGTATGGTTTGGGTCAGCTGGTGTCAGGCCCGTTGATCGATCGATTGGGGACCAAGCGCGCATTCAGCCTCGCAGCGATATGTTGGAGTGTGGCGACGATCCTGCACGCCTTGGGTCGTGGACTCTGGAGTTTCTTCACCCTCAGAGTGATGCTGGGACTCGCGGAGGCCGCCAATTTCCCGGCGGCCAGCAAAGCCGTTGCCCAGTGGTTTCCTGCAAACGAGCGCTCTACGGCGGTCGCCATCTTTATGTTAGGGGCGGGCCTCGGAGCAATCATCACACCGCCTCTCACGGTCTGGACCATGCAAACCCTCGGTTGGCAATGGGCCTTTATTATCCCAGGCTCACTGGGGCTGTTTTGGGTACTGTTGTGGCAGCGGTGGTACCACCTGCCAGAGACCCATCCGTCGATCGATAACACCGAGAAGCGCTTGATCATGGAAAACCGATCGAGCCAGCAGAGCCAGGGCGACTGGACCGAACTACTTCGCTATCGCGAATTCTGGGGCATTCTTGTTGCCAGAGTGGTCAGCGACTTTCCCTTCTACTTCTTTTTGTTCTGGCTCCCTCAATATCTCATCGATGTCAGAGGTTTTGACCTCCGGGGCATCGCGTTGTTTGCGTGGTTGCCGTGGGTGGCGGCAGACCTCGGTGCGCTGGTAGGTGGTTCTCTTAGCTCTTCGATGGTCACGCGGGGCCACTCCATCAATCGAGCACGCAAGACTGTCATATGGATCGGCGCGGTTTTGGTGGCCGTGGCAGTGGTTCCCGCCTACTACACCCAGTCAAGCGCTTTGGCGCTCGGGCTGATTTGCTTCGGGTTGTTCGCTATTCAGATTAAAGGAGCTGTTTTCTTTACATTACCCACCGATCTTTTTCCGGCGGATCGCGTGGCGACGGTGTGGGGTGTTTTTGGCGCAGTGGGAAGCCTAGGTGGGAGCGTGCTCGGACTGCTGGCGGGGGTCATGATTCAAGGGGCTGGATACGAGAGCGTCTTTTTGCTCATCGCCAGCTTGCATTTGATCTCTGCGGCACTACTACAGATCTTTGTCCCAAAAATTGCGTTGGTCGCGGACTGAACTGCTGTGCGCTCATCAGCACAGCGCGCCCGATGCCCTAGTCAGAGAGAAGCGATGACCTCAGCTAGGGCCGCGAGGTATTGCGCACCCACGGCGCCATCAATCACCCGGTGATCGCAGGACAAGGTGGCGTTGAGCACTGTCGCAACGTGCTGCTCGCCGTCTTCGACCACAACTTGTTGTGTTGCCTTGCCCAGCGCCAGAATGGCGCCCATGGGTGGATTCACAATGGCCGTAAATTGCGTGACCCCGTACATGCCGAGGTTGGAGACAGTGAAAGAGCCGCCGGAAATGTCTTCCTTGGCGAGCTTTCCCGTTTGGGCTTTATCAGCCAGTGCTGCGGTGGCAGTGGCGATTTCAGCCGGCGACTTGCTGTCGGCGTTGTAGACGGTGGCGGGGTAGAGGCCATCATCGGTGGCGATAGCGACCGAGACATGCGCCGCACTGAATTGGTGAATGTCCTCGCCCACGAGATTTACATTAACGCGGGGCTCCTTCATCAGCGCCTGCGCCACACACCAGACAATGAGATCGTTGACTGAGACTTTGACAGCGGCGGACTCGTTCAGAGTGGCGCGATGTGCAAGCAGGCCGTCCAATTTGTACTCAGCCGTGAGGTAAAAGTGGGGGATGGTCTGTTTCGCCTCGGTCAGCCGGCGCGCGATGGTTTTACGGGTCGCGCTCAGCGGAATGACCTCGACGCCCTCCGGTGCGCCGCTACTTCCCCCGGTGGCCGCCTTTACATCCTCGTCGGTAATGCGGCCGCGGCGACCGGTGCCGGTGACGGTGCCCAGATCCACACCCAGCTCGTCTGCCAATCGACGCACGCTGGGAGAGGAGCGGGTGTAAGCATCCCCCGTTTGCACGGTCTGTTTCGCTGGCGCCTCATCCGCAGCAGGCTCGGCTGCGGCATCTGCAGGCACGCTCACGCTGCTGTGAGCTGCGATGAAGGCATCGATATCACCGTCTGCGACGCTGGCGTCAGCAATCACGCCGAGGAGGGCGCCGACCGGATGCGCGTCACCCGCAGGCACCAATACACGACGGAGAATGCCGTCGACCGGGGAATCCCAAACGTTGACGATCTTGTCAGATTCCATTTCAAAGACTTCGTCACCTTTGGCAATGGCATCACCCTCTGATTTGTTCCAAGTGGTGATGGTGCCTTCGACCATTTCGATACCCCACTTGGGTACCGCGATGGGATAAATATCGCTCACAGATTTGCTCCTGATGTCGCCTCAATCAAGCCAATGTGGCTTTGATCGCCGCCGTGATTTTGTCTGCGTCTGGCAAGTACGCCGCCTCAAGCTCTGGAGAGAACGGGGTCGGGCTGTGCGGTGCGCAGACCTGCTTGATTGGTGCCTTCAGGCTGCTAAAGGCTCTATCTGCAGCGAGGCCCGCAATGTCCGCAGTCAGTCCGCAACGAGGCGGCGCTTCGTCCACAATCACCAACCTACCGGTGGCTTCAACGGATTCGAGAATCGCATTCTCATCCAGTGGCGAAGTTGTCCGCGGATCAATCAGATCGCAGCTAATCCCTTCCTCCGCCAGCGCATCGATGACAGCTGCTGCTTTTGGGACCATCTGTCCGAAGGCAACGACCGTGACGTCATCACCCTCACGAACAAAATTCGCCTCTCCGAATGGGATGGTATACATCTCGTCGGGAACGTCCGCGGTCTCTTGGTAAAGAATTTTTGGCTCAAAGAACAGCACAGGATCGTCGTCTTGTATGGCCGTGAGCATCAGTCCCTTGGCATCGTAGGCATTGGATGGAACAACGACTTTCAAACCGGGGAATGAGGTCATCACCTGATACATCGCCTGACTGTGCTGACCTGCCGCACTGAAGCCGCCGCCGGAAGAGAAGCGGATCACCGCAGGGCAGCGACTTTTCCCGCCAAACATGTAACGGAACTTTGCCATTTGGTTAACGATCTGATCCATACAAACGCCGATAAAGTCAGCGAACATGATTTCGGCCACAGGTCGCATGCCGACCAGTGCGGCACCCGCTGCGGCGCCAACGATGGCTGACTCCGATATGGGCGTATCGATGCAGCGGTCGGGCCAGCGGTGATAGATACCCTCGGTAACGCCAAAGACGCCACCAACCGCGCCCACGTCTCCCGCGCTGCCGCTGCAACCGGCGACGTCTTCGCCAATGACAAAGACTGACTCGTCTTGCTCCATCGCCTGGTGCAGAGCCTCGTTGATTGCGTCGCGCATGGTTTTCTCAGGCATGATCGTTTCCCCTTAGGCCGTGGCGGTGTATTGGATGTAAACGTCTTCCGTGACCTGATCTGCCGTAGGTCGTGCTGCGGCCTTGGCGTCTGTCACAGATTGCTCGATCTCCGCCATGACCTCGGCATCAATGGCATCTAGCTCCGCGTCGCTGAGTTCGCCGCTCTCGGCCATCTTTGCGCGGAAGATCTTCAGCGGACAATGGTTTTCTCTCAGATCCTCCAGTTCACCCTCCGCTCGATAAGCTTGCGGATCTCCAACAAAGTGTCCGTGGTAGCGACCCTGCTCAGCGAACACACCTGCGGGACCGTTGCCGGCGCGCGCATGGGCAATGGCCTTGCCCGCAGCCTCGTAGACCGCAAAGAAGTCGGCGCCATCGGCCACAAAGACTGGGAAGCCAAAGGCTTCGGTGCGGGCCTTTAGATCGTCACAGCCCACCGCGTAGTTGATTGAGGTGTGTTCGGAGTAGTAGTTGTTTTCTATCACAAAAATGGCGGGTGCCTGCAAAACGACAGCCATATTCATCGCCTCAAAGCAGGTGCCCTGATTGACTGAGCCATCGCCCGAGAAGGACACAGCCACTTTGCCGTTTTTGCGAATCTTTGCGGCCAGTGCCGAGCCCACTGAAATTGGCGGACCCCCTGCCACAATGCCGTTTGCGCCCAGAATGCCCTTGTCGATATCCGCGACGTGCATTGAGCCGCCTTTGCCCTTGCACAGTCCTTCAGAGGAGCCAAATAGCTCCTTCATCATGCCCGAGACTTCCGCACCCTTGGCGATGCAGTGCCCGTGACCGCGATGGGTCGAGATGATGGTATCGCTCTCGTCCAGATGCGCACACACACCTACAGCATTGGCTTCCTGACCTGTGTAGAGGTGGGTAAAGCCGGGGATCTGGCCGTTCATGATTTCTGCGTTGACCCGCTCTTCGAATTCGCGAATCGTCTTCATGGTGCGATAGGCGTGCAGGAG
This sequence comes from uncultured Luminiphilus sp., assembly GCA_938091485.1. Taxonomy (GTDB): domain Bacteria; phylum Pseudomonadota; class Gammaproteobacteria; order Pseudomonadales; family Halieaceae; genus Luminiphilus. The sequence goes on from CALKMV010000058.1 coordinate 5,391, forward strand.
GGTTTCCTTTGGAATGGACACGTTGGGTCTCCTTGGATGTTTTGATTTTGATGGCTTTCCCAGTTGAGGTGACATTGCAACAGATTACGCACCAGATGCAATGTGCAGGTCGACATCTGTCGCCCCAAGCGCTGGAGCAAGTTAACCCCGACCTCAAAAACAGTCAACAGTGTTTTTTTTCTGCGCGTCACGTGGCTGCTCGCAGCCCTGCTGACTGCCGGATTCAGAGATTACAGCGAGGCGGGCCGATCCTTAAGCGCCACTGGGGGAGGGGTACATCTGCCGATACAGCCAGCTCTAATACAGTCGCTTGGGAAATAGCATGAAGAACCAATCTTCGATCTGCTGAAAGTTGTCCCGAGTGGGTTGCCGCTGGGTGGTTTCAACGTCGTTTTGCCACAGGAGCTTACCGGCGTCATCCAGCCGGACTTCCCAGCTATTCTCTGGATCCATATCGCGCAGGATGGCGTGTGCCAGCTCCTCGGCCAGCCCCTTACTGTCAATGACGGCAATCATCTCCGAGTTCAGGAACGCCGAGCGCGGATCCAAATTGGCAGAGCCGATGACGGAGAAGCGGCGATCGATCACCATCGATTTGGAATGAAGCCCCATATATTTAGCGGAGATAGGGATCGTGTCGACCACCGATGCTTTGATGGCTGCATCGTGGCGGGCTTCATAAAGTGATGCGCCAGCTTGCAGGATCGGCGCGCGCCAGGCTTTGTAGTGACTGTTCACCGCCGGCACGTCGTGTGAGGCCAGTGAATTGGTGTGGATCTTTATGTCGGCACCATTCTCCGTCAGCCTGTCCAGCATGCTCACGCCACTGGCATTGGGTATGAGATAGGCGTTGGTGATCAGCAGCTCTTTTTTCACCTCGGGGATCGCGCCCGTAATCCAGTCATACACATCATTGCTGATGCCGGCCGGTCCCGGTCGATCAGTCAATACCTCGCTGCTGCCCAGATGCAGAGCGGGTAACAGGGCGCTGAATTTGGATTCCCAGCTCCGTGGAGTCAGCGAGAAGCGCTCGAGTGCTTTTGAGCTGCGCAATTCACGTTCCATCGCCTCGCGCTGTCTTGGCGCTGCTGCTTCGGCTTTGTCCCGAGTGGCTTGATTGGGGTGAATGACCCAGCCGCTGTTCCAAAATAGATCAAATACGGCAGAGGCTTGCCTTGCGACTGGGCCAATTCCCATGACGTCGATATCGCGGAAATTGAAATGGTCGCTAAGACCCATGTACTCGTCTCCGATATTGCGGCCTCCGACGATGGTGGCCCGATTATCGACCGTCAGGGACTTGTTATGCATGCGATGGTTAAGTTGCTCAAAATCCGTTGCGAAATCCCAACCTCGCCCCAGTGCGCTGCGGTTATCACTGCTGTTGAATAGTCGGAGTGAAATATTGGGGTGGGCAATCATCAGGGCACCCATGCTGTCGCGCAGCTTTTGCTGGGAGGGGCTCAGCGCGAGGGTGCCTATATCGTCAATGAGGACCCGCACCCTCACACCGCGGTCAGCCGCTGCAAGCAAGCGGCTGGTAAAGATCAGGCCGCTACTGTCACCGTGGTAAAGGTAGTACTGGGTGTCAATGCTTTGCGTGGCGGAGTCGATCAGCGCCAGTCGCCACCGTAAGGCATCCTCGCTGCGATCGAGCAGCTTGAATCCTGAGGCGAGCCCGCTCGCTCGACCGCCTAAATTTTGAGCAGCGTCAGCTCGGGCCGCCACCCCATTCTCTAGGGTCGCAAGCTGACCGGAGGATGCTTCGGGCAGCGCCAGTTCTTCTGTGGGCACCTCAAATGGCGCACGCACGGGCCCGGCACAACCGGCGATCACCAAGAGCGCGAGGATCAATAGATAGCAACGCCGCTGCGTCATAATGATAGTCCAAGGTTGCACAGGTCGACAGAAGTCTGCTTGGTGGTGCGTGTATTTGTCTACTCTCAGGGGCACTTCACAACCGGCGCATGCTAGAAGGGGCCACGATTTTGCGCCCACATCTTATCGCTGATGCCAGCGCGGATGATCTCTGCGTAAACAGCTGCGCTGTCGCGGGGTGTTCGCGCAAAGTCGTTATCGTAGTCCACGGCAAACAACCCGAACCTTGGGCCAAAGCCTTCTGCCCACTCGAAGTTGTCGAGATGGGACCAGTGGAAGTACCCGTCGATATCGACGCCGAGGACGTTCATGGCGTACCAGACTTCGCGCAAGTGACTGACCATAAAGGTTTGGCGCAGCGAGTCGGGTTGAGCGGCATCGGCAATGCCGTTCTCCAGTATCTGGATTGGCTTGCCGTAACGTTCCCAAGCCTCACTCAGCACCGCACTGAATCCAATAGGGTAGAGAGCCCACCCAAGGTCGCTGGTCAGCTCGTCCGGGTCATTGGGGTCGTGGGTGTGAGTCACCGGACCCGCGGCCATGGCATCGATATCCATTTGCACATAGAAGCGTCCGTAGTAGTTGATACCCACGTAGTCCTGAGTGCCCGCCAGACCGTCGATTTCAGTGCTGAAGTCGGTGTTGGTCATGGTGTAGCGGCCACTTTCGATCGCGTCAAATACATCCCAAATAAATGCTTGCTGCACAAACTCTGCTGTCAGTCGGTCAATCGGGTGCCAGTTACGCCAGGGCTCGAATGCGCGTGTGTGTTGCGTGAGGCCAACAGCAATCGATTGACCGCGCGCCTCGGCGCCGGCGTGCAAGATGCGGTAGGCATCGGCATGGGCGCGAAGCAGTTGCGCGACAACCGGGGCTACATCAACAGGACCTGCGCGTTGCTCCAGAGGCGGGAAGATGCCCTCGATGTATCCCCACAATACATAGACCATGGGCTCGTTCAGTGTGCACCAATAGTCAATCTCCGGACCCAATAATTCAGATACTGCTTCCACATAGCGGCGCCAATGAGTCAGCGCGTCGGGGCGCTCCCAACCCCGCTGTCCGTTCTGTTCCTCCCAAAACCACTCGGGGGTCGAAAAGTGAAATAGCGAAACATGAGGTTCGAGACCATTCGCTTTGGCGGCGGCGATGACATCCCGGTAAAAGTTAATGCCGGTTGGATCGGGTTCGGTCATATCCGCCCGAGGGAATAAACGTGCCCATGAGAGACTAAAGCGATAACTATTTAATCCCAGCTCAGCCAATTGCTCAAAATCATTGGCGTAGCGGCCGTCGAAGTCGACTTTCTTACGGCGCACCGTTTCAGAGTATTTGTCAAGATCGCGAATGTGTCCTGGCTTTGCCTGCCCAGGTTGATCACCTGTGCCGGTCTTGCCCTCCCGAATGACTTGTCGCTCGAAGGCTGTCCAGTCGCTAGGCTGTTGATGCTCAACATGTTGTGCTGCGACCGCCACGCCCCAGGCAAATTCTTCGGGGAAGGTGAGTGGGTAGTGCGCCTCCAATTGCGAGGCCGTCTGCTTGCCGCGTGCTTCGCCGAATAGCCAGGGTGTAAACAGTGCCGAGCCGGCAAGCGCCAGCACGGCCATCAAAGCGATCCTTTTCATAACGGCAAAGTCCTAGATGAGAGGAGTGGTGGGTCGCTGGCGGGGCAGCCGCATCCGTTTTACGAACACGTTTAAAACCATCGCAGTTTCTTAAATACGGCTATCTGTGTCACAACTACGGCGAGCAGAATGCCACAGAACACAAGGAACGCCTCCGGATCGTCTGCGCCAGGAATGCCCGGCACATTGATACCAAGGAGTCCGGTAAGAAAGCTGAGTGGCAGGAATATAGCGGCGATAAGGGAAAATATATAGGCGTTGCGATTCAGCCTCTCCGTCAGAATGTTGGCGACCTCCTCCTGTACTGAGTGCGAGCGCTCCCTAAGTGCCTGCAGATCCTCAACGAATCGCGTGATATCGTTTTGAGCTTCCTGCAGCCGCAGTAAGTTATCGTTATCCAGCCAAGGAATTTTGGCTTCCGTCAGCCTTTGCACAATGTCCTTTTGAGGCGTAAGAAACCGGTTGAAGATGATAGCCCTGCGCCGGGTCGAGACAATTTGCTCGCGGATTCCCGATAGGTCCATCTGCAGAATGCGATCCTCCAGTTCATCGATCCCGTCAGCTAGATCGCTCATCACAGGAGACAGTCGCACAATGGAGCCTTCAATGAAGGTGGTAACCAGGTCACCGATATCAGAAGGGCCCACACCCGACTCCAGTCTCCCTCGCATATCTTCCACGCCGCGAAGATGTCGCAACTGAACCGAAATAAAACGTCGGGTTTCGATCCAGATACGAATGGAGACCATGTCCTCCGGCTCCGCATTCTCGTTCAGATTGACGCCCCGGAGGATTAGCAATATGCCGTCTTCCCGGGTTTGCATGCGCGGCCGCGTATCCTCGGCCAGCAGTGCGTCGATCAGGGTGTCGTCAGGCAAGTCTGCTTCGTTTTCAAGCCACCGTCGGGCGTTGGAACAGCGGGCACTGAGGTGGACCCACACTGACGTTTCCGAGGCGGCGCTCAATTTCACTGAATGCTCGTCGAGCGGGGTGCCCGACCCATCGCCGTTCAGTGAATAGGCGCAAATGAAGGTGTCAGACATTCCAAGCCCCCTAATCATCCATCAGTTGGGCCACGAGCGCTCAGCTGATGCGGTGGTCGTCTAGCCCGGCAAGGTCATCACAAGGTATTCAGGATAAGCTGAATGTCTTCGCGGGAGGTGCGCGGGTTGACAATGCAGAAGCGTAGCACTGTCTCGCCCTCATGTTTTGTCGGCGTTACCAGACCATCGCCTCGTTCCAGCAACGCTTCGCTCCACCCCTTGTAATCTTCCGGCGACCAGCCAGTGCGGCGAAATACACAGATCGATAGGCGTTGCTCGGTGACCATTTCCAGGTTGGGGTGTGCCTCGATCATGGTCGCTGCCTCGCGAGCGCAATCCAGTGTGGTTTCTACGGCGTCAGCGTAGGCTTGTGTCCCGTGCACAGCAAGGCTGAACCAGAAGGGCAGACCACGCGCACGGCGAGACAAGTGGTGTGCATAGTCACTGGGGTTCCAGATGCCGTCGTAAAACACTTCCAGATAATCGCCATGCTGGCGATGCGCCTTTCGCGCTTTCGCCGGATCGGCATAGATCAGTGCGCAACAATCAAAGGGCGCAAAAAGCCATTTGTGAGGGTCCACGATAAAACTGTCTGCGCGCTCGATGCCGTCGAACAGCGCCCGGGTCGACGGTGCCGCCAGCGCGGCACCGCCATACGCGCCATCGACATGAAACCAGAGTCCTTCCTTGGCGCAGAGTTCACCGATACCCTGCATGTCATCGACGATACCGAGATTGGTGGTGCCGGCGGTGCACGCGATTGCAAACAGGCGGGCTCTGTCTTCTTTGCTGAGCTCAGCAATTGTGGCCGCGACATCGTCCCCCGTGAGTTGGTGGCCGCCTGATTCGATCAAGTCGGCATCCATGACCTGTGCTGCTTGATCAACTGACGCGTGTGCGCCGCGAGATGAGATAATCAGCCCCCGCTGGCTGCCGAGCTCGGGGTGCTTTTGGCGCCAATCGTGGCGCGCCGCCACCAGAGCTGAGAGATTGCCTGCGGTGCCTCCGCTGACAAAAACGCCGCCTGCTTCTGCTGGGAATCCCGCGATATCCGCTATCCAGCGTAGCGCCTGATTTTCGGCATAGATGGCGCCGGCACCCTCGAGCCAACTGCTCGCACAGATATTGGAGGCACCTACCACCAGATCAAAGAGTGTCGAGACTTCTGATGGGGCCGTTGGTACAAACGCCAGATAACGCGGGTGGTCCTCTGAAATACATGCGGGGGCAAGGGTTTCGATAAAGAGTTTCAGCGCCTCTTCACCTCCCAGACCGTCCTCCGTAATGGTCTGGCCGGCCAGTTCCTCTAACGTCGTTTGCGGCAGGGGATGGTCAATCGTTGGTGGATCCATTCGCAGACGATCCATGGCATAGGCGAGGATCGATTCGGATAGTTTTTCGATATCGGGTTTGACCTGATGCACGGCGACTACCTGTCAATGATGTTGGAGCGTGACCAAGGCCACTGAATAGTGTTGTGATGAATCACGCGCCCGTTGAGGCCACTCATCACTATGCCACAGATGGCGCGAGTAGTGCGGTCTCGACGGGGTTATGCCCCTTGCGGCGCTCAGGTTGTTCAAGGCCATTGATCTGATTTTGTCGTCTTTATTCAAAGCCATAGAGCCCCCGTCATAGGCGTCTCTTATGTAACAGCTGTCTCAGTCTTCAGTCTTCCGTGACGCCCCACAGCGGGCAGCTAATTAACTTGCGCGATGTTTGCTGCGGCCTGCGGATTGTTGCGATGCTCGTTCCTTGCCTGCTCTGTATTCTGACCCAAGAATCGAGCGTCTGGAGTCGCATGACCAAAGTGTGTCGATAAGGCCTCTGCCACGGCAGGGTGCGCGATTTTGCCGTCGGCGATATTCACCCCTGTCGCGAAGTGACTGTCTTTTGACAGTGCAGAGCCGGGCGTCTCATTGGCTAGCCTAAGGACATAGGGCAGCGTCGCGTTGGTGAGTGCCATGGTCGAGGTTTTGGCGACCGCGCCTGGCATATTGGCTACGCAGTAATGCACCACATTGTCGATGACATAAGTGGGGTCGGCGTGGGTGGTGGGTTGCGAAGTCTCAAAGCAGCCCCCTTGATCGATGGCCACATCTACCATCACGGTGCCTGGCTTGAGCTGATTGAGCATATCGCCCGTGATGAGCTTTGGCGCCGAAGCTCCCGGTATCAGTACAGCGCCGATGATCAGATCGGCTTCGCTGGCGTGCTCTTCTATTGCCTCTGCTGTTGAAAAGACGGTGCGGAGTTGGCCGCGGTACTGTTCGTCCAATTCACCCAGTCGGGTGACAGATCGGTCCAGTACCGTCACGTCAGCACCCATACCAAGAGCGACCCGAATCGCACTGCTGCCGACGACACCACCGCCAAGAACCAGCACTTTTGCTGCCGCCACACCCGGCACACCGCCCAGCAGCATGCCGTTTCCGCCTTGATGGATCTCCATGTGGTGGGCGCCTGCCTGCACGGACAATCTGCCTGCGATCAGACTCATAGGCGCCAGGAGGGGAAGGCCACCCTGTGGCGAGGTGATGGTCTCGTACGCAATGCAGGTGGCTCCAGAATCCATTAACAACTGGGCTTGCTGGGGATCTGCTGCCAGGTGAAGGTAGGTGAACAGTACCTGCCCCGGCCGAAGTTGCCGGCACTCGTGTGGCTGTGGCTCTTTCACCTTGACGATCATGTCGCTTCGAGAAAATACCTGGTCGGCAGTTTCAACCACTTTAGCCCCGGCGGCGCGGTACAGATCATCATTGAGGCCAATGGCATGCCCAGCGCCGGATTCGATGAGCACGGTGTGGCCGGCTGAAACGACTTCCCTGGCCCCGGCCGGTGTCATACCGACGCGAAATTCTTGCGCTTTAATCTCTTTTGGGACACCGATCAGCATGGTGTTGTCTCCGACAAAGTGTTGATCGGCATTTTGCTTATTCGCACTTCGCCGCATAAGGTCATAAAGACCTATTTTTACTTAAACCTAAGCAATAAAATAATTAAATGTCGTATATCAAAGTCATAATGACTATTAATTATTCACATATAAGCGATAATATCTTTAGTGATGGGGGATTATCTGATGGGTGGAGGGGGTTGATTTGGTGAATGGTCAGTCACATCAACTGGACAAGATCGATAGGAATATCGTCCGGATTTTGCAGCGCGATGCGCGGATCCCGCATACGGAACTGGCGCGAAAGGTTGGGCTCAGTACGACGCCCTGCAAAGAGCGCGTCAGGCGCCTGGAGCGTGATGGTGTGATCCAGCATTATCAGGCGGTACTGAATCCGGACGCGCTGGACCGAGGGTTGGTGGTGTTTGTGCAGATCAGCTTGAATCGCACATCGCAGGATATTTTTGAGGCTTTCACTTCGGCTGCCGTGGATTTGCCAGAGGTGCAGGAGTGTTATCTGGTATCTGGTAATTTCGACTACCTGTTAAAGGCCCGGGTCGCCGACATGAACGCGTATCGCATCCTGTTGGGTGAAACGCTTCTGACCTTGCCGGGAGTGCTGGACTCCTCGAGTTATGTGGTCATGGAGCAGGTCAAGGAATCGCTCATGTTACCAGTGCCGATATAAAGAGACCTCGAGTGATATGGGGCAGTTGCATCGATCTCTTACCTTCAGTCGGGGGTGTGTCCTTTGGAAGTCAGGCAGTTGAGTGAGGTGAGCACAAGGCCGTAATGACATGACAGTGAAGAGACTGATCTCGGCGATTGCTGCCATCTTGATCGTTCTGGTCGGGGTTGGAGGGTTCATCGCGATCCGATACACCCCCGACCAGATGGCGAGATGGTTATTGCCAGCGGATGTGACTTTGAATGGGCTTTCCGGGTTGTCACTTGGCTGGAGTGGGGGTGGTATTGAGCACCTTGATATCACCCTGCCCCAAGGCCAGTTGGTTGCGGAAGAGACGCGGTGGATGTGGCAGCCCAAGTTGTCGATCGCATTGCCACTGCGACTGGTCTCGATGGTAGCGAAGGAGATCACATGGGTTGCATCAAGCCAGTCAGACACCCAGTATGCGGCCGCACCCGCCGCCTCACCGCAACTTCAGATAGACGATTTCCGCAAGTCGACCTGGTGGCCAGCAGTAGAGACTGCCGAAATTGAAGTGAACCGATTATCGCTGGATGTCGCTGCAGACCGCGCCGTGGTCACCATGAATACGCCGATTTCATTTCAGCAAGGCATGTTGGCAGCGCAGTGGGGAGAGCAGCACATCGATATGATGTGGACCCAGCAAACGCCTACCCACTGGCAAATGAGCGCCTCTCTGTCGGGCCCTAGGCAGCTGACTTCAGAGTGGGTAGTGCAGACCCAAGAAGATCAACTGATTTTGGATGGTGAGCTGCAATTGGCGGACCTGCCGATATCGCATAGCAACATCGTTCTCACACTGAACCCCTTCGTGAGCAGTAATAGCAGTACCCCCATGCTGTCATTTTCCGCGATGACAGATGCGCCAATCCCTCAGCCTGCGGAGGGGCGGGTGATTGGGCTCCAGGTGCGTGGGCAGGTTGCGGCTAATGGCGCTGGCCAAGTTTCAGCCGAGACGGCTCTTTTGGCGTCGCCGTTCGAGGCGGAGAGACTAGATGGAGAGTTTCAGGCAACCTGGGGTGAATCGTTTGCGGCGCCGCAGGCGAGGCTGGTGGGCGCTGAGCTCAGCTTGATGGATATAGCGGTGGGCGACCAGCAGCTAGCGCAAATAGAAACGGGGCTTTCTGGAAAGTGGGACTTTGAGACAGGTATTGGCGCGCTCGACACCGAAGAGTTCACTCTCACAGTCAGTGCCCGGGAGTGGATTGCGTCCATTCGCAGCAGCGGTCTGTCAATGAATGCGAGCACTGAGCACGTCAGTGCCAGTGGCTCGCTGCAGATTGACGCAAAAACTGAAAATAGGGCCTTGCCAAGTCTTGATGCGGTGATGAGCCTTAATGTGGGCCAGGATGTTGTTCAGGCAGAGGTCAGTGGTTTTGCACCTTGGGGTGCATTTGGACAACTGAGCGTGCGATACCCACTCGGAACGCAACCAGCGAATTTCACAGCGCACCTAGACAGTGCACTCTGGGATTGGCAGGTGGTTCAGGCAGAGCTCTCTGCGATTAACCCGGAGCTTGCTGAAATCGACGTGACCAGTCTCAACTTCAACCTCAACGCTGAGGGCAAATACGATCAATCCGGACTGGTTGGGACCGTCTCAGGCCGGGTCGGAGATGGTTATCTGAGCACCGATAGTTTGGGTCTAGCCGGCCTGGCGGTCGCGCCGTTTGAATTGACTGTTCAAGATGATGCATTTGTCCTAGGGAGCCCCCTGTCATTCTCGCTGGAAGGGATCAGCGCGGGCATCCCAATCACTGATTTGGCCGGAACGGTGGACTACGATCGCGGCAGCTGGGTATTAACCCGCGCGGAGGGCAAGGCGCTGGGCGGCATGCTGATCATTGATCAGTTTCGGGACTTCTCGCGCGATGGACCTCTAGGCACGGTGTACCTGAATAATATTGATCTCGCTGCGATAGTCGAAATTGCGGGCGCTGAGGGTGTCAATATTCAGGGCAGGGCGACGGCGGCGTTGCCTCTCATTTGGCAGAACGGGAAGGTCTTGGTCGATGCCGGTACGCTCAGTGGAACGCCTGGCGCCCTTCAATATCAACCGTCTATCGACCCTTCGCAGATTGACCAGCGCGTGGGTGCCGTCACTGCAGCCCTATCAAATTTACAGTTCGAACAGCTTGATGCGGACATCACCCTGAATGAGGAGGGCGTGATGTTTCTGAGCACGTCTGTGCGAGGGAGTAATCCGGACTATCAGAATGGGCGGCAGGTGAAATTGAATTTGACTCTGGAGAACAATCTGCTCAGTCTATTGCAAAGTCTGCAAACCATTGAGTCAGTGAACTTGTGGGTGACGCGGCAATTCGAGCAGCAGAACTGAGGCTGCGAGCGAGGGTAATATGTCGGTACGACACTGTTTCGCGATGATAGTGCTGGCAGCGGGGTCTTGGAGCTGCACGCCTACTGTCACAGTGGCGCCCCCAGAGGGCCCCATCGAGCTCAATATCAATGTCAAGATCGAGCACGAGATCAAGGTTCAGGTCGATAAGGAACTGGATGATCTCTTCGCCGATGACAGCGAGCTCTTCTAGAGGCTGCAGATTGCCATGGTGCGAGGAGGAGACTATGAGTAGATTGATGAAAGTGATCTTGGCGGGATTTCTGACTTTGGCCACTCTGACCGCCGTGGCTATGGATCTGAATACGGCCAAATCGCGGGGGTTTGTCGGAGAGCAACAGAATGGCTATTTGGGCTTGGTAGATCGAAGTGCCCCGGCCGACGCCAAAAATTTAATGCGAGAGGTGAACGACCAGCGTCGCGCTAACTATCAGTCAATTGCTCGATCAAACGGGATCGACCTCAAATCCGTGGAGTCTCTTGCCGGCCAAAAAGCGATTAACAAGACTGCTAGGGGGCACTATATTCAGGCTCCCAACGGGCAATGGGTAAAAAAATAAGCCCCGCCCCAGAGGGGTGCTGCTGAGTTTCTGGCGTGTGTCAGGCCGCGGGCAGTATTAAAAAGGCCACATAGGTTGGCAGGCGCCCGCAGGCACAATATTACTGAAGTCTGACCCTGTGTCGCTTCTATCAAGAACTTTCCACGAACCGCCGCTTCCGCTTGGCAGGCGCCATGTGCCATCTGTGATCTTTCCCGCCAGAATATCTGCACCAAACGTGGCCCAGCCGACTTGGTTGTTGTTAGCAAGGTTACTGTTGGTGAAGATGCCTTGGAACTGGGTGCCGTCCCAGCGTGTGGCGATCACCCCTCGATCGGCATAGTCGCCAAACAGGAACAGATCAGCGTGACGTAACCGCAGCGCGCCATGCTCGCTCTGCCAAGTGCCATTCAAAGTGGCGTTGTCATTGGAGATATGCGGCATGTCCACCTTATCGATATTGAAATTGGCGAATCTGCTGGGGATCAGCACACTGGTTTGGGTGCCAACCCAGGCTTTACCACTGCCAACTCCACCCATACGGTAAACCCCGCTGAAGCGACCGGCCTCAGCAATGCGGAAAGAGAACTGCCCGCCTTGACCACCGTTTGTAAAGACCCCCGCAATACAATCAGAGGCCACCACCTCTCCGAGCAAGATACCGACGGTTCCGTAGTCGCCTATGACAACATTGTCCGTTTGAATCAGCCGCAGTTGACCAAAGTTTGAGTCCCATGTGCCGCCAAACAACCCATCAGAAACAGGCAGCTGGCTCAGATCTACCTGCTCTATTGTTGTGGTCGTGGTGATATCGGGTAGCGAGATGTCCAAGATCTGCGGATCCTGCGCCGCGAGTTCTCCCGGCAAGAACAACACAGCAATAGCGGAGAAAATGGTCGCGATCTGCTTGTTTATCTTGAGTGCTATTTTCAACATGGGCTGATCTCCATTTCCGTCTGCGCCCCATATTACCTCTCCCTAAAGTGTTCATGAAGCAAGTGCCGACAGCATGGCGAGGAGCCTCATAACAGCATCAGGGCGATCTGTCAGATGGCCCATGAGACTGGAGAGGCCCGGTCTGCGATGCGTTAGATGGAATTTATCGTTGTGCAGGGGGCCGATCGCCAACTGGCGGTCTCGCATGAGGACGACGCCCGGGAGGAGCGCTTTTGAGGAGCCGATGTAAGACGGCGGCCCTTTGCGGTGGCGTGAGCTCAGGTAGGATAGTTGCCAGTGATGTGTGCAGCAGAACCTGATACTCCGTATTAGCCTCGCGGAGATCCGACAGTGTTTTACTGAGAGTGGCCGAGTCCAGTTCTGGGGCTCGAATCACGTCCATTAGCCGCTGATCAATGCTACGTAATTCGTATCTCAGCGACTGGGCGATGGGCCGTTTTTCCTCCAATATCCGCCTGATGCCAGCGCGGGTCGTTTCGTCCAAATCGGTAGTAGCCCACTCCATAGGGGGCGGTGGTCGCCGAGCGCCACTGAGCCATTCCCCTGTCAGCGCTCCGATGAATAGCAGGTTGATTGCCAGAGAAATCAACAACACTGGGTTATTGGCTGAGCGTTCACTCATTTGACGTGACCTCCGGTATTGGATTGAGCAATGAGAACTCTGTTGTCGACCAGTCTTCGACAGCGTTAGTCCCCTGCAGGCCCCAGAAAAAACCGATCATCATCGGCGCAGCGGCAAACGCCAGACGTTGCCAGCCGACTAAAGGGCTGAGCAGGTCATCAATAAGTGAGTCACGCCGCTGCTGTTCCCGGGCGTGTTGGGTTGGCAGAGATTCCGGCAGCAAGAAGGGGTGAGCCTTCGCCTGCACATCCCATAGATCAAGTGACGAGTCGAGGTTAGCCGCCGCGTCTCTGTGCGCCCGCAACTCGGAAGATCGCATTAGCAACGCCAGCATTGCTTCTCGCTGCGCCTCAGGCCATCGGGCGGGCGAGGCACCGTATGCGTCAAGGATGGCTACACCACGCTCCAGTGACAGTGCAGATTGAGAATCGGACGTTTTCATGCTGACTCCTCAAGTATTGTTTTGAGCTCTCGACGCGCCCTGATTAGCAAGGATTCCAGTGCTCGTATCGAAATGCCCATGATTTGGGCCGCGTCCCGGTTTGGCAGGGCTTGGTAGTAGGTCAGGGCGAGCGCTGTTCGATGGCGCTGGGATAATGCGCTGAAAGCTTTGGTCAACTGCTGATGGGCTTCTTGTCTTTGCAGAGTGGTTTCAGGGCTATCCTCTGAGCCGATGGTCGTATCGGCATTTTCCGTTAGGGGCTGTTCGCGGCTTTCGCGGCGCAGAATATCGATGCAGAGGTTGTGGGCGATTTGGTGCAGCCACGTGGAGAGCCGCGCTCGATCAGAATCGTACCGGGCGGCCTCCCGCCAGGCCCTCATCAAGGTCTCCTGGAGGACTTCCTCGGCGCGCTGGCGCTGCAGCAGCAACCGCAGAGCGAAACGCTCTATGGCTGGTGCATGGACCGCCGTGACTGCGGCAAAGGCATCGCGATCGCCTCGCGAAACCCGCCGCATTAAATCCAATTCGTCGATTCTGTCGATTGGGGTGACTCAGCCCTGTGGTGGCCTTTGACGCTTACGCGCCTTGACCAGCTCCTCGGGAGACAGGTAGCCATCCTGATTTTCGTCTAACATCTCAAAGGCAACCTGTTTGCGCTCTTCAGGCGTCACGAAGCCGTCATTATTGAGGTCTGTTTGATTGAATCGTGTCTCCGCTCTTTCGGTATCTGCCGCCACGTGCTCAGCCAGCTGGCCTTCCATTTCAGCGCGGCTGATGTTGCCGTCACCGTCGGAATCAGCTGCTTCGAGTCGGTCTGCACCATGGCGTTTTTTGGGCAGCTCAAACTCCTCAAAGCTGATGAGTCCGTCACCATCAGTATCCATAGCGCGCACTGCTGGCTTGGCTGATGGCTTTTGGGCATTTCCTGAGTGGCTCTGATCAGGGTGCGCGCTTGCTGCGGTTGCGACGATTGTCAGGGCACTCGCAATCGCAGCTGATATCAGGGTCTTGGTCATGATCTCTCTCCGTGAGTACTGCGCACCAGTTTGCGCATCACCCCTGATACGGCTGAGTGTTAAAAACCCGTCGCGGAAATAATGTCCGATCAACCTAGCGGGGTTGTGATCCCGAAGTACTGATTTCTTCCAGCGACATCGGCTTGCCAAACAAATAACCCTGACCTTTGCGAAAGCCCAGCTCCTGTAAAAGCGCTCGCTGCTCTTCAGTCTCGATACCCTCCACTACCGCGTCGAGACCCAGATCACGGCACAACGTGGCCAGCGAAGCCATGATCAATCTACGCCGTGGGTCGGCCACAGCGGCGGTATAGGAGCGGTCAATTTTTATGCCGTCGGTCGGCACGTTGAAGATCCAATTGAGACTCGAAAAGCCTGTACCAAAGTCGTCGAGTAATACGCTGACGCCGTGTTCGCGCAATTGTGTAATCTCATCACTCAGTAAGCTTTCGTCTGCCACCAATGCAGTTTCTGTGATCTCCACAGTCAGCAGATCAAGAGGCATTTTGAATTGTTGGGCAATTGTTACCAACCGATCTGCGATGCCGCTGTGCGCGAATTGGCTGGGGCTCAAATTCAGCGACAATCTCATTCCCTCATGAGCGAGCTGAGCCTGACGAAACACATCGAAGGTGGAGCGGATCAGTAACTCGCCGACCTGATCCATGAGGCCTAGTCGCTCGCTCAAGGCCAGGAAGCGATGAACCGGAATGGGTGCCCCCTCTGAAGTAACTGGCCTCGCTAGTGCCTCAAAGCCGTAGAGTTGTCCGGTCTCGAGTATGACCATAGGTTGCAGTGCAATCGGGATGAGGTTGTGTTGGAGGCAATGATCTACTGCGCAGCTTATCGCCAGCTCATCTCGCAGTTCGTCTCGGCCAGATTCCGAATCCGCAAGCTGTGAGATCGGTGCACCGTGCTGGATGCGGTCGAGGGCCATCTCTGCCGCCCGCAGCAGCCCTTGGGCGGAGGACTGACCCCCGCGGATCGCAGCGCTCCCTGCATCAAGCCGCGGGTTAAGTTCGACCACCGCTTGAGTGTTGGTCGGCAGGAAAGGCGTTGATTCCACTGCGACCTTCATTCTATGAGTGATTGCTGAGAGTTCCTCAATGTCGCTCAGTTTGGCAAAGACGGCGAATTGGCCCCCGCCCATCCTGCCGACTTGATCTCCAGAGCGTATCGCTTGTTTCAGCCGACGCGCGACCTCGGCCAGCAGCTCGTCACCGGTTGCATAGCCATGACGATCGTTGATCAAGCGAAACGCTCTGATGTTGAAGAGCAAGAGCGCACGCAATCGCCCCGCCTCCTCTGTCAACGTCGTCTCAATATCACGCAGCAACGAAGGCCGCATCTTCATCCCGGTGATAGGGCAAAGGGCGCTTGTCATGGCAAAGCGTGTTTCATCACTGATAAGCTCAATTTGCTGAGTGCGGAGCTCTTCGAGCGTGACCTGATCACTGATGTCACGAAAGGTGAAAATCGTGCTGGGTGGCTTTTCCCCAGACACGTATGACCACTCGATTCTGAGTGCACTGATAGGCTCCTTGCTCATCAGCATATCCATCGAGCCCGCGTTGGCATGCTTTTGTAAGGTAGCCCGCAAGTCGATCCTGCGATCCTCGAACGGAAGCCGCTGAATCAAATCCTCAATGGGTTTACCCAACAGGGTGAGTCTGGAGGCCGAGACCAATTCTTCGAACTGTTGATTACACCAGAGCACGAGATGTTCATCGTTAGTAATGCACAGTGCATCGGAAATGGCGGCGAGTGCTGACTCGAGCCTGCCAAGCGTGCTCCAAAGATCTTGAATCAGCGTCGCTGATGGTGGTCCCGACTCGGGACGGAAGGCGGTCATGATGGGAGCGAGATCATCAGGTGGGCTGTGCCAGAGGCTTGAGGGTAGCAGCGAAAAACCACTCGCCCGAGCGCTCCTCGGCAATAATGAAGTGCTCCGATATGAGCTCAGTGCCATCTGCACATCGCGTGGCAAGACGAAGCGGGTGACCCAGAATAGCGGATTGTGTCGGCGGGAGCTGAAAACGAGAAAACGCCAGCTGGTGCGACATCTTGTGTGCCTCCGGCAAAATCTGCGATAGCGACTCGCCAATCAGATCTCGAGGGGCCCAACCAAAAACAGCTTCAAAGGCCTCATTAATCTCGCAAACCATGCCCAGCCGGTTGGCAGTGATGAAAGGTAGGCCCGACTCTTTCAGGGATTGATAGTTCGATGTTGAGGCAGGCTGGGGGGTGTTGGCCATCTTAAGAGTCCCTTCTTTCTCTCTGCGATCAATATACGCGCCATCCTTAGCGCCTGATATCCTACGCGCAGATGCGGTCTCTGGAAATACGGACAAATGCCATGCCCGTGGTGGATCGTAACTTATTGATAAAAAATGTAATTATTTGATCTTCCCCGAATTGGCATGCTGCTGGCGAGACAGTTATAGCAGCTCGCAATAGCCGCTATCGGTGATGTACATGGTTGCGTGTCTTGTAGGGCGTATGCTCATGCGCTACTGTCGGCCGCCGGTTTACCACTGTTGGCGAAGCGAAGGCTTGCTTCGGCGCTGTATTTAATGACATAAAATATGCCATTATCTTGTGATCTTGAAAGCGGCAACTACTCGCAGTCAGCCGCACTCCTGCTTATTAAACCGAAGGGCTCTTCAGGCCCGAGTTTGAGGTAACCGTCATGGATTTAGGCATTTCAGAAAAGGTGGCGCCGCTACTCGAGCGGGTCCGAAGGTTCATTAATGAGCAGGTCATGCCCGTGGAGCACGAGTTCGTCGCTGAGATCGAGGTGGATGATCCGTTCGTGCTGACGGACCGTCAGACGGAGATTCTGAGTTCATTGAAAAGTCAGGCCCGTGAGGCGGGCTTGTGGAATTTCTTTCTAACCGGTGAGGAGGGTTCCGGTCTCAACACCGTCGAATACGCCTACCTGGCCGAGGATATGGGCAAGTCGCGCTTGGCTGCTGAGGTCTTTAACTGCTCCGCGCCCGATACCGGCAACATGGAAGTGCTGCATAAATATGGCAGTGAGGCCCAGAAAAAGCAGTGGTTGGAGCCCCTGCTCGCGGGCGAGATCCGGTCTTGCTTTGGTATGACCGAACCGGATGTTGCTTCATCTGATGCAACCAATATCTGCACTTCAGCCACCCTCGAGGGAGACGAGTGGGTCATCAACGGCGAGAAGCATTGGACATCTGGCGCCGGCGACCCCCGCTGCAAGATCATGATCTGCATGGTCAAAACCGACCCCGACGCGCCCAAGCACCTCCAGCAGTCGCAGATCCTCGTGCCGATGGATACCCCCGGGGTGAATATTGTTCGACCGCTCAAGGTATTCAATATGCTGGATGCGCCACACGGACACATGCGCGTCAAACTCGAGAATGTGCGGGTGCCTAAGGACAACATCATTCTCGGGCCTGGCCGCGGTTTTGAAATATCGCAGGGACGTCTCGGGCCGGGCCGCATTCACCACTGTATGCGCTCCATCGGTTCAGCAGAGAAAGCGCTTGAATTGCTCTGCGAGCGCGCGACCGGGCGCGAAGCGTTTGGCCGACCGCTATACAAGTTGGGTGGCAACATCGACATCATTGCGGATGCACGCATGAATATTGAACAGGCCCGATTACTCACGCTCAAAACGGCGTGGATGATGGATCACACGTCGCCAAAGGAAGCACGCATTTGGATTTCGATGATCAAAACGGTGGTCCCTAACATGGCGCTCAAAGTCATTGACGACGCGATTCAAATGCACGGTGGTATTGGCGTATCCCAGGATACGCCCCTAGCCGAGATGTGGTCCGGGCAGCGTACCCTTCGATTGGCGGATGGCCCCGATGCGGTGCACCGTATGGTCGTGGGGCGCAATGAGATCAAGCAATATTTGGCGGAAGCCAGCGAGGTCGCAGCGACCTTCCGCGATGGTTGAATACTGATAACACTGAGGAGAGAACAGCAATGGCATTGACGATGGTGAAGCCAGAGGAAATGGAAGCACAGGCCGGGACAAAACTGCCGCCAGGGGAGTGGTTTGAAATTGATCAGGAGCGCATCAACACCTTCGCTGACTGCACCGAAGATCACCAGTTTATCCATATCGACGAGGCCGCCGCAGCACAGACACCCTTTGGCGGCACCATCGCCCACGGCTTTTTGACGCTGTCGCTACTGACCAAGCTCTGCTCGGAAAATGGCGTTTATCCGGAAGGGATTGTCATGGGCGTGAACTACGGGCTCGATAAGGTGCGTTTCTTAAACCCTGTACGTGCGGGTAAGAGAGTGCGTGCGCATACGGAGATCATGTCAGTTGATCGTAAAGACGCGAACCGGTTTTTGGTTAAGCAGGCCGTCACGGTCGAGATCGAGGGGGAAGATACTCCCGCGGTGTATGCCGAGTGGCTCGGCATGTCGATCATTGGTTAAGAGAGCGGGAGACAGCACATGACGATTCGATATGACGACAAAGTGGCGCTGGTGACTGGCGCCGGCGGTGGCCTGGGCAGAAGCCATGCAATTGAACTGGCCAAGCGGGGCGCCAAGGTGGTGGTGAATGACCTCGGTGGCTCCGTCTCGGGAGAGGGTGCGAACTCGCAGGCCTCTTTGGATGTTGTGGCCGAGATTGAAGCGCTGGGTGGCGAGGCCATGGCGCATGGCGCCAACGTGGCGGATCTGGAGCAGGTCCAGGATATGGTGGCGCAGACCATGGACCGTTGGGGTCGTCTCGATATCCTCGTGAATAACGCTGGCATCCTCAGGGATAAGAGTTTTTCCAAGGGGTCAGTCGAGGATTTCCGTTTGGTAGCCGATGTGCACCTGATGGGCACCGTTCACTGCACTAAAGCGTGCTGGGACATTATGAAAGAGCAGGAATATGGCCGCATTGTGGTGACCTCTTCCTCCAGCGGACTGTATGGCAATTTCGGACAAGCCAACTATGGCGCCGCCAAGATGGGTGTCGTCGGCATGATGAACACGCTGGCGCAAGAGGGTGCCAAGTACAACGTCAAAATCAATGCGCT
>CALKMV010000059.1 GCA_938091485.1 uncultured Luminiphilus sp.
ACCATCAGCCACAGCGGATCCACGTCAACGGCCAGTGCCACTGCAGCCAATACAGGAAGCAACAGCGCAGTGGTGGCAGTATTCGAGGTGGCTTCGGTCAAAAATGTGACCGCCAGAGCCAAGAGCAGCATCATGACGTAAATCGGCAATGCCGCTACCGATGTCAGCGCATCACCCACTTGGGCACTCAGACCAGAAGCCACGAAGGCTCTGGCAAGGCAAATGCCGCCGCCGAAGAGTAACAGAACGCCCCAGGGGATCTGGCTTGCCTGCTGCCATTCAATCAGTGGTTCGCCCCGATTGTCGCGAGCGACAAACAGTGCCAATACGGCCAGCAGGGCAACCGAGGCATCATTGGCATTGGGCAGGCCAAACCACTGCTGCCAACCGCCAAAGGGCTCAGCCCGGGTGATCCAGGCTAGCGCAGTCAGCGCGAAAATCGTCAGCACCCGCCGCTCGGCACTGCGCCAGGGTCCAACTGCGGGCAGCGAAATGCCAATTTCGCGGGGCAGAGCACGCGTGACCCACCACCATGCCAACGGCAACAATAGCGCGACCACCGGCAAACCCCACGACATCCACTGCCCGAAGCTGATGACCTGGCCAGTATTCTCTTCATAGACCTGCATGAAAATCAGGTTGGGCGGAGTGCCGATCGGCGTACCAAGCCCACCAATGCTGCAGGACCAGGCCAGACCCAGTAACAGTGGCGCAGCCAGTTGCCCGCGGTCGGAGCAAGAAGCCAGCACCGCCAGAGCGACGGGCATCAACATGAGTGCCGAGGCCGTATTGGAAATCCACATGCTCAACAGGGCACCGGCTAACATGAAGCCAAGTACCAGCCGGTGCGGTCGCTGGCCACCGACAAGATTGACCACGGTCAGCGCCACACGGTGATGCGCCCCCGTACTTTCCATCCCCCGGGAAAGCAGAAAACCGCCCATCAGCAGGATGATCAGCGGCGATCCAACAGAAGCGCCCACCTGCTCTGCAGTCAATACGCCAGTGACCGGAAAGACTGCCATGGGCAGAAGAGACGTGACAGGAATGGGAATGGGCTCGAAGATCCACCAGGCCATACACAGCCAGGCGACGACCGCGGTAATCGTGATCGAAGACGGCTGCCCCAACGACGTCAGCAACAATGCCAGTCCCGCTGCGGTGAGCAGCCCGGGCCATATGGTCTTTCGTGGGTCCAGATAGGTCATAATGTTCATCTGCTGTATGCTCCCCAACCCGCGCCCTTGTGTAAACTCCCTTAATGCCCTTTGATCGCCCGACACAGCTGATCGACCGTTTCGATCGCAGGATTTCCTACCTGCGTCTGTCAGTGACAGACCGCTGCGATTTTCGATGCCAGTACTGCATGGCAGAGACCATGCAATTCCTGCCTCGGTCAGAGGTACTTACCATTGAGGAATTACTCAGAACCGCGCGCCTATTTACCGAGTTAGGTGTCCGCAAAATTCGCGTCACCGGCGGGGAACCGCTGATTCGCCGTGGCGTTAACGAGCTTTTTGAGGGGCTCGGCTCACTGGCGGGTCTCGATACGCTGGCGCTAACCACCAATGGAAGCCACCTTGCTGACGCCGGGCGAGCCCTGAGCGACGCTGGCGTAAATTCCATCAACATCAGTCTCGACAGCTTGCAGACTGCACGCTTCAAGAGTATTACCCGCATCGGTGATCTCGACGCCGTGTTACGGGGGATAGACCACGCGATAGAATGCGGCTTTGAGCGTATCCGGCTGAACGCAGTGATCCTCGACGGCCTCAACCGCGACGAGGTAGTGCCATTAACCCGCTACGCGCTGGACAAGGGTGTCCATATTGCTTTTATCGAGGAGATGCCTCTCGGACAGGTTACTGTTGGCGGCAAACCGTTAGCCTATGTGTCGTCTGACTCGCTGCAAAGGGAGTTGGCAGAGCATTTTTCGCTGGTGCCAATGACCGGTTCTGATACTTCCGGACCGGCTCGGGATTTCCTGATTGCCGGCTCGCAGACACAGGTGGGCTTTATCTCACCACACAGTCATAACTTCTGCGCGCAGTGCAACCGACTGAGAATCAGTGCCGAAGGCCGTCTCCTGATGTGCCTAGGCAACGAGGAATCCATCGATCTGAGAGGGCTGCTCCGCGCAGGTAGCACTGATGAGGAGATCAAAACGACTATCATTGAGAGCCTCAGCATCAAGCCCGAACGCCATGTCTTTGACAGGCCGGAAGAACCGCAGATCGTTCGCTTCATGAATGCGACCGGCGGTTAACTGCTGGATCCGACCCCTTTAATAAGCCAAATCGAGAGAATCCCTTGTCCGATACCCATTACCCTGCTTTAAGCGATATTGATGCGATCCAGCAGGCTTTCGAGTCTGCGGGGTATATCTGCACGACGCGCATCGCTACCGTTGTGCGGCTGGCCGCCGCGCTCGAGAAACCGGTATTGATCGAGGGCCCACCCGGTGTGGGGAAAACCGAGCTGGCCAAGACCTGCGCAATGGTCGTTGACCGCCCACTGGTGCGTTTGCAGTGCTATGAGGGGCTGGACGAGAGCAAAGCACTGTACGAGTGGAAATACGGCAAGCAGTTGCTTTACACCCAACTGCTGAAAGAGCAGCTAGGAGACATCATGGATGGCGCCAAGGGGCTCACAGAATCCATGAACCGGCTACATCAGTTTGGCGATGTTTTCTATTCCGAGGCCTTTCTGGAGTCCCGCCCGCTGTTGAAAGCGATGGAAGAAGACAACGGCGGTGTGTTGCTGATTGATGAAATTGATAAAGCCGACTTTGAGTTTGAGTCGCTTCTGCTCGAGGTGCTGTCAGATTTTCAGGTTTCTATACCGGAGCTAGGCACTATTCAGGCGCACTCCAAACCACTGGTTTTCTTAACCAGCAACGACACGCGCGACCTGTCCGATGCGCTGAAGCGACGATGTTTACATCTCCACATTCCCTTCCCCTCTGTCGAACTGGAGGCAAGGATTGTGGCCAGCCGGGTACCGGATCTTGCACAATCTATGACCGATCAATTGGTGCGCTTTGTGCATGCCATCCGCTCGTTAGATCTGAAAAAAGCGCCAGCCATCTCGGAAACCGTGGATTGGGCGAAAAGTCTGGTGTTGCTGCATGCGAGAGACCTAGACGGTTCGCTCGTTCAAGACACCCTGAACGTGCTGCTCAAATATGAAGAAGACATTCAGATCGCCGAAGGGCAGCTACCGAAACTGATGGCTGCCGCTGCAGGCTGACGTCGTTGGCAGTTGACTCCCCGAATACGGCGCGCGCAGCAACCAGCAGTGATCAGCTGCTGGCCTTTGTGCAGTACCTGCGGGGGAAAAAGATTCCGGTCTCACCAGCCGACACCCTCGATGCCATTGAGGTCGCAGAACTCGTGGGCTATCGGGATCGATCCCTGCTCAAAAACGGGCTCGCGGCTGCACTGGCAAAATCTCGACACGAGTTGACCGTATTCGAGGCGGCCTTCGACGACTATTTTCAGCCCGCCCCAGAGCGACCGCCCGCGGGCGGTCAGACCGATGGGCAGCCCGACGGCTCGTCAACCGACGCACCTGATCAGGCGACGCAAACCGATCCCGCAACCCAGAACGAGGACCTGCTGGAGGGCCTGCGTGGCAATGCGCTGTTTGACGCACTTGACTCGCAGGATGAAAGCGCGCTGTCAGTCGCCATCGAAACTGCCGCTGCAGAGGCCAAGGTCGAAGAAATTTCACTGTTTACCCAGCGGGGCCAGTACGTGCGCAAAATACTAGATGCGCTGGGTGACGAGGCGCTGCGTGAGGCGGCTATCGAGTTCGAACAAAGCGAGCCTGCTGCCTTTGAAGCGGTTCAGGCGCTGAGGGAGCAACTGCGTGAACGAGTGCGTGATCGCGTAGAGCGCGCATATTTGATTCATGCAAGCGCGGCGACCGAGGACCTGCTGGACGAATCCCTGTCGAAACTGAAACTCGGTAATGTGGATCACAGCCAGATGGCTCGCCTCAAAAGACTGATGGACCGCATGGCCCGCAAACTCGCAGCGCGTCATGGCCGCCGGAGACGACGCTATCGTCGAGGGAAGCTTCATGTTGGGGAGACCGTGCGCCGCGCGATTCCCACCGATGGCATCCCTTTTCATCCACGCTGGCGCAAAATTGAGCGAAAGCGTCCCCAGATCATGGCAATCTGCGATGTCAGTGGTTCAGTTGCAGCTTACGCCAAGTTCTTGCTGATGTTTCTCTACGCCCTACAGGACGTCCTCCCACGAACCCGGAGCTTTGCTTTTTCCGCGGCCCTCGGTGAGGTCAGCGACCTGTTCGCCAAACTACCGGTCGAAGAAGCCATCGAACGCGTGAATCTCAAATACGGGGGCGCAACAGATTATGGTCGGGCGCTACAGGATTTTTCCGAGTTGGCTCTCGCTGAAGTGAACAGCGCAACAACCGTGATTGTACTGGGTGACGCCCGAAACAATCAGGCCGACCCCAGACTGGATCTCTTGGCGGAGATCAAGGCGCGAGCCAGGCAGCTGATCTGGCTGAATCCCGAATCCACTCGACTATGGGGCACGGGGGATTCGGAAATGTTACTGGTGAAAAGACACTGTCACTTGGCTAAAGAGTGTAATAATCTCAACCAGTTGGAGCGCATTATCGACAAATTACTGTCAGATAAGCGTTGAAAGGCTGGCTGCTACTGATACCCAGCGATCCTAAATGGGAGGTAGGAGCGCTCGCTACCGCGAGCGTCGGCTAGTGCGCACAGGAGTCAAGCCATGGAAGATGACCGCTTGCCACTGACCCGCTCACTCGAGGTGGAGGTCCGCACCGGCTTTGCCTTGCCATCACAAACCGAGGGATTAACCGGCGAGGCGTTGGTAAAGGCGCTGTCGGAACTATCGCTGCCGCAGAATCAAGCGCTGCGCGCTGCGCTGACAGATAGCGGCGATGTTATTGCTTCTGAACCCGCCGCAGTGCTGGACTGGATCGATGCTGTTTTCGCCCGCTGGCACGCACACTACTCGCTCGACCCTGAGCTGGAACACCTGCTTCTTGCCGCGAGACCACTTGCAGCTGCCTTTGCCTGCTCGGAAGATCGATTTTTTACACCTGGGGCACATGCCCTGCATAGCCTGCTCGACACCTTGTATGAGGGTTTCGCAGGATGGTCCTCGGATCTGGGCAAGACCGCGCGACCTGCACTGGATGCAGTCAGCGAAGTCATATTGCGGTGCCTGCAGGACTTTCCGAGTGAGCCCGCAGTCGATCACACCCTGCATCTCCTTGAACAAAAGATCAGTGGCTATTCCGGGCAACTCGAGCGTCTTGACTCGGGTCTGATTGAACGTGAAGCCACTGCGATGGCCGGTGCCGTCGCCAGACAAACCGTTGGTGATCAGCTGAGTCAAAGACTCCGCGATAACACCTTTCCGTCTACTCTTTCGGATTTTCTGGGTGGAGATTGGTTCGACGCAGGCTTAGCGCTGGTAAAAAATCTCGGCACCGATGGTGCTGTCTGGCAACAATATTGTGCGACCACCGAGCTGTTCGTCGATTTATTCGGCCAGAGCGGCTCAACGCGGTCTGAAACCAATGAAGCAACAAACGCCGATGAGTTACCTCAAAAGGTTCGCGAAGTATTGGAGCAAGTCGGCCTGTCCAGCGAGCGCGCCAAAAGCGCTGGCGACATGCTCGAGTACCTGCGGCTTCGACATGCCTCAAAACAGGAGCTGGGTAGCACACTTTCCCCAGTGATGCTCGACGGGAAGTCGACCGCAGACTGGTCCCAAACTTCGACCACTTCACTCGGCGGGTCGGGCATTGAGCCCGGGCAGTGGTATCGCATTCATCAGGCGGATGGCGTTCGGCGACTCCGCCTATCCGGAACTTTTGGCCACAACAGTTATCTGGTGTTCATGGATTTCGCAGGGAGCAGAGCGCTGCGGCTCAGTGTCGATGATTTTTCCAACCTGCTGCGCTCGGGAGAGGCTTCAAGGCTCGACACGCAACAGTCCTTCTCTCGGGCATTGGTTGAGGCCACTGAGGAAAAGCACAAGTGGCTCGCACAACAGCAGGCTTCCCAGGCTGAAGCTGGTGCAAAGCAGTCACAGATCGCGGAACAGGAGGCCGCAGAGCGAACCAACGAGCGTGAAGTTGCCGCGCAAAAGTTGCGGGAGGCCGAGCAGCGGGCTCGTGTGCAAGCCGATGCTCTGCCCATCAGTCAGGCAGAGGACGGCGACCGCACGCTTAGCGCTGAACAGCCGTTTGAGACCAATACCGTGCTACAACTGCAGATCCCTATTGGCACCTGGCTTGGCTTCCACGATCGCGAGCCACCGATTATGGCCAGAGTGGCGGTGAGGGACCTCGATAAAGACAGCTATATCTTTACCAACCGAGAGGGCATCAAGCTCAGGGAACTCACTGTCCCGCAGCTGGTGACACTGATCGAGCGCGATATGGTGGATATTCTGGAACGGAAGACCAGCTTTCGCGATACGCTTGCGGGCAATGCCGGTCAGGACAGGCTCAGTCAGTTTCAGACAGGGCTCGCTTAAGTCTGTGTATCCTCGAGACTGAAACTGGTTTTCTCTTCGTTGGACTCCTGATCTCCGGCTAACTTCAAACGAAGGCGAAGGTTGTTCTCCGAATCGGCGTTGCGCAATGCCTCCTGCTCGGAAATCTCACCGGACTGGCATAAGTCAAACAGCGCCATGTCAAAGGTTTTCATACCACGATCTTTGGACTTCTCCATAATTTCCTTCAGACCGTTGATGTCGCCCCGCAAAATCAGCTCCTTCACCGTCGGCGAACCCAACATCACTTCGACTGCTGCGCTTCGACCACCCTCTGTATTGGGGATGAGCCGCTGTGACACAAAGGCCTGCAGGTTGAGGGACAGATCCATCAACAACTGTTGACGCTTTTCCTCGGGGAAAAAATTGATGATCCGATCCAGAGCCTGATTAGCGTTATTCGCGTGCAGCGTCGAGATACACAAGTGTCCGGTCTCCGCAAAGGAGATGGCGTGCTCCATCGTTTCCCGATCGCGGATCTCGCCGATCAGTATGACGTCGGGGGCCTGGCGCAGTGTGTTCTTCAGCGCGTTGTTCCAACTGCGGGTATCTACCCCCACCTCGCGCTGGTTCACGATGGACTTCTTATGCCTGTGCACAAACTCGACCGGGTCCTCGATCGTCACGATGTGTCCACTAGTATGGCTGTTGCGATAGTCGATCATGGCGGCCAGAGAGGTCGACTTACCTGACCCTGTGGCACCGACAAACAAAATCAGGCCGCGCTTACGCATAATGAGCTCGGTCAAGATTTCGGGTAGACCGAGCTCATGCCATTGCGGGATGTCCATGACGATGAAGCGGGCAACAATGCTGACTTCGTTGCGCTGACGGAAGATGTTGACTCGGAAACGCCCCACGCTGGAGAGAGACACGGCCAAATTCATCTCCAAATCCCGTGCAAACTCCTCTCGCTGGGTATCATCCATCAACTCATTGGCTATCTCGGCCACCTCGCCCGGTCCGAGAACATCGGATGAGATGGTCTTTAACTCGCCTTCAAACTTGGCACACGGTGGCGCGCCGGTAGCCAGATACAGATCTGATCCCTTGCGCTCCGCCAGCACCTTCAGCCATTGATGTATTCGCATGACTATCACATCTCCCTGTGTTCACATCCCACGCTTTCGGTCACTGCGAAAGCCGTGTTTTCACACTGTACGGTGCGCTCCTTGCGCCGTACACTCCGCCCCAATTTAACCCCTGACGGCCGCGAAAGCCCAGCGCCATTGCCGTCAATTCCTCACATAGGAGCCACCGTGTCGAACCACGCCGCGATCTTCCAGAAGGTTCTAGAAGCTGATCCCGCATGGCTGAGTCAGATCCGGCGCGGCGTGGAAAAAGAGAGCCTCCGGGTCACCACAGATCAGGCAACGCTCGCACAAACACCTCACCCACCAGAGCTCGGCTCAACGCTAACCCACTCAGCCATCACCACAGACTATTCCGAGGCATTGCTCGAGTTCATCACTCCAGCCTCACACTCCATAGCAGACACCGAGCAGGCGTTAGCGGATCTTCATGGCTTCACGGCGCGTCACCTCAAACAAGAACTGCTGTGGAACGCCAGCATGCCCTGCATCGTCAATGGCGATTCTGGCATCCCAATCGCCGAATTCGGCTCATCCAATGTTGGCCAAATGAAGCGCATCTACCGCAACGGGCTGAGCGTGCGTTATGGGCGAAAAATGCAAGCGATCGCAGGCATCCATTACAATTTCTCTCTCCCTGAGGCTTTCTGGGCGGCAGCAAATCAAGTTGCAGGCCATCAGATTGATGACCAAGCATTGCAGACTGAGGGCTATCTGGCGCTTATCAGGAACTTTTTTTCCCGGGTCTGGTTGTTGATGTATCTGCTGGGGGCCTCCCCGGCAGTCTGCGCCAGCTTTTTACAAGGCAATAAAAACCACCCTCTTGAGCCCATGGGCGATGATCACCATAGCTACTACCTGCCCTTCGCCACGACGCTGCGCATGGGAGATCTTGGCTACACCAGTAACGCGCAGGCAGGGATGGACGTTTGTTACAACGACCTTGCTCAATATATTTGTACGCTACGTGACGCCATTCTGACGCCGCACTCTGCTTACTCTCAGTTTGAAAAAATGGACAACGGTGAGCGGGCTCAGCTGAATACCTCACTACTGCAAATTGAAAATGAGTACTACAGCCCGATTCGACCCAAGCGGGTCACGCAGAGTGGTGAGGCGCCTGTTGTCGCACTGGCGCGCCAAGGTATCGAATATGTTGAGGTGCGCTGCGTGGACATCAACCCGTTCACACCCTTGGGAATCGATGCCGACACCATGCGTTTGATCGACCTCTTTCTCATAGGATGTCTGGTGGACGACAGCCCACAGTGTGATGCAGTGGGCCAACGCCAAAACAAAACCAACCTCCAGCGGATGGTCAATCGCGGTCGCGAACCCAGTCTCACGTTGCTCTCTAGGAGTGGCGTCGAGACACCGCTACCTGAATTGGCCCAGCCCATATTGGACCGCATGGATGAAATCGCTCGCTGGCACGATGCAGAGTCTGGAGGCACTGATTATCAACAGGTAGTGGCGCGGGCACGGCAGCAGGTTGACGATCCAGCACTGACGCTATCGGCACGAATACTGAATGAAATGTCATCCAGGCAACAGAGTTTCTGGCAGCTGGCGCTTCGCTACTCACGCGAGTGGCACCAGCAGCACCTGGTTCACCCCATGTCCGACGCGACCTGGGAGGCCATGACCCGGGATGCAGCATCATCTCTACAACGACAAACAGAAATCGAGTCACACAAGAGTGAACCTTTTGAGGCCTACCTGTCGCAATTCTATGCTCAGTACCAATCTATCTGAGCCTGACCCATTGGCTAGCATCGGCACCGAATAGAGCTCGCTACTCCCGCAGGTTTTGCTTTAGCCGCAGCCAAGCGCTCCGCCCTCACGGCGCAGTG
>CALKMV010000060.1 GCA_938091485.1 uncultured Luminiphilus sp.
CAACTGGTAGAACAGTTTCCGGATCGCAACCTCGGTCTGGCATTGGCCAACCACCACCATATGACCGACACCCATGTGCTGGGTCTTACCGCCATTGCCTCCGCCACCGGTCTGGATGCGCTTCGCCGGCTGGTACGGTATCAGGCGCTGGTGTCCACTCAGGAACCCTTCACGATCACCGAAGATGCTGAGACGATCACCCTGAGCAAAAAGGCAGTTCACGGTGACACCGCCGAGCACCTTATTCAGGTATTCATCTTTGCGGTGATTCTGAACGCGATCCGCAATATCTCTGGGTTCACGGGCGACCTCACCGGAATCGCCTTCACCGGTCGTCCACAGGGGCCAGAGGCTGACTACCGGAAGCACTTTGGCCCCCGAGTCAGCTTTTCGAGCGGTGATGCCAAACTGGCGGTGCCTCGCGCCGTACTCGAGCAGCCAGTCTCAACCGGTAATGTCGATATCCTCACCGCCAATGAGCCCCTGCTTTCATCGCTGGTGCGCGCCGTTCGGGAGAACAACCTGCTGGCGAAGATCAAGCTCGCTATCCTCGATCGCCTGCCAGATCACACACTTACCGAGGAAGAAGCGGCCGGCTCGCAAAACATGAGCCTCAGAACATTTCAACGCCGCCTAGAGGATGAGGGCACGCGATTCAGGGCGCTGCTCGATCAAACCCGCACGGATCGAGCGGAAAGCCTGCTCGGAGACCCCGCGTATAGCCTGTCAGAAATTGGTTACCACTGCGGCTTCAGCGAGCAAGCGTCATTTTCCCGGGCGTTCAAGCGCTGGACCGGGAAGACACCGTCGGACTACAGAAAGGCGCTACTCGCTCCCGATCACTGAGTGGCGGCGATAGCCTGGAGAGCGTGAGCGATCTCGGCAGGGGCCGTCCCAAAATGAGTCACGAAGCGCGTCATGTCCGGCGCCTGAGGCCAGTCGTAAAACACCAGCCCCGCCGCCCGGAGTTGCTCTCGTAATGCCTCGGGGATGACCGGAAATATTTCGTTGGCGTCCGTGGGCCAAGGCAACTGGATCGCATCGTGCGCAGTGAACCCCACCGCCAATTCCGCAGCCATCGAGTTGGCATGGCGCGCGTTATCAAGCCATAGGTCATTTTCAAGCAGCGCGAGCCACTGCGCCGCCAAAAATCGCTGCTTGGACCACAGATGCCCGGCCCGTTTGCGCCGATAAGCAAAATCCTGGGCCAAAGCGTGGTTGAACATCACCACGGCCTCGGTGGCGATGCCGCCATTTTTGGTGAGCCCAAAGCTGAGGCAGTCCACCCCAGCGCGCCAGGTCAAATCGGCGGGGCAGACACCTGAGGCGACTACCGCGTTGGCAAAACGGGCGCCGTCCATGTGCAGATTCAATCGGAACTCATCTGCGAGTTGCCGGTAAGCCGCAACCTCCTCCGGGCAATAAACGGTACCCGACTCACTCACGTTGGAAAGGCTAATAGCACCGGGCTTGGCATTGTGAACGCCATGAACCGTGGCAATCTCCATATGCGAGCGCATCAGCGCCACGTCCGGTTTACCGCCGTCTCCGGCGATACCCACCATCCGCGCGCCACCGGTGAACAACTCAACCGCGGTATTCTCATCGTTCTGGATGTGGGCACCTTCGTGACAGTAAATCGCGCCCCACGGTGGGCATAACGCACTCAAAGCTAGCGCATTGGCGGCGGTACCCGTGGTCACAAAGAAGACAGCGCAATCGGTCCCAAAGACATCGCGGACTGCGGATTCTGCGGCCGCAGTCAGTGCGTCCTCGCCGTACCCTTCTGCTAGGCCTATGGCGGCGTCAGAGATCGCTGCCAACACCGCGGGATGAGCACCGGCCTGATTATCAGAGATAAAGTTCATATCAAATTATTGCTTACTCTTTTGTTCTGTGAGCCCATCATGGCAGGACTTGTCGCCCCCCGCGCCCATGTTATAACGACTGGCCATCATGAGGGATGTCATGCGTTTATTCGGGTACACAATATTTGGTCTGGGACTGGGACTTCTGCTACTGATAGGCGCTGCCCTTGTCTTTGATCTTGGCGCGCTCAAACCCCTCTATGAACGAGTTGCCAGTCACTACCTGAAGCGCGAGGTGCGCGTAGAGGGTGCGATGAGTGTGCGGTTTGGGCGATCAGTAAAAGCCTCTGCCACTGACGTCACGATATTAGGCACTGACCCCGACGCGACCCCGCTCGCTCAGGCTGATTTCGTTGAACTGCGTCTGGCGTTGCCAGCGCTATTCGACAAGCTTGTCGATATTGAACTCGCGCGTATTGAGGGCGCCACACTGAATCTGGAAGTCGATGACCAGGGCCGGGGCAACTGGCCGACCTTTGGGGATGATGGCCCCACTCAGGCTGATCGGGGTGATGACCCAGCTCAGTCCGACAAAAAGTCGGATGTCGCACTCCGGATCGCCGAGGCGCACGTCACAGAGTCACTCATCTATTTACACAGTGCCCGAGTAGATGTGCGCCACGCCCTCTCCATTGACCGTCTTGATGGTCTCATGAGCGCTGACGCAGCGGAGGTATCGAGCACAGGCATCCTCAACGAACGGGCGTTCGAGACCACCTTTACTTTGGATGGCGTAGACTCTCTGCTCACCATCGCCAAGTGGGACGTGGATTGGCGTGGTCAGATTGGTCGCGCACAGTTTCAGGCCACCGCGCATCTGGAAGCACTGGACCAGTTGGAGGCGTCACAGCTTGCGCTGACGCTGCACACCGACAGCGCCAACGAACTGCTTGAGACACTGTCGCTCCCCCTCATCGAAGACGGGCCTGTCGACATCAACTTCCGTTTGAGTCAACAGGCGACAACAACCCATCTCGATCTGGATGCGGTATTCGGTGAGTTCAGCATTGTGGGCACCGCACTCAGCGAGGACCCACTGACCCTCTCTTCAGCGCAGCTCGATCTGGTGGCAACCGGGCCCAACCTCGCACACCTTGGCGCACTGGGGGGTCAGGAAAATTGGCCTGAGACGCCTTTTGAAGTTGATCTGAAGACCTCGCGAGAAGGCAGGCAGGTTGACGTCTCCACCTTGCGACTCATCAGCGACGTGATGAATCTGGAGCTGACTGGGAATGTGGCGGACTATCGATCACCCGGTACCGGGCGGCTATCAGGCACAGTTGATATCCCCTCCTTGGGTGTCTGGTCGTCGGTCCTTAACCTGCCTTCCGAACTGAGCGGGCCGTTTACCGGCACCGTGTCTCTCAGGGGAGAGGGCGCGGGTGCAGACCTGGTGGTGAGTAGCCAATCTGATCTGTTCTCACTGGATGTTGGCGGGCGACTGGAGCCGGGCGAAAGTATGCTCGGTTCAACCATGCGCATGCGAGGACAGATTGACCGCCCGGAGCAATTCCTGAGCCTTTTTATGGAAGACGCGCCAACGCTGCCGCCCGCTGCGTTCGAGGGTCAATTTGCGATAGAGAATGCCGACATCGTGCTGTTGAGTGGCCTAGAGGTGGAGATGGGGGGAGATACGATCACAGCCAACGGGTCCGTGGGTTGGGATGCCAAAAAACATGTCACATCCGTGCAGCTATCCGTGACCTCCCCCAATCTCAACCACACGCTTTCCCCTTGGTTGACTGCGCCCGAGGTGATTCCTGCCCTACCCGTGGAGATTACCGGGGTGCTGGCTTATCCGTTGTCAAAGCAATTCGAGATTCAGCAGGGAGCCATATCCGCACAGGCCGGCACTGGCGAGTTCACAGGTATCGTCAGCGTTCAGGGCGATAGTCCTTCCCTATCAGGCAACTGGCGGATATCTGCCCCCGCATTACAGCCGCTGCTGACGCAGATCACCGTGCCCGCACATTTTGAAAAGCCTCTCGCATTTCAGGGTCAGGCCTCGTGGCAGGCGGGCTATATCAATATCAGTGACGGCCTACTGAGCTATGGACCCACCGATGTGACCGGCGATCTGCTGGTTGATCTCACAGCGACCACTCTAAAGTTCGATCTCCTGTCCACCACGCCAGACTTAGCCGATTACGCACCCGAGAACGACGACGTCGCGCCCGCTTTCTCCCTACCAATCAAATTACGGACCAGCGGCGAAATCACCGAAGATCTGTGGTTGATAGAGACATTTCAACTCGAATCCGCCCAGACCTCTGCCAGCGGCTCGGGCAGTTTGGAGCTCGATGGCGACGAGTTCATTGACAGTCACATCAGTAGCGATGTGCGCATTGCCAACCTCACCGCCTTTAACGACCTTTTTGGCCTGTCACTGCCTGATCAGGACCTTCAGGTCGTTATCGAAATGGACTCTCGCGCCGGCGCTTTGGTCGTGGAACAGCTCGATCTCCGATCGGGAGACAGCGACCTGTCCGCGACCGGCGAGGCCAAAAATCCGTCCGCGCCCGAGATCGTCCTCAACGTCAACAGTGGCCGCCTCGACCTCTCTCCATGGTTAGCCCTATTGCGGACCGCAGAGCAATCATTATCAGACACAGAGAGCGCTGAGTCGGATCTTGAGAGTGCTTCCGATCGTTTGATCCCAGACTTTCCGCTGACGCACCAGCTGCTCAGTGCTTTTCAGGCCGACACGACCGTCTCAATCCGCGAGCTCAACGGCCTTGCCCGCCCCGTCGTCAACGTGCTCACCCGCATCGACCTCGGTAGAGAGGGGATCCGGGTGACCTCGGCGAGTGCCGAGAACGAACTCGGTGGAGTGGGAAAGTTGACCGGCACATTGATACCAAACTCCGAGGGCGTATTGGAGCTCAGCATGCTGCTGGAAGGTAGGGACCTAGTGCTGGGCATCCCCAAAGCGCCGGGCGAAGATATCGCGACGCTACCCCCGTATAACCTCAGGTTGAAACTCGACGGCGCGGGCAAGACGACTCGAGAACTCGCCGCTTCGCTGGACGGCTATCTCAACATGACCATGGGTGAGGGCATCGTGCTCAACGCAGGTTTGGACCGCGTGACCAACAGTTTTATGCAGGAGCTCTCCAAAGCATTGGACCCCCTTCGGGAAGAAGAGGAAAGCACTAAAATTAACTGCGCGGCTGCTTTCAGCGTGCTGAGTCAGGGCGGACTGCACGGCAAGCCCGCAGTTGTGGTCGACACCCCCAACGTTAAGATACTGGCGGAGGCGACCGCGGATCTGGAATCGGAAAAAATAAAAGTAAAGTTCAAGACGGTGCCGCAAAAAGGACTGGGCTTGAGCATGTCCAGCATCGTCAACCCCTATGTCGAGGTCACCGGCACGCTAGCTCGGCCCCGCCTGACGCTGAATCCTGAAAATACCGTAGTAGGTGGCAGCCTCGCGGTGATCACCGGCGGTATTTCCATCCTAGTCAGAAACGTGTTGGACCGTTTAAGCACGAGTGGCAATGTGTGCGCGGATCGGCTACGCGACGCCAATGAGGAAATGGCGCAGATGGACGCCTAAACCTAGCCGGGCGTGCCCTCAATCAGCCGCAGATTGATCACGCCCTCGAGCGAACTGATCTGGCCCAGCAGTTCTTCACTAGGCACTTCATCCAGATCGATAATGTTGTAGGCAATATCGCCCACACTCTTGTTGAGCAGATCGGCAACATTTAACCCCGCATCACCAATTAGCGTCAGGATATGACTCAACATGCCCGGCTCGTTGCGGTTGGCAATCGTGATCCGGTAATCCGTGGTTCGCTCCAGCTCAATCGCCGGAAAGTTCACGGAGTTACGGACATTGCCATATTCCAAAAACGCTTTGAGCTGATTCGCCGCCATGATGGCGCAGTTTTCCTCGGCCTCAGCGGTGCTCGCCCCAATATGTGGCATCAGCAGCGTGTCGGAGCGACCTAGGAACAATGGATTGGGGAAATCCGCCACGTAACGACGGAGTTGCCCGCTATCCAACGCTGCGACCACGGCCTCGGTTGAGACAATTTCTTCGCGCGCAAAATTCAGCAGGCAGCTCCCTTTTCTGAAATGAGCCAGCATCTCATCATTAACAAGGCCCCGAGTGCTGTCTAAAACCGGGAGATGCAAGCTGACAAAATCGCTCCGGCTAACGAGCGACTGTACGTTTTCCATGCGCTGCACTTCACTTGGCAGGCGCCAAGCCGCGTCTACCGACAGTGCGGGGTCAAAGCCCACGACTTCCATCCCCAGATCCAAACCCAGTCTCGCAACGAGGCTACCGATTGAACCAAGACCGACCACACCCAACGTTTTACCCGCCAGCTCAGCACCCGCGAAACGCTTTTTTTCCTGCTCCATGAGCGTGTCCATATCCTGAGCGGACATGCCAGGATCCTGTGCCTGCGCAAAGGCAATGCCGCCGACAATATCCCGGGACGCAAGCAACATTGCCGCGGCGACCAATTCCTTCACGGCATTGGCATTAGCTCCGGGCGTATTGAAAACGGGAATGCCACGCTCGCTACACGCGGCAAGCGGGATGTTGTTCACCCCCGCGCCAGCCCGCGCAATAGCCGTCACGGAGTCAAGTATCTCCGACTCCTGTAGTTTATGACTGCGCAACAGTAGCGCGTCAGGATAGGGGATATCCTGACCTACCTCATAGCGCTCGCGCTCAAAGCGGTCGAGACCCTTGGCGGAGATCGTGTTGAAGGTCTTGATCCGGTGCATCACAGTAGCTTGCCTGTTTAAAGGGGCCGCATTGTGCGTTATTGCGGCCGGCTTTGCGAGGCTGTGCAAATGTTTTTGCGTTGGCCGCGGTCGATGCCGCGTTGCGGCGTTTCACTTGAGTACCGGTGGGCACTGCATCCATTATCCGGGCGCAATCACCCTGACTCCGCTACAGCAATGTCACCTCATCCGCCAGCTGCTCATCGATGATCGCCCTCATGGTTTCCGCCAACTGCCGGAAGAAAACCCGAGCGGGTGACCGACGCCGCCACGCCAGAGCATGATCACGATTCATATTGACACCTTTCACATCCGTTACGCGCAGGGTGTCCGAGTCACTGATCTCACTGGCCACGTAGAGGGATGGCAGAAAGGTAATACCCATCCCCATCACCACCATTTGCCGAAGCGTGTCGAGG
This sequence comes from uncultured Luminiphilus sp., assembly GCA_938091485.1. GTDB lineage: Bacteria > Pseudomonadota > Gammaproteobacteria > Pseudomonadales > Halieaceae > Luminiphilus. The sequence continues at coordinate 7,031 of CALKMV010000060.1, forward strand.
GAGGTGCCCTCATAGTCACGATTCACCGTTGCTCCCAGGCTCTCGCACAGCGCGCTGACCTGCCGGTGGTAAAGGTGTTGCTCGTCAATGGTGAGAACAGCTTCCCCCACCAAATCCTTCCTGGAGATGACAGATTTGGCTGCCAGCGGATGCTCGAGCGGCAGCGCAAGTTTGAGAGATTCCCGAAATAGCGGCACGATCTCAAGCTCATCCCCCTGCAGTGGCAAAGTAGTTAACAGGACGTCGTGAACCGCTGATTTAAGGTCGTTACCGAGCTGATTGGGAACGCCTTCTCGCACATACAGTCGCAGGTCTTCAAAGCGCCGATGCACTGACGGCAACACCCGGGGTAATAGATAAGGACCGAGCGTCGGTGTGACACCCAGACGATAGGTGCTTTGTCCCGATAGGCCTAACGCTTGGTCGGCGAAGCCTTTCATTTCCTCGGCAATGCGTCGCGCTCTGGGGAGTAACTCGCGAGCCGCAGGCGTCATCACCACACCATTGCGTTGGCGCTCAAATAGTGTGGTCGCTAGGGTTTCTTCCAGCGCGGCAATCTGGACCGTCAATGTCGGCTGCTTGACACCCAACCGATCAGCGGCACGTCGGAAACTTCCCGCCTCGGCAATCGACTGAAAATATCGAATCTGTTTGAAAGTAATCTGTTCTTGAGTGGCCATTGTGGCGAGTTGTTCCTCTGGTCAAGTCATAGGTCGCGGTCGCACGCGCAACAAGCCGATGTGACGCGTGAAGCGCGACACCGCAGCCACTCGCTGAATTAACCCCACAGGGAGCTCACGCCCGACCGACTGTTGATAGATAAAAACTATCACATTTTTCTATGATCTTTGTTTTTACTATCACGTATAAAACGCAACCCTAACCACCGCAACACCCTGTCTGCAGGAGCCAACAGCATGAACAATGACGACGTAGTAGCCTTGTTTGAAGCATGGAACGCGGCATTGGCGACGCTTGATCCAGATACTGTCACCGCCATGTATGCAGCGGATGCGGTCTTATTGCCGACTGTCTCCAATCAGGTAAGGCACAATCATGCCGAAATTCGAGATTACTTCGTGAGCTTCCTGCAGAAGTCTCCCCAAGGCGTCATCAATGAATCCAACGTCCAGATCTTGAGCGACGCTCACGCCACTAACTCGGGTGTGTACACCTTCACGTTTGGTGATGGCTCAGCGGTGACGGCAAGGTTCAGCTACCTATACGTGGCAACCGAGGCAGGCTGGAAGATCCTCCAGCACCACAGCTCAGCCATGCCCGAGGGCTGAATAGAACCTCAAGGGCCACCTTATTGCCTCCAAAACCGCATCTCTTTTCTCTCGTCAGTTAAACCAGGCCCACGAACTCCGGATCTAAGGACCAACCTAACCATGACTCGCTTTTTTGACCTTTCACATCTTCGCGGCGACATCTTCGGCGGACTGACCGCTGGGGTTGTGGCACTGCCCCTGGCTCTCGCCTTCGGAGAAGCCTCGGGTGCAGGCCCGATTGCTGGTGTGTATGGCGCGATATTAGTGGGCTTCTTTGCCGCGCTTTTCGGGGGAACGCCCTCCCAGATCTCCGGGCCGACCGGGCCGATGATTGTTGTCTTCGCAGGCGTCTTCGCGTCCCTGAGTGGAGACCTATCGCTGGTCTTTGCCACGGTCATTCTCGCGGGGCTGATACAGATTCTTTTTGGCGTGCTGGGCTTTGGCCAGTACATCAGGCTGGTGCCCTACCCGGTGGTATCAGGGTTCATGAGCGGTATTGGCTGCATCATTATTGCTCTGCAGCTCGCCCGGTTATTTGGACACGAGCCCGAGGGCGGCGGCACGATCCCTGCGCTGCTTGAGGTGCCTAACGCCATCACTAACCCGAACTTAGAAGCGCTTGGGATTGGCGTTTTGACATTGGCTATGGTGTTTTTATGGCCCGCTAGTTGGGGGCGTTACTTACCCAGCCCGCTGGCCGCTCTGATCGTAGGAACCCTGGTGGGCTTGGGATTGAGCAATGTGCCTGTCCTGGGAGCCATACCCACTGGGTTGCCTGCGTTCATTATGCCCTCACTTTCTAACGACACCGTGCTCATTGTGTTTGAGGCGGCGCTGATTCTGGCAATTCTGGGCGCGATCGACAGCCTGCTAACGTCATTGGTGGCGGATAATATGACTCGAACACGTCATCGCTCCAACCGAGAGCTCATCGGTCAGGGAGTCGGTAACGTGGCCGCCGGATTCTTTGGCGGTATTCCTGGCGCCGGCGCCACCATGCGCACGGTGGTCAACATCCGTACCGGAGGCGTGACCAAGATTTCGGGCATGTTGCACAGTCTGCTGTTGCTCGCCGTGGTGCTGGTTCTGGCGCCACTGGCATCCAAAATTCCCCACGCCGTGCTGGCAGGCATTTTGGTCAAGGTGGGTTACGACATCATCGACTTGTCTTACCTAAAGCGTGCTCACCGTGGACCGCGCTTTGATCTGGCTCTCATGGTCATGGTGCTGAGTCTGACCGTTTTCGTTGATCTGATCACTGCCGTCGTGGCGGGTGTGGTGGTAGCTGCCGTAGCATTCGTCAAGCAGGTTGCCGACGCCCAGCTCGCGGCGGCAGCGGGCGAAAATGGTGGTTCCAAAGAACGGCTTGCAGAGGCAGAGACGGCGCTGCTCATAGAGTGCGGTGACCGGCTCACCTACTTTGATTTGGGTGGGCCACTGAGTTTTGGTGCCGCTGCAGATCTGGGCCACCACGTGCGCGAGCGGATCAGCCCCAAGCAGCACACTTCACTGGTGCTCGATTTTGGCCGCGTGTCGTTCACAGACGTGTCCGCGGTGCGGGCGGTAGAGACCATCGCGCAAGACGCCGCCCATGCGGGAAAGCATCTTTACGTCTGTGGTATCAACAGCACCGTGGCTGCCAGTCTTGAAGGGTTGGGCGCGAGTGAACACCTTCCCGAAAAGATCCGCTTCGAGAATCGATTGGACGCGCTGACCGCGGCACGAGACTGGATTTTCGAGAACACGGTTTCTTTAGACGACAAGCAGGACAGCTCGCAGAGCGGAAAGCCGGCTGCCGCCTGACACCTGTGCTTCTGCCCCCGGCGGCAGGACTGATACACTGGTCGCCTCTGCGAGGAGGGGCCATTCATTGAAGCTGACAGCGGCTTTATTTGCATTCGCCATGGTTTTCACTGTGGCGTCTCAGAGTGCACCAGCCGAATCTGGGGACACGATAAGCCCCGAGATCCTTGCAGCGATTGCTCATCAGGCACTTATCGTCGATGTCCGCACGCCCGAGGAGTTCGCCGATGGCCACTACCCCGGTGCCATCAATATCCCCCACGAAACCATTCTGAACGGTTTGAATCAGCTTGGCGTCACAGCGGAGAAGCCGGTCATTCTTTACTGCCGAAGCGGCAACCGATCGGGTCAGGCTGAGCAGGCGCTCCAAAACAAAGGGTTTGCCCACGCGAGAAATGCCGGCGGCCTGAAAGCGCTGCTAAGTGCGACTGGCGAGCAGGCCGTTTTACTGTCACCCGCTGCACCCCGGTAACTCTGCCCAGATCTCGCAGCCAATCTGCTCAGCACAGCCCATCAGCCAGCGGGCTTTGCGAGGCTGGTGAACTGCGCCAACGCCTCGTCTGATAGCCGATCGACACCCTGACTGTATTGCGCGGCGCAAGCACTGTAGAACTGGGCATTGAGTCTATTGGCATCCCCACAGTCCCGGGTAGCCACCACCTTGCCGGGCACCCCGGCAATCACCGAGTTGGGCGGAAACTCCTTGTTCTCGGAAATGATGGTGTGTCCTGCCACAATGGAGTTTGCTCCCACTTTTGCCCCGTCCATAATGGTGGCGTTGATGCCAATCAAACAGCGGTCGCCAATCTCGCAACCGTGCAACGTAGCGTGGTGGGTAATGGAACAGTCCTCTCCAATGATAGTCGGCGAGGCAATCCCCACATGGATCATAACGAAATCCTGAATGTTGGTGCGCGCGCCGATCCGGATCTCAAAAGTCTCTGCTCGGGTGACAACATTGGGCCAGATGGAGGCGCCGGGACCCACGTAGACCTTGCCGTATAACCATGCGCTCTCATGAATGTAGGCGGGGTCATCGAGGGTGACATGCTCTCCAATGTGTCCCATGCTGTGCACTCCTGTGTGGTCGTGGGAGCGCGTATCTTGTCACGTTGCGCGTTGAATCGCTAAGGCCAACAGACGCACTAGACTGGAATGCCGTCCATGCAAGACACCGACCGCCGCGCCGTGAAAATGGGTTTGGGAGCCGTGATGTTATGGAGCACGGTCGCCACTGCCTTCAGCCTGAGTCTTGAATATCTCACCCCTTTGCAACTGGTGACCTTGGCTACGCTTGTGAGTTGGAGCTTTTTTACTGCCCGGCTGCGATCACCCCAGCGGTGGCATGCCCTGCGGGCGACATCCTCAAAAGAGCGGGTCATGGGCCTGCTGATTGGGTGGCTGAATCCCGGGCTGTACTACCTCGTGCTCTTTGCGGCCTATGACCAATTGCCCGCTCAGGAAGCAATGGCCATCAACTACTCCTGGGGGATCACGCTGGCGCTCATTGCCGCACCCCTGTTGAGGCAGCGGTTGACCTCCGGGGCGCTGCTCGCGGCTTGTATCAGTTATAGCGGTATTGTGGTGATCGCGACCCGGGGGTCGCCTCTCTCTCTGGATTTCGCCCAACCGTTGGGTGTGGGGCTTGCCCTCCTCAGCACCCTGCTGTGGAGCCTTTACTGGGTAATAAACACGCGGCTGTCTGTGAACCCGGAGGTGAACCTGTTTCTCAATTTCTCCGGTGCGCTCCCGCTATTGCTTGCCCTGCTCTGGTGGAGCGACACCCCCTTTCCCGCAGCCTGGCAAGGCTGGGCCGGCGGACTCTATGTGGGGCTCTTTGAGATGGGTCTTGCCTTCGTATTGTGGATGGGCGCGATGAAAGCGACCACCTCGACACTGCGGATTTCCAGCCTCATCTTTTTGTCTCCCCCGCTGTCGCTGATATTGATCTGGATGATCGCGGGCGAGCCAGTAGAAGCTTATACGCTCGTCGGATTAATCCTGATTCTCTTCGGGCTTTGGCTGCAGCGACGCGCCGAGGTCTGACGCGTCAGCCACTTCCCGCTGCAACACAACGCGCTCGCCGAGGACCAGTTCACCAAGCGCACGGTGATCACCAGCCCACTGAAGCGTCGTCGTTCCGCTCTCTGGCTCTATCGCCGTCACCACTGCGGTCATCGGCTGAACCACCCTCTGCATCAGCGTGCTGGGCGCGTCGAGCAAGAGAGCCGTTTCCCCCTGAGCCATGACTGCACCGCCTTCAAGGGCTAGTAGTTGTTTCGTGAGTTGCGCCAACTCATTCGCCGCATGGGACACGTAGATCAGAGGCATACCCTCTCTATTCACCCACTCAGTCAGATGCGCTACCAGTTGCTGTCGGTGGTCTGCATCATTTGCCGCGAGCGGTTCGTCCATCAGGAGTAATCGTGGTCTTGCCAGCAAGGCGCGGGCTAACGCCACCCGCTGTCGCTCCCCGCCAGAAAGCGTCTCGGCAGGCTCGGCCAGCAAGTGATTTAAGTCGAGCGCCTGTATCAGCGCTTCGTAACCGAAGCTGGCATCCCCGCTCGGAGCGCGCTGCAGGGCAAAGGCAAGATTACTCTCAACCGTGCGCCCGGGAAGCAGCCGACCATCCTGAAAGACCACGCCCAGACCGCGTTGATGGGTCGGCACCCGATCATAGTGGTTGCCGTCGTGCCACAGGTCACCGCAAAATTCAACGCGCCCAAAAAAATCGGGCTCCAGCCCGGCGATCACACGCAGCAAGGTTGTCTTGCCGGCGCCTGTCGCCCCCATGATGCCCAACGCTTTGCTCAGATCGATTCTGAGGTCGAGCTCCAGTGTGAAGCGATCCCGCTCTAAACAGCCTTCGACAATCAGTTGATGGCTCATCCGCGCACCACCTCGAAGCGATGGCCGGCGTAGCGGTACACCAACCACAGCGACAGAAAAGAAAAGCACAGCAGGCCGAGCGCCAGCATGTGGGCGGCGTCATAGTTCAGGGTCTCGACGTGCTCGTAGATCGCAATCGACAAGACGCGGGTCTCACCCGGGATATTGCCGCCCATCATCAGCACGACGCCAAATTCGCCTACCGTGTGCGCAAAGGTCAGCACGCACCCCGAGAGATATCCGCGTTTTGCCATCGGCAGCACCACGTTCAACCACCGGTCTCGAGGCGAGGCACCCAGCGTTGCCGCTGCCTCCAGCACCGACTCGGGTACGGCGCGAAACGCCGCTTGAAGGGGCTGCACCATAAATGGCAGGGAATAAATGATCGACGCGATCACCAATCCTGAAAAAGAGAATGTCAGGGAATCACCGGTCAACTGCACCCATAAACCACCTATGGACGACTCGGGGTTCAGCATGATCAGCAAGTAAAACCCGAGCACTGTGGGCGGCAGCACCAGCGGCATGGCCACCACAGCCTCTACCAGGGAGCGAGAGGGCGAGCTAGATCGCGCCAGCCACCACGCCAGGGGGGAGGCAATCGGCACCAGTAACAGCGTAGTGGTAGCAGCAAGGAGGGCTGTCAGCCAGACTGCCTGAAGATCGCCCGACATCAGTTTTGCCCATCCGATAAGCGATAGCCGTCGCGACGAATGAGCTCGCGAATAGGCGGGGCCTGCATTTGTTGCACCCAATGCTGGGCTGCATCATTCATCTTTGCACGAGCCAGAAGCACCATCACCTGATCAACCGGAGCCTGCTCTGCGAACCAGAGCACCTCCTCATCGGCTGCCACCACCGTACCATTGCGCATGCCCGCAATCAGGGACGATCTGGCGACAAAACCTGCCCTCGCCTGACCCTGTGCGATCAATCCGGCAACCAGATTAACGTTGTCAACGCGCACGACACCCTTGAGCCAAAGTGCCTCGAGGCCCGCGCTCCGGAGCATCTCCCATGCGGCCTCCCCGTAGGGTGCAAACGCCGGGTTGGCAATGCAAACCGATCGCGACTCGAGGGCGGCAAGGGCGTCAAGCGCTGGTGTGCCAGGCGCATCGGGCCACCACAAGCCCAACTCCCCCACAGCGTACACCTGCTGAGAGCCGGATGCCGCGAGCCCTCGATCAACTAACTGCTGCGGCCGCCGACGGTCAGCTGCCATGAAAACATCGAAGGGCGCACCGTTGATGATTTGGCTTGCCAGCTTGCCAGTAGAACCCGCAATCACCTCGTAACGGTGTGATGACTCGGCCTCCAGCCGCGCCGCGATTGCCAAAGCGGTGTCACGAAAATTGGCGGCGACCGCTATGCGGGCCTCGGCCGCGACCGCACTGCCGCCACCCCACAGCAGACTGGCCAGAATGAACCGGCAAATAAGTGCGAAAACAGGCGAACATCGCACCACATCTACTAACCCGTCAGCGCCCACCTCAGGCGACACCCAATTCGTCGAGTCGCTGCACGAGGTACTGCCTGGCGGTGAAGCGTGGCGATAGCACAACATCGGGTCGCGGATGAAGAAAGAGCGGAAGTGACATCCGACTGACAGCAGGCTGTTCCATGCCGGGTGTGGCGACCCGGTGTGAGGTGGAGGGCAGAAATCCGCCGGTGGCCTCCTGCAGCATGTCACCAATGTTCACAATCAGCTGACCGGGGGAATGCGGCACGGAAATCCACTTGCCACTGCGCAGTTGAAGCTCGAGCCCCGGCCCATCTGCAGCGGGCAACAATGTGAGCAGGTTGATGTCCTCATGGGGGGCTGCTCGCAAAACCGATCGCCCGACTGGAACAGGCGGATAGTGGAGGACCCGCAGCATGGACTGTTCACTGCCCCGAATCATGTCTCGTAGCGGCTCTGTTAGCTCTGTGGTGACTGGCTCGGGCAAATTTCTTGCAATACAGTTCAGTAACTCAGCCCCCAGCTCGACAGCCGCATCAAAGTGGCTTGCCAGATCCCCCTGCAGAGTCTCGGGGCAACGACCCCAAGGATAGAATTGAAAATATTCTTTGTAGTCGCGCTCCACAAACCCCTTGGCGTGCTCTGCTTCCTGTAGCGAGAAGTAGCCATCCTGTTTCACAGGGTCCATCCTGAAACTGACTGCTTTGCCGCTGGAAAAGAAGGCCAGCCACTCGCCATAGATTCTCGCGACACGCTCGTCATCGAGCGGGTGGTCTAGGATCGCAGCAAAACCATACTCATGCAGTGATGCCATGAAGTCCGCGTCAAACCCGGGAGCGGTGTAGGAAATTTGAGGAAGTGCCACCGGCGCCGACATTGCCACGCGCTCAGGCTGTACCAAGGGCTAGGAAAAACCCTGCCAGCGCAGCACTCATCAAGTTGGACAAACTGGCAGCAATCAGCGCGCGAAAGCCATACCGGGAGATATCGTCTCGGCGTCCGGGCGCCACTGCACCCAGTCCACCCAGTAAGATGGCAATGGAGGACAGATTGGCAAAGCCACAGAGCGCGAAAATCACGATCGCCCGGGAGTGAGGTGACAGTTGGCCCGCTACCTCGCTGTAGCTGACATACGCGACGAATTCGTTAAGGATGAACTTCTGCCCAATCAAGCTCCCCGCAAGCTGTGCCTCATCCCATGGAATACCCAGCGCCCAGGCCAGCGGCTGCAAAAGTCCGCCCAATACCCGCTCGAGCGTCAGTTGCTCGATACCGATCCAAGCGCCGCCAGCTTCCAGCATGCCATTCACCATGGCAATCAGGGCGATGAAGGCCAGCAGCATCGCCCCAATCGCGCCAACCATTTGCAGTCCATTCATGGCACCGGTTGCCGCGGCGTCGATGAAGTTGATGTATTTCTCGCTGGCCAGCTGCTCTCCCTGCTCAGGTTCGGCCGGCGTATCGGTCTCTGGCTCCATGAGTTTGGCCATCAAGAGCCCGCCCGGCGCGGCCATAAAGCTTGCCGCAAGCAGATATTCGAGTGGAACACCCAGCGCGACATACCCCGCCATCACTGACCCTGCTATTGAGGCCATACCGCCAACCATCACCGCGAACAGTTCCGAACGGGTCATGCTCGGGATATACGGCCGGGCCACTAATGGCGCTTCCGCCTGACCGACGAAGACGTTAGCGGCCGCCGAGAGGGATTCGGTGTGACTGGTATGAAGGACGCCACGAAGCCCTCCGCCCATGATCCGAATCAGCCACTGCATGATGCGCGCGTGGTACAGCACTGCGATGAGTGAACTGAAGAAAATCACGACGGGCAACACGCTGAACGCAAAAATAAAGCCTAAAGACTCGGTCGGTCCAACCAATCCACCAAACATGAATTCCATGCCTGCGCGGCTGTAGGATAAAAGCACCGAGACGTAATCAGATGCGGTACCGAGTGCGGCAATTCCCCAATCAGTAAACAACGCAACAAAGCCAATGGTGACTTGCAATGCAAATGCTAGAGAGACCGTTCTCAGGCGGATGGCAGATCGATTAGAAGACAGCCCTACCGCAACGGACAGGAGGAGAATGACGCCCAACAGGCTGATCATGAGAGTGGCCCCAGCTGAAAGCGCTACTGTACCGTGCCGACCCGGTTCTGGACACTGGCCTGCCGACATCTCCCATCGTGAAAATGGTTTGCATCACTGCGCAACCGAGTATCGCAAACAGCGTCCTGCAGGCCTGCTGGCGAGACAGAGTGGAGATCTCAGGCAGTCGTGACTCCAGAGAGCGACCCATCGTCATAGGTCAGGCGAGTCGCTCAATCGAATAAATCATAACCGATGAGACACAAACTGGAATAAATAATATATAAAATTTATTTAAAAGCTGTTCAATTGCTCGGGACATCTTGTCTACTCCTGAAAAGGGCCGGATTAACCCTGTTTTCGAGGCGCAATCATAGCGGATTCAGACAAGAATAAAGGTCTGAAAAGCCTATAAAATAAAGTAAATGTCCTTCAGGCGATGTGAATAATCATTAACATTCTTGTTAGTTATGTATTGGTGGGTCGAAGATTCATAGCCCAGCCCAAAACCCACTTTGCAGACATAGAAACTCAGTCGAATTCACGCTCAACGCCTGCAAGGCTCGCGTAAACGACAGCGCCGACTACTGACACGCCGGCTGCGGTCAGGAACACGGCGTCCCAGCCACCTGACAGATCCTGAATCCACCCCGATACGAACACCGAGGCGCTCGATGACACCGCTGCCAGCGTATTGGTAACACCCATCAACAGCCCGGACTGGTTGGGCGCGATATCAAGATGATTGGTGGCGAATCCGCCAATGGAGAACGCTGTCAGGGCGTTGCTGAGCGTAATCACGGTGACACTCAGTATGAGCGAGTCGGTCAGAGTGATGCCCATCATGGCCCCAGTAATCCCCACAAAAGCGAGGCTTTGCATGGTGCGCCTAACTTTCAGTCGATCGTACCCTTTGGCAACCAATCGATCGAACATTCGACCTGCCAGTGGCGCCATAATCAGGGACACGATGGTTGGCGCCAGCGCCAGAAATCCAGCCAGCTGCAAATCGGCGCCCAGCTCACGATTGACGAAAGTGGGAAACCACGACAGTACTAAATATAAAGACCAATTAATGCAGATGTGGGCGATCGCAATGGCCCATACGGCCCTGGAGCGCAACATGCGACCGAAGGTGAGTCGCGGATAGTGAGCATCCGGTGCAAAACCCGACTGAGGTGATCCTACTGGCACATGGGTAATGGCCGACTCAGTCTCCCACTGGGTTGGCTTCGCAGGTCGTGATCGAGCCAGAGGCGCCCATACAGCTAACCACAGAATCCCGAGCACGCCATAAAGGTAGAAGGCCCCTTGCCAAGACCAGACACTGATTAACCAGGGTGTACAGATCAACGCGATAACGGCACCACCCGAAATACCGGAGTTCATCAGCCCGACGGCGGATGCGCGGAGGTCCGGGTGCACCCAGCGCGAGTAGAGCGAGTAAATCGATGGCCAGGTGACTGCCTCGGCCACGCCCATCAGAAAACGGCACGCCAGTAGCACCGTGATACCGAGTGCGGCGGAGGCCGGCGTGAGCAACGTGAACAAGGACCAGAACAACACCCCCAGCCCCAGCACCCATTTGCCACCAAAGCGGTCAGACAAGTACCCGGCAGGGATCTGCAGGGTCACATAGCCGAGAAAAAAGGCGGACATGACCGCGCCCTGAACCGTGGGTGACCAACCGTTATCTTCCGCCATCGGAATAATAGCGATAGAGATCGCGATCCGATCGATCATGCAGATGTACACCGCAAGGACGGTCATGAATACCAGCCAACGTGAGCCGGAAGGGGACACTACACCGGTGCTAACGTTCAACATTGAGGATCACCATCACGGCAAGTGGGCGCGCTACTGTAGAGCAAGCAGGCACCTACAACACGCTTTTTGTGGCGCCGACTCGCGCAGGGCACCTGACGAGCGGGCCGTCACACCTGCGCGCAACATAAAGGCAATTCATGCCAGCCGGATCATAGGCCAGCAGCGCGATTAAGCTCTGCGACAAGCGTGAGTGGCGCAGAAAAAAGGCGCCCTCGGGCGCCTTTTACAACCCGTTATAGGTCAGAAACGATAATTAAACCCGACTCGGATCTCCCACAAGGACGCATCGCCGATACGAGTCTCGGCACGACCGTCGTCAATGTCATCCTGAGTTACGCCGTAGGGGAAGTTGGCCTTATACATCACGCCCCAGTCGTCGTTAAGCAGGTTGGTCAAGTTATCAATGACCACATAAGCACTGCCACGGTGGGAATCCCCAAACCCTGGAAACTCCTGGCTGATGCGCATGTCGACCTTTCGCCACCAGCTACCGTTATTGTCGTTGCGCGTGCCGGGCTCCTCAAGCACGTGCTCAATAAAGTCGAGGTAGGGTGTAAAGCCGTAGGCGCCAATGGTCCCGTCGGCCCCTCCCAGCACCGTGCTGTAGGGCACACCCGAGCTCGCCTGGCCATAGATCGAGAACCGAGTACGATACTCGCCGAACCAACTGGCGGTGTAGTTGAATACGCCGGTAAAGCGATGCTCAATGTTGTAGTTGGAAGTGGACAACACTTCCTCTTCCGGATCGTAGAAGGTGCGGTTTACATAATTGGAGAAGGCAACCGATGAGGTCATCGGGTTCACGTCCTTTGCGTCTGTCCAGGCGTACCCCACTCGGATGTCCCAGCCATTGTCATAGGTCTTGAACAGGCTGAAGGCCAGCGACTCGGATTCGTTACCCTTTGAGCTATTGGTCAGCACAAACGTGGGCAGGCGCGCCGAGTCGTAAACGGGGTAACCCATGTCGTTGTACTCACCCGTGAAATCGAGATCACCATGCTTATAGATCGCGGTGTCATCTCCGCGAGTGATCAGCGCATCAGCCGTCAATACATAACCGTCACCGAACTCCCAGGTCATGCCCAGCGAGTACTTCCACTCAGTCGGCGCCTCAAAATCGGGGTCCAGGTAGACGATCTCAAAGTTGCTCCCGTCGCCCGCACCCACCTGCTCGGCAAGCTGCGAAGGGACGCCCCAACCGGGACCACAGGATGGCGCGGTTGACTCACAATTGACCCAGTTCTGAGCGAACAGATCGACATTCCGCTCAGAGACCTGAACCGCCGTGGTGTTGGTATTAGAGAATACATTCGAATACCAGACGTTGGGGTTACCGCCCGAGAACAATCCGATGCCGCCGCGAACCGTGATCGCATCAGTCGCGTCCCAGGTGAAACCGAAGCGCGGCAAAATCAGGTCGAGGTTATCCAGCGTCGCGTTGTTGGCAAAGCCGTAATCAGCGACGAAGTCCGGATTAATGTTGGGCTGGTCGCTAGACTCGTACCAGTCGTACCGTACGCCCAAGGTCAGCTCCAGCCGGTCAGTAATCTGCCACTTGTCTTGAATGTAAGCAGAATTCACCGCATAGCCCCATTCAACCGCGGCGTCGCGCTCGTCGTTACTGATGGCGTTTCCGTAGTAGACCCGAGCTGCCTGACCCGCCGCAAAGTTCTCGATGCCGTCGAAGCGAATCTCGGTATCGACGTGCTGGTAGAACAAGTTGTACATCTGCAGGTCTTCGCGTTCAAAGCCGCCGGTAATGGAATGATTGCCAATGGTGTAGTTACCGCGAATCACCAGTTGCTCGACCTCCCAGTCCAGCGCGTTTGCCTGGCGGCTGTCGTCCTGGCCGAGATACACGTCTACCTCGTCGAGCTCGACTCGGAACTCCGCGAAGTCCTTACCCGCAACCGCTTGCTGCAGGAAGTCGACGTCACTAAAGGAATATCGGATCTCGGTGGAGAAACGATCATTCCAGTCAGAGTACAAATTGATGTTGTAAGTGGTGAGCTCAGCACCGCGCTTATAAAAGTGCTTATCAAATTCGAACTCATCCAGATCACCATCCGAGGGCGTGAAGTTGAAAGAGTCGTTGTACATGTACGTCGCCGACAAGCGGTGCGCGTCGTTGATATACCAGTCTGCTTTGAGTAAATATTTTTCATCCTCGAAGTCGAAGGCTTCAGAGGCGGTGCGGCCCGGCTCAAAGCCGTAAACCTCCCGAGAAATGCGCGCGATTTCGTCCAGCTCCGCCTGCGTCACCGGGACCTCGTTGACAGCACCCGTGCCGATCGCGCCGCGGTTGTTCAGATCCGCGCCGTCGTACTTCTCATAGGCACCGTAGAAAAACAGTTTGTCGGGGATGATCGCACCACCCAACTCGATACCCCAGCGGGTCTCGTCGTAGTCCTGGGACTCGATATTGTCGCCTTCGAGCTTGTCACCCCGAAGCGAATCACTGCCGTAATCAAAAAATACCGAGCCAAAGAACTCGTTACTGCCGGTCTTGGTAACAGCATTGATGTTGCAAGCTGAGAAGCCGCCGTAAACCACATCCATGGGTGCCAGCTCGACCGCAACGCTTGAAATAGCGTCAAAGGGGAACGGCATACGCTGGGTGGGATAACCGTTGCTATTGAGGCCGAATCCGTCATTCAGACGAACCCCATCAACAGTAAGACTGTTATAGCGAGGGTTGGCACCGTTACATTGCACCGCGTCAACATCACCTCTCGACTGGTCCACATAAAGACGAGGATCTTGCTGGATAATGTCGTTGATGTTGCGGTTGATAGACGGGGAGTCCTGAAGGCTAGCCAGATCAAACACCGCGTTGGGGCCCACGGCGGTGTCCACCGCAACGCGCGTACCCATCACGATGACCTCTTCTTCGGCATCCAGCCGGTAGTTAATCACCTCAGATTGACCTACCTGTAACGCCAGACTCTCCGTAGAGGCCTTTTGCCAACCGTTGGCGTCGACCACGATGTCGTAGGCCACACCGGCCGGCAGCCCGCGCACAGAGTAATAGCCGCCTTCGTCAGTGGTGACGGTTTTACTCACGCCGGTGGCATTACTGGTCACGATCACCGTGGCACCGGCCAGTGCCTCGCCACTGCTGGTGCTAACCGCGCCGCGAACCGTCGCTGAGGTTTCCTGCGCGTAGACGCCGGGAACAGCGCTCGCCAGGCCCACCAGAGTGGCGCCGGCAACCGCCTTCGAGAGCACGCGGCCTGCGAAAAGGGATGCAAAAGGATATTTCATAACGAGTCTCCTGGGAAAAAGAAGCACGTGAGTGGGTAGGCGAAGCGAGCCAGATACACTCACAGTCGTATTGTGAGGTCGACCTGTGACAGCTTGGTGACAGCCGCCAATATAGGCAAATTTTTCTGGCTTGTCAGTCCAGAGTTGCGAGTTGATCCTTGCTAAAAGCACGCAGCCCCGAGGTGTCCCCCGAACGCACCACTTTTGGCCAGTCCGGATTGGCGATGAGTGCACGGCCCACAGCGACAAGATCAAACTCACCCCGGCCCATCATCTCTAGCAATCGATCGATGGAGGCCGGCTCACTGACCGCGCCTTCACCTTCAGTGGGTTGCAGGATGAAATCCTGATCGAGGCTGACACTCCCTACCGTGATCGTCGGCATGCCTGTGAGTTTCTTCACCCAACCTGCCAAATTCAAATCAGAATCTTCAAATTCAGGCTCCCAAAAGCGGCGCTGACTGCAGTGAAACGCATCAACGCCGGCGTCGATAAGCGGCTGCAGAAATGCCTCCAGAAGTTGCGGTGTGGGTGCTAGCCGGGCGGTAAAGTCCTGCTGCTTCCATTGGGACCAGCGCAAAATAATGGGAAAGTCAGGCCCAACCTCTGCCCGACAAGCCTCGATAATTTCGATGGCAAAACGACTGCGGGCAGCCATTGACCCACCGTAACCATCAGTACGCTGATTGGTGCCTTCCCAGAAAAACTGATCCACCAGATAACCGTGCGCCCCATGGATCTCCACCGCGTCGAAACCCAGCCGCTGGGCATCGCGGGCGCCTTCGGCAAAGGCGCGCACCACATCATCGATATCCTGCTG